>DCGK01000126.1:22231-27506 GCA_002315235.1 Ruminococcus sp. UBA1780
ACAGCGGCCAGATCCTTTACAAGCTCACGGAAGTCAACTCTTGTTTCAGCTGTAAAATAGAAAAGAATCTTGTTATTGTCAAAAGTAAACTCAACATCGATAAGATTCATGTCAAGTCCGCGGTTTTTAATCTTCTGCTGGCAGATTGCAAAAGCATCCTTCTGCTTCTGGATATTCTTTCTGACAGTTTCAAGATCCTCAGGTGTTGCAATTCGGATTACTTCCTTGAGTTCAGATGTTACGAACCTGTCGTCAATCATTCGGTTGGCTATTACTACGTCACCGCACTCAACGCCGCGTATTGTTTCAACAATTGCCTTGTCTCCGACACTGGCCTTGATTTTACCCGGAGCAAAGTAATATATTTTTCCTACTTTTTTGAATCTTATTCCTACTATCTCTGTCATAATAAAAAATTCCTTTTCATCAAAGCTGTCTGAAGGCCGCGATCTCACCGCAGAGAACAGATACTATAAGCTTTATATTTACGTTTTTATCTATAAGTGAATGCGCACGTGCCAGCGCTTCATGAATCTTTTCACATGCATGCATTGTCAGTCCGGAAGAAAGGCTGTGTGCCCTTTCCCTGCTGCATCCGGTTATACTGTCGGGCAGATATCTGACAGCAAGTGCGTCACGCACTATGCGGTCAAGCATTTCGATGACATTTTTAAGAAGAGCCTTGTCTGCCGACGCTTCCGTCAGGCACCTGAGTGTACCGTATTCGTCCCTGTTAATTATACAGTCTGCTGTCTTTTTTGTCAAATCAACAGCATTCTTCATCTGGTCTGACTGAAGGTATTCAAGGCATCTGCCGATATTTCCGCTGAACAGTTCAGCAGCTTCCCGTGCATCCTGTTCAGAAATGCCGTTTTCAGTCAGTGCCGTGACCGTCTCATCACGTGTAACCTCGGCGGCTGCCAGTGAGATGATTCTTGAACGGATAGTTTCAAGTATAATATTGCGGTCTGATACAGTAAAAATAAAATATGCATAGTCCGGCGGCTCCTCAATAAGCTTGAGAAGTGAATTCTGAGCCTGAACAGTGATATTGTCTGCATCAGTAAAGATATAAATCTTTTTATCGGTATTGTTTGGCTTTATATAGGCATCAGCGCATATATTTCTGACTGTTTCAACTGAAAACCCACCCATTTTGCCGCTGTGTTCAGCATAGATAATGTCGGGGTGGACGTGGCTGAGTGCATTGGTGCAGGAACGGCATGCGCAGCACGGTCCGGTTTCATTTTCACATACAAGCAGTGCGGCGATATAGTCAGCCATAGTCTTTTTTCCGAGGCCGCTGTCACCGTATATCAGAAATGAATGTGCTGTTCTGTCCCTTGCGGACATGTTGTGTACTGTATCAAGTAAAAGTCTGTTTCCGTAAATCTTCATATTATCCGTTCCGTTTCCCTGCTGCATACAAATTCAAAGCTCTGTGTTATTACAGTGAACATCAGAATAAATCTGACTTTCACTGTAAACAAACACGTTCTTTATATTATAGCATTTTTCAGCCGGTTTCACAAGTATCTGCCTGCGACTACCCTGACTTTTTCGATGCCGTATTTTTTCATCAGCAGCGAAAGCTCAGGCGAAATAAGCTCACCGCTTACCGCAACCGGTACTGCCGGCGGACATGGTACATTAATATTTGCACAGATTCGTCCGGCAGACTCCGAAACCGGTATTTCCTCAAAGGCCGAAAGGGCCGCACTTCTTACGGACATCTTTCTTTCAGGCACCGGAAAATGCAGTTTTTCAGTTTCACGGTATTCAGCTTCAAATTCAATGCTGTTAAGAACCTCTGCTGCCTTCAGATACGCCTCGTGCCTGTCCTCAGGTGAAAACAGCATAACCGTGTATATACTGTCTGCGTATTCGTACTCTATTCCGTTTTCTCTAAGCTTTTCAGCAAGGAATTCACCTGTTGTCCCGCTTTTTTCAGCATTTACTGTAAAATGAAGCGGTTCTCTGTCAAAGGCCGGATATTCGATACAGTATTTTTCCGAAACAGCTTCGCGAAGCTCCTTCATCCATTTTACTGAATTACGCAGTTTTTCCCTTATCTGTGTTTCTATATATCGGTTGCACAGATCAAGAGAACAGGTAATGAGGTACGACGGACTTGTTGAAGCAAAGAGCAGCATGGCGTCCTTAACTGATGAAGTATAACGCGGATTTCCCACATGAAGATACGCGGCTCCCGTAAGTGCCGGAAGCATTTTGTGTGCCGAATCACAGCACAGGTCCGCACCCAGATGAACGGGATGACGGTTTTCCTCATAAAACGGAAGAAGTGCGCCGTGTGCGTTGTCAACAAGCAGCACCGCTCCGTATCTGTGACAGATATCCGCAAGGCTCCTGATATCAGCAACTGCCCCGAGATAATCCGGAGATGTTACATACAGGCACGCATTTTCCGTACTGCTGATTATTTTTTCAGCTTCATTCAGATTTATTTTTCCCGATACAACCGTATCTGAATATTCCGGAAAAATCCACTGCGGCTCAATATCCAGAAGGGTACATGCACTCAGGAAGGCTCTGTGGACATTTCTGACGGCAATAACATTTCTGTTTTCACGCTTCATAAGCGCAAGCATGGTCTGTATGCACAGAGTTGAGCCCTGTGCTGAATAAAACGTCGCCTCTGTTCCGAACAGTACCGAGGCATTTTTCTCGCTTTCAGCAATAATTCCCTCATTTTCAAAAAGGTTTCCTGCTCCGGTTATTTCCGTGATATCATATCTGAATATTTCTGACAGAATACTGTCATTCTGCACTCCCTTGTGTCCCGGCATGTGCATTCTGAGCATACCGCTCTGTGCATAGGAACACAGAAAATCGCTGACCGGCGTGTTCATAAATTTAATCATTTCCCATCTTCAGTATATAGTCCGGACTACAGTATCGTCCTGTTACAGCAACGGCCGCATACACACGGCATGCGGCCTGCTGCGAAAAGCATATACGACAGTTTTTCTGCCGCACAAAAATCTGAAACCGGAGTATCAGAAAAGCACATCCTTAAAGCAGATGTTAGGTCTGTTTTCATCAAAGTTCCATGTGTGATAAGCTCCGCCCTTACAGAATTCGTATTCACCGCAGGCTGCACAGTTGTCACATGTAAGACCCTTTCTGAAAATCTGAAATCCGTTTTCCCATACATCCCTGAAGCGGTCCCTGAATATGTTGCCCATGACAAACTCAGGTCTTCTCTCAATATCAAGGCATGTTGTAATATCTCCGTTGCACATTATACTTGCAACCGAACGGCCTGCTCCGCAGTGGAAATACCAGTCACGAACCTCTCCCTCGTAGTCCATTCCGAGATAGTGCTCGCATCCGTATGTTACAGGTTCGCCCCTGGCTCTCATTTTTCTGATATATTCGAACATTGTTAAAAAATCTTCATTTGTCATGAGAAGATGCGAAAATTCCTTTGCTCTGCCGATAGGGTCTATGTTTATAATTCTCCATGAATCAATGTCCATTTCACTGAAAATTCTGTAGAGCTCATCGAGCTGGCCTATATTTTCATGAGTTACAACAGTAGTTACCTGTACATGTTTAAAAGTACCAACTCTGATAAGATTTTCAATGCCGGCCATTGCCTTTTTCCATCCGCCCGGTGTTCTTCTGAAGGCATCATGAGTTGCCTCAGTACCGTCAATGCTTATGGAAATAGTCTTCATTCCCGTACGTGCAAGATCCTTTGCAACGTCAGGTGTGATAAGGATACCGTTGGAGGTCATTCCCCACATATATCCCTGTTTGTTTGCATCGTCCATAATATCAAAGAAATCGCTTCTGACAAGCGGCTCACCGCCTGTTATGCACAGAGTAAATTCCTTAACGTCAAAGTCTCCGGCAATCTGTCTGAGTATATCATGATACTGGGCTGGTGTCAGCTCCTCGGAAGGCACGTCACCGCAGCGGCTTCCGCAGTGAAGGCATCTTTCATTGCATCTGAGTGTGAGCTCAAGAAAGAGATTTCTCAGTTTTATTTCATCAAAAGAAGGGCGCAGGATGCGCATATCAGTTTTTTTCGCCATTATATTAAGCATCAGAATACCTCCACTGTTTAATTTTCATTTTCAAACCATGAAGGCGGGCCGTATACAACAGACGGAGTATCATTTAACTGAGGCTCATCCGGATCTCTGTAGATGTATCCCGGAGGAGGCCCGTATACTGTAGGCATCGGTTCCGGCGTAACGTTCAGCTCAGGCTCATCCGGATCATCGTAAATATATCCGGCCGGCGGACCGTACTTTGTCTGCATCTCTTCTGATTCCGAAGGCTTTTCCGGTTCAGTAGCAGCAGGCTCTGATGCATCAGGTGCACCATATACAGGCTGCGTCACAATTGGTGTCGGTGAAGGTGAAGGAAGAACTGACGGATTTTCGTCATAGTCATCAGCGTACACGCCTCCTCTTACAGACGGTATCTTGCCGAAAAGATATTTTTCAAATATTCTGATATCCGCAGAAGTAAATACATTGTCTTCATTCAGGTCACTGAGCATCTCCTCATCAAACGTCAGTTTTGTGCCTTTTTCTGCATTTGACTTCATAAGAATGTAGTCGACGATGTCGGTCTTACTGTCTTTATTAAGATCTCCTCTTACATCCCTGTAAAAATAAGAAGGCGGACCGTAAACAGGTACCGACGACATTTCTTCCGAAGCAGGAACGCTATGGATTCCTATTTCACTCTGAAGTGCCACTGCTGCCGAAAGAAGTGCGGCAGTATACATAGTTTTTTTCGTTTTCTTCATTTTTCTGCTCCTCTCATCTTAAATTGTTAATTTGAATTTATGATAGTAACCATTCATACAAAAAGTTCGTTAATACACATATTAAAGTATACCATAAAATTCTTCTGATAACAATATAAAATTCTATTATAACTTTCTGTACGTATATAATACTTATCAGGCGGCAGAAATGTTTCATAAAAATATATTTTTTTATGAATATTCCATGTTACTTTTCAGAGATAAATTACAGTGCGGTTTAAATCATAAAAACGCGCCGCAGACTTTACTGATTTAATCTGCACTTTAACTCAGAAAAAACCGCAGTAAACAAACCTTGTCTACTGCGGTAAATACCATTTAGCTATTAGCCACAACTATAACCCAAAAGCTGTATTATCTACCTTCAGCTGCAGCTATCTGCTCCTCCGGTATTCCGTACCTGCGTGCCAGCTCAGCGAGACTGTCGGCTATGGTTTCAGCTTTGTCAGCTCTGTTTTTTTCAGCATC
>DCGK01000019.1:0-573 GCA_002315235.1 Ruminococcus sp. UBA1780
CGCAGGGGTGGCATACATCCTTCGAAATGGTTGCATCTGCTATGGAAAGCAAGAGACTGGGCTTATGCACTAAGTCATTGTTTGTAGTTCCGAATCATCTTACCGAACAGATGGGAGCAGAGTTCCTCAGACTTTATCCTTCTGCCAATATACTTGTGGCAACCAAAAAGGATTTTCAGGAAAAAAACAGAAAGCGTCTGTGTTCAAAGATAGCAACCGGTGACTATGATGCAGTAATAATCGGACATTCACAGCTTGAAAAGATTCCGGTTTCATCAGAGAGACAGGCATCCATGATTAAGAAACAGATAAATGAAATTACCGAGGGTATTAAGGCTCTTGGTAATTCGAGCGGAGCTGCATTCTCAGTAAAACAGCTTGAGAAAACGAAGGCTAATCTGGAGTCAAAACTCAGCACACTGTTAAATGCACCTGACCGTGATGACGTTGTAACCTTCGAAGAACTGGGCGTTGACAAGATGTATGTTGACGAAGCTCATAGCTTTAAGAACCTATTTTTGTATACCAAGATGCGAAACGTAGCTGGCATTCAGCAGACAGAAGCACAGAAGT
>DCGK01000019.1:674-1125 GCA_002315235.1 Ruminococcus sp. UBA1780
TATCAAATTCCATGACGGAGATGTACACCATGATGCGTTATCTTCAGGCGGACAAGCTAAAAGAGCTTGGCATGAGAAATTTTGACGCATGGGCTGCAAACTTCGGAGAAGCCGTAACTGCAATAGAACTTGCCCCGGAAGGCACAGGATACAGAGCGAAAACAAGATTTGCAAAGTTTTTCAATCTGCCTGAGCTTATGAATGTATTTAAGGAATGTGCAGATATCAAGACAGCTGATATGCTGAATCTTCCGGTACCTGAGGCTCATTTTCATAATATTGTCGCCAAGCCGAGCGATATTCAGAAGGAAATGGTTGATGCATTATCTGAAAGAGCAAGGAAAATACACGACAAGCAGGTAGATCCTTCGGATGATAACATGCTTAACGTAACCAATGACGGCAGAAAAATAGGTCTTGACCAGCGCCTTATGGATCCGCTTCTTCCGGA
>DCGK01000019.1:1340-2554 GCA_002315235.1 Ruminococcus sp. UBA1780
GATGTAAAGAAAAAAGAGCTTTTCACAAAGCTCAGGCAGGGTAAGGTGCGTATTCTGATTGGCTCCACATCAAAATGCGGTGCCGGTACAAATGTACAGGACAAGCTTATTGCTTTGCATCATCTTGACTGCCCGTGGAGGCCAAGTGATCTGGAGCAGCGCGAAGGCAGAATCATACGTCAGGGTAATGAAAACAAGGATGTTCATGTATTCAGATACATGACTGAATCAACATTTGATTCGTACCTTTATCAGACCATCGAGAATAAACAGCGTTTTATTTCTCAGATTATGTCGAGTAAATCCCCTGTAAGAAGCTGCGATGACGTGGATGAAGCTACTCTTTCCTATGCGGAGGTAAAGGCTCTCTGTGCCGGTAATCCGCTTATAAAGGAAAAGATGGACCTTGACGTTGCAGTTACCAAGCTTAAGGTATCAAAGGCAAACCATGTTTCTCAGCAGTATACGCTTGAAGACAGTGTGCGAAAGACATTTCCGGAAAGCATAGCAAGAACAGAGCAGCGTATAGCCGGTTTTGAAAAAGATCTGGCTCATTTAAAATCACTTCCGGAAGTTAAGGAAGGCATTGCGCCTATGACTGTTATGGGAAAGACATTTACTGAAAGAGAAGATGCGGGAAAAGCTGTGCTGATGGCATGCAGACAGATTCACGATACTGAAGGAGTAGATATAGGCGAGTACAAAGGATTTAAGATGAATCTCTCCTATGACGCATTTATGAATGAATTTCATCTGAACCTTCAGCGCGAAATGACTTACACCGTAGTTCTCGGCACTTCAGAAACAGGTAACATTACCCGTATCGACAACGCTCTTGAAGGTATTGGAAAGAAGCTTGAGGACAGTAAAAATCATCTTGAAGAACTTCACACTCAGATGGCTGTAGCAAAGGAAGAGCTTGGCCGTCCGTTTCCGCAGGAACAGGAGCTGTCTGAGAAGCTTGAAAGGCTGAATGAGCTTAATGCTATTCTGAATATAGATGGCAATGAGATTTCATCAGACAGGGAAGGAGATGATATTTCAGACGATGAAGGTGAAACAGAAAAGAAACCTTCGATTCTCGGAAAGATAAAGGATATTAAGGTAGAGCAGGGTGAAAAGAAATCTCCTGATGCACCTTCAAAGAACAGAAATGAGGAGCTTGAATAATGGTCAGACGCCCGTGTTTACGGGCGTTACATACTTGTATTAAG
>DCGK01000098.1 GCA_002315235.1 Ruminococcus sp. UBA1780
CCACAAACTCACCGTAACAGTTATCAACCATTATAATGGTTTCAGGACTTACTGACTTAACTGCTTCTGATATTTTTCTTATGTCTTCAACACTAAGGGCAGGACGGAGGGAATATCCTCTTGATCTCTGAATATACACCATCTTGGCACCCCTGGCAGCCCTGACAATACCGTCCATATCAGGTGTTCCGTCTTCCAGAAGATCAACCTGATCATAATTTACTCCGAAATCAGCAAGTGAACCGTTTCCTTTTTCACCTCTTATTCCGATAACCTCTTCAAGTGTATCATAAGGCTTTCCGGTAACAGAAACCATCTTGTCACCAGGTCTGAGAACACCGAAAAGAGCAACTGAAAGAGCATGTGTTCCGGATACAAAGCTGTGTCTTACAAGGGCATCCTCACATCCGAATATATCCGCATAAACTCTGTCCAGAATATCCCGACCGATATCGCCGTAGCCGTAGCCGGTGCTTCCGTGCATGCACTGCTCGCTTACCCTGTTCTTTATAAAAGCAGCAAGTACTTTTGACCCGTTGTATTCCGCAACACTGTCGCATTCTGCAAGAGCAGGTGAACACGATTCCTCTGCTTTCTCCGCTGCTTTAAGTAATTTTTCGTTAAAACTAAAAAAACTGTTGTTAATCATTTTTTCCTCCGTTATGACTCCTGCTGAATAACATTTTCTGTGCTGACCGCCTTAAAGCCTATTTCCTCATAAAAACTTTCACGGTAATCAAGTGCAAAAAGGCTGACATTTTTTCCTTCAAGGCTAAGTGTATGACCAATCCAGTACAGCAGGTCGCGCGCATATCCGCGTCCGCGTGCTTCGGCTCTTGTAGCAACCTGTCCGATAAGAACATTATCATCAACATCATATATAACAGTCGCTGTTGTACAGTGATTATAAAGATAAATTCTGGACAGTCCGTGTCTTATTTTATGTGAATGCTCTGTAATCCAGAGACCGTAGCCTGCAAGAGTCGGAAATCCTTCATGCAGTATTTCGTAAATCTCATCCAGTGAAGGATTTATTTCTATTTTACTCTCATCAAAATGTGCGGGTTTATGATCAGTAAATTCAAATTTTGTTCTCTTCAGCATCCTGTATCCCGGTATTTCGCAAAGATTCTGAAGAATCATCCAGGGAGCTTCCACACGAAACGGTTTATTCATCTGAATGAATGTAATGAGTTCTTCTGTTTCAAGAGGTCCGTCAGAGCATATTATCATTACTGAATTAAACTGGACGATGTACGCCGTTGTGTCTTCAGTGACCGCCTCGTAAAATCTGCAGAAATCATATCCTGTACCGTATGAAATAAAATATGAAAGAATTTTTCTTCCATAGTAGCTTTCGTGAAGAGCATCTATGCTGTTAAGGTCCTTGTCTGTGATATATTTTATCATAATTCATTAATTCCTGTAATAAGCAGTCTAACTAAAGCTTCACACATCTCCAGATCCTGATACTGTGCAACACAGCACGGAGAATGAAGATATCTGCATGGTGCCGAAACTGCAACTGTCCGGACACCGCTTTTTGATATGTGAATTGCACCGGCATCATTTCCTCCGGCAACAAGAGTTTTGGTCTGACACTTAATTCCGTTTTTTTCCGCAAGTGAAAATGCAAGACTGTAAAGCTCCCTGTCATAAACTGTTCTGCGGTCCATATATGAAACTACAGGTCCTTTACCAAGCTCACATACCCTTCGGGCACCGCTTACACCGGCTATATCGGACGCAGTAGTTGTTTCCAGAACAACTGCAAAATCAGGTGAAACTCCGAATGCAGCTGCCTGTGCTCCCCTGAGACCTATTTCCTCCTGAACGGTAAATACAAAGTATGTATCATAATCCACGCCTTCTTCAATCAGATCAAGCATTACTGCACATCCGGCCCTGTCATCAACAGCCTTGCTGCAGATTTTTCCACCGCCCATATTTATAAATCCGCTCATAAATGCAGCGTTGTCACCGACAGAAACAAGCTTTTCAGCTTCTTCCCTGCTGTCAGCACCTATATCAATATACAGAGACGAAACAGATACGGCAGCTTCACGTTCTGAATCAGACATGTTGTGTACAGCCTTTGAGCCGACTACACCCTGAATATTTTTTTCATATATCATAACCTGTCTGCCGGCAATTACATCATCATTAATGCCGCCGACTGTGTCAAACGAAAGGGTACCGTCAGCAGCTATGTGAGTAATTATAAGTCCGACTTCATCCATATGGGCTGCTATCATAAGTTTATGTGAAGAGGATTTTCTTCCCTTTACAAATGCGATTATGTTTCCGAGATTATCTGTATGGTATTCGCATTTTCCCTCAAGGAAATCAGTTATGTAGTTTCTGACACTGTTTTCATTTCCCGAAATACCGTAAAGTGAACACAGTTTTTCCAGATGTTCAAGCATTTACTTTACCCTCCTTATATATTCTGCAATAAGTCCGGCGGTATTCTCTATATCCGTCAGATCTGCAGTTTCAGCAGGAGTGTGCATGTGTCTTATCGGAACGGAAACAGTACATGTCTTTACACCGCAGCGTGAAACAGAAAACTGATCCGCATTGGTTCCGGTAAGTCCGGACATAACCTCGGTCTGATACGGTATTCCGCAGACAGCCGCTGTTTCCATAAGACCGTCTGTTATTTCCCTGGAAAGGGACGGAGAGATACCAATCATCGGACCTTTACCCATTAATCCGCATTTTTTCGGACTGTCATCAGGAGTAAGAGCAAAGCTTGTATCTATCACAAGTGCAATATCAGGATTTATTTCGTAGCATGCTGTTTTCGCACCGCGCTCGCCTATTTCTTCAGACGAAGAAAAAAGAAGTGTGACACTGCATCCCTGCAGGTTATCGTTCCTGATCATCTCTGCAAGGAGAACAAGAGCAGCCGCTCCCGCACGGTTATCAAGTGATTTTCCTGTCACTCCTGAACCTGAAAGACGTGCAAACGGAGCAAAAAATGAAACAGTATCCCCGGGAGATACGTATTTTTCAAGCTCTTCTCTGCTGTACCCTGTATCAATACGAATATGATCCATGTTTTTCATTACACTGCTGCCGGACGTAAGATGCGGAGGAACTGTTGATATAACACCGAAAATTTCCTCTTTTCCGTGTACTGTCACCTTCTGCGCAGGAAGAATTCTGTAATCCATTCCTCCGATATTTCCGGGTACAATAAAGCCGTCCTCATCAATGTATGATACAATCATGCCGATTTCGTCAATATGAGCATCTACAAGAATGTGTTTTTTTCCTTCACAGCGTTCTCCGATGCTGACAGTCAGATTTCCTCCTGAAACCACGCTGTCAAGTCCGGCATACTTTTTCAGAAGTTCAGATGTTTTTTTGATTACCGGAGCCTCATCTCCTGAGACACCACATGCGCTGCATAACTCTGCCAGTAAATATTCTGTATTCATTCTTTCTCCTTACAGGAAAATATACAGTGAAAATCAGAATTATTCTGACTGTCACTGTAATTATTTACAATCATAAAAATACAATTATAATTATAACAATTTACCCTGAAAAAATCAATTATATAAAAGTAAAAACGCTGACATCAGACAGCGTTTTTATTTTATGTTATGTATAAAGTTTTATGAAAAGCTGACTTTACGGATTAATCCGTGATAATCAGATGCTGAGAACCGCAAGTCTTGCCTTTACTTCAGCACCGGCAGCTGTGAATGCAGCTTCAAGCTTTTCTGCTTCTGCAACTGTCATGCATTCTGTTACAAATGCAGTCTCATCGCCCTTTTCGATCACTTCTGAACCTGCAGGCATAAGATCAGCACTGCCTGATACTCTGAAGTACATTCTGAATGCACTTTCCCTGTAGTCAGCAAGGATTTCTGAATTGTCACAGTCAACCCATGTCTGTGCCCTGTCAGTACCCATACCTTCTGTCTTGAGCTGTTCAATTACGTCACCGAGAACCGCACTTGCTGTAGGAAGCATTCCTGCGCCTCTTCCGTAGAACATAGCCTTGTCAATACCGTCACCGCATACCATAACAGCATTGAAAACATCGTCAACTCTTGAGATAAGGTTATCGTATGTAACGAGCATAGGCATAACCATAGGAATAATTCTGCCGTTTTCAAGCTTCTTCACGCTTGCAATAAGCTTGATAGCTGCGCCGAATTTTTCTGCAAGCTTAACGTCCTTAAGTGAGATTTCTGTGATGCCCTTTGTGTAAACATTGTCAGGATATACATGCTTACCTGTGATAAGTGAAGAAAGAATGCAGATTTTTCTGCAGGCATCATGACCTTCAACGTCAGCTGTAGGGTCCTTTTCAGCATAGCCGAGCTCCTGTGCCATCTTAAGCGCATCAGCAAAGTCCATGCTGTCATTTATCATTTTGCCGAGAATGAAGTTTGTTGTACCGTTCAGGATACCGGCAATGTATGAAATCTCGTTTGCAGCAAGACACTTGTGAAGCGGTCTGATAATCGGAATAGCACCGCCTACGCTTGCCTCAAAGAAGAAATTGCAGTTCTTTTCCTTTGCAATCGCAAGGAGCTCAGCACCCTTTTTGGCAACAAGTTCCTTGTTTGAAGTTGATACATTCTTGCCTTTCTGGAGGCAGGCCTTTACAAAATCATAGGCAAATGTTGCACCGCCCATACATTCGGCAACGATTGTTACTTCGTCATCGTTTACGATATCACTGATATCCTTTGTGAACTTTTCGCTGTAAGGACTGTCTGAAAAATCCCTGATATCAAGGATATACTTAATATCTGCATCTTTTCCGATCTTCTTAAGAATGCTGTCCTTATTTTTATAAAAAAGTTCAACAACACCTGAACCAACTACACCGTAACCGAGAACTGCTATCTTAGACATAAATAAAACTCCGTTTCCCTGCATACTTAAAATACAGTCAATATAATTATTACTGCTGCCCTTCACATCTGCTGACAGCAGTCTGTGTCAGCCCGTACATACCGGCTGACAGTAAGCGGCATAATGTTTTGCCGTCACTATAGTTTGATCAGTTATTCTCTGTTGAGCACACGCACGTCAACAACTCCGTCTACATCTTTTACTGATGATCTGACATCATCTTCGTTGTATTTTCCGGAATTAAGCTTAAGTGTCATGGTAATAGGTGCAACACCGTCAACCGGTACACTCTGATTCAGAGTCATGACATTGGCGTCTGATGAATGAATAACGGAAAGTACATTGGCAAGCACACCAGGCTTGTCCTTCAGTACAGCATACAGAGTAACAACTCTCTGGTTGTGCTGTTCATCATAAAGGAAAACATAATCCTTGTATTTGTAATACGCACTTCTCGAAATTCCAAGCTGCTTGCATGCTGCTGCAAGACTTCTTGCCTCTTTGTTCGCAATAGTTTTCTTTACTTCAAGAACCTTTACGAAAACATCAGGAATCACGCGTGAATCAATCACAACAAGATAAGATGAATTTGGTGAATTATCCATAATATAACCTCAAAATAGTCCATCCCACAAATACAGTTGTATTTGCAGCTATATAACTATAACACATCCCGTAACTTTTGTCAACCGATTTTTCTTACTAAAAAACTCAGCTTTTCTGTTGTATGTCTGTACATTTTTTCTTCAGAATTACGAAAAAAAATATTGTATTTATAAACAAATGAAATATCTATATTTTTACTATCGAAATGCCGAAAAACATTGACACAAAGTAGAAAATATACTATAATATTATTAATTAATATATCTAAAATTACTTGTTTTTAGATCAGGCATATTCACACCAACAAATTCAGAAAACGGAGGTTTTTCAGATGCAAAAAAATGAAAACTCGAACAGTTCAGCTTCACAGATAATTGGTTTAGCTGTCTATACCGTTGCATACCTTGCAATATGGTACTTTTTAACATTTAAACTTCAGAGCATTATGGGAATGGGTAGTGCAGCCGGAGGGCCACCGGCCGGTGTTGCCGGAGGCCCTCCGGGAGGAGCTCCGGGCGGTGCGGCAGCTGAAGGTGCAGCTGCGGCGGCTGCAGCTGCGGGAACGGCAGCTGAAATGGCAAGAAAATCTGCAATAATGTCTGCTACTTCAGGCGTACTCAGTCAGATTCAGGTACTTCTTTCTGCATTTATCGTTCTCGGAGCACCTAAAAAAGGCTTCATCAACGCAATTGTAGTCAACCTTATCAGTCTTGCAACATGTATCATCAAGGTTGTTGCTCTTGATCAGATTTCAAGCCTTCCGGGCGCAATCATTCCTGCATCAACAATTATCCTTGTTTCAATTATTACCGCGTTCTCTACAAGACTGTCACTCAAGAATGCCGAGCTTTCAAAGAACTATGAACAGCTCATGGATACCAACCGCATAATCAGGGAAAAAGACGAAAAGCTTTCATACCTTGCTTATTATGATATCCTTACAAGTCTTCCTAACAGACACCTTTTCATCGAAAAAATTGATGAAACAATTGTAAACAACAACAACATGCCGTTTACAGTTGTTCTTGCAGATATTGATAACTTCAAGATGATCAACAACACTTACGGAAGCTCTTCCGGTGACGTTCTTCTTGCTACATATGCTGAAAAGTTCAAGACTATCTGCGGTGATTCCGTGTTCCTTGGAAGAATCGGAGGAAACGAATAC
Organism: Ruminococcus sp. UBA1780; assembly: GCA_002315235.1. GTDB lineage: Bacteria > Bacillota > Clostridia > Oscillospirales > Ruminococcaceae > HUN007. The sequence continues at coordinate 6,656 of DCGK01000098.1, forward strand.
GGATTTATTCTTCAGGGCAACATGTCAGAAGCAAACATTCTTAACTTTATCGAAAAAATCCAGAACGTTCTTTCAGAACCTGTTCAGATTGGCAGTGACATTATCTCAGCTACTGCAAGCTACGGTATTGCATCATATCCGAACAATGCTGTATCATCCTCAGATATTCTCAACTGTGTAAACAGTGCAGTTTCATATGCTAAGTCAAACGGCAAGAACCGTCCTTGCTTCTATGAACAGTACTGATATAACGGAGGTCATATATGAACAATAAGGAAATACGTGGAAACAAATCAGTATTTGATATACCAGGTCCTGTTATATACGCTGTTATCTTTATTCTGGTAACAATTCTTCAGCCAAAAATCGGTACTATCGGTCATGGCGAAGGACAGTTCCTTCAGGGTATATGTTCACAGCTTCTGCTGCTTTTCTCTGCCTTTGTTGTAGTAGCATTTCCTAAATACGGCTACTATGCGGCAGTTATCGCCAATCTTTTCTCAGTAGGCGCAACAATGGCTGCTATTTCAAGAAACGGCATGTCAAACGCAGTTACAGGTCTTCTTTCAGCAGTTGCATCAATTATCCTTGTAACAATAATCTTCATCTTCTACAGAAGGATAATCAGGAACAACGAAGAACTTCTCAACGCAAACCAGGTTCTTAAGGACAAGGATGAAAAGCTCACTTACCTTGCATACTATGATATTCTTACAAGTCTTCCTAACAGACAGCTTTTCATCGAAAGGATTGATGAGGCAATCACTTCATCAGCTCCGTTTACCGTAATCTCAGCCAATATTGATAATTTTAAAAATATCAACAATGAGCTTGGAAACAACGCGGGCGATGCAGTTCTCTGCTCATATTCCAAGAAGCTCAAGAAGCTTTGCGGCGATACAATCTTTCTCGCAAGAATCAATGGTGACGAGTTTGGTTTTATCCTTTACGGCAAAGAATCCGAATCAGAAATTCTTAATTATGTAGACACAGTAAAGGAAGTTATTTCTGAACCAATCAAATTCAATGATGTAAAGATTAATATCACAATGAGCTTTGGTATTGCTCTCTATCCGGTTAATGCAACAGACTCAACAGAAATGCTTAAGTGTGTAAGCAGCGCACTTGCAGTTGCCAAGGCAAACGGCAAAAACACACAGTACTTCTTCAACAATATGATGAGAAGATAATAAAACATATTTTTTCAGAATAAAGCTAAGGTTTCTTAGCTTTATTCTGATTTATTAATCAGTCAATAAACGGACCGTAATAATGCTCAGCTTCAGTCTTGTTTCCTGCACAACCACAGGATATCCCTGAGTTGTTATTAGGTCGGTAGTATATAAATAACGAAAGGACTCTGTCTCTTATGGAAATTTCAAAATTATATGAGATTGCTGCTGAAAAGCTTGAAAAAGCCATTGAAGTATGCGGCAAAAACAAGATGAATCTTTCTTCACTTACTGTTATTTCTGCTTCTTCCGGAAATCTTTACAGCGGAATAAACTGGAAAACTCTGAACGATAGTTTCGAAGAAGAATTAACAAGCTCTGAAGATGAAGCAATTGTAAAAATGATTCTTGCAGGCGAAACAGCAATAGAAAGCATAGTTACACTTGATCCGGAATCAAAGCTTCCTGTTAATCCATGCCAGTCATGTCTTGAGCTTATTCTTAAAATCAATACAGCAAATGCAGGATGTAACGTTCTTTCCGGTAAAAACTCAAAGGTCATTCTTACTTCTCTGAACAGTGAAATCGCAAAGTTCGCAGCAGAGCTTATTCCGGCTGAATCTGTTTCTCCTGCTGCAGTCAGCGAAGACAGGAATGATACTCAGCAGCCTCAGAATGCTCAGAGCAGTAACGCATCTGATGAGTCATCAGTACCTGAGGGAACTGCTGCACAGACAGGAATCGATGCTTCAGGCCTTCAGATGATTTTCGATGACTGGGAATCATCAGGAGAAGCAGTTGACACATCAAACAGCAAACCGTTTAACGCAAGTTCACTCACCAGCACTCAGGCTGATCAGGCTGAAGTTGTTAATCAGGTACAGAACATGGCTAACAACAACGGCTATCCTCAGCAGAACGGTATGTACGGCAATGGAATGAATGGTATGAACGGTCAGCCTATGAACGGTATGTACCAGCAGCAGAACGGCGGTATGTATCAGCAGCAGGCCATGTATGGTCAGCAGCCTATGAACGGTATGTACGGTCAGCCTATGAATGGTATGTACGGCCAGCCTATGAACGGCATGTACCAGCAGCAGAACGGCGGACGTACAAGTCTTTACCTTAATACTCCTCAGCAAAATCCGGGAGCTCCTCAGCAGCCGAACAACATGTACAGTAATATGCCGGGAGCAGGCACTACTTCAACATACAGAAGCAAGCTTCAGGCTCCTGTTTCACACTCTGTAGCCAACACTCAGTCAGTTTCAGTATACGGAACAAATATAAGCGAGGGCGACAACAATGCGATTTTTAAAGACAGACTCAACAACATTCTTAATTCAGGCTCCTCTTCAAAATCTGAAGAATCCGACAAGATGGATGTGATAATGTCTGCAAGGGAAAAGAAGAACGCAGCTAAAAAGGACGCTAAAAAGAAGTAAAATGCTTAACTCGTTTATTCAGTACGTTTACTGTAATCTCTGAAATAAACAGGCAGCACATCAAAGTTTAAGGAAACACTGATTAAGTCT
>DCGK01000111.1:0-877 GCA_002315235.1 Ruminococcus sp. UBA1780
ATTTTATCGATAACGAATACTATTTTGGAAGAGACGGAATGTACGGTTTTTACGATGACTGTGAGAGATTTACATTTTTCTCAAGAGCCGTACTGGAAATGCTGAGATATATTGATTTCAAGCCTGAAATTATTCATGCAAACGACTGGCAGACATCTCTTATATCTGTGTATTATCAGGTTCTTTACAAGTATCAGCAGGGATTCGAAAATATCAAAAATATTTTTACTGTTCACAACATTCAGTATCAGGGCAAGTACGGAACAGAGGTTGTAAATGAAATCATGGGCATACCGATGTATCACAGTGACCTTCTTATGTATGATGATTGTATAAATATGATGAAGGGAGCTTTTGAGGCAGCTGACAGAATTTCCACAGTAAGTCCGAGCTATGCATGGGAGATTCTTGATCCGTGGTACGCTTACGGTCTTGACAGAATTCTTATTAACAAGCAGTACAAGCTTTCAGGAATTCTCAACGGTATCGATACTACTGTTTATGATCCTGAAACTGATCCGCTTATTCCAGCAAACTTCAGGGCAGGTGCTCATACAAAGGGAAAGAAAAAGTGTAAGGATACACTTCTTGCTGATCTTGGACTTCAGGAAGGCGACGAGCCGGTTGTAGGTATTGTAACCCGTTTTGTAGGACATAAGGGTCTTGATCTTGTCAAGTACATATTTGAGGAAATGGTAGACAGAGGATTCAAGTTTGCCATTATCGGAAGCGGAGAGAAGATTTTCGAGGACTTTTTCAGAGAAATGGCACTCAGATATCCTGACAGAGTAAGCGTAACTATCGGATTTGTTCCTGAGATAGCAAGAAAAATATATGCCGGTGCCGATATGTTCCTTATGCCTTCACAGAATGAACC
>DCGK01000111.1:890-10693 GCA_002315235.1 Ruminococcus sp. UBA1780
CCTGCGGACTTACTCAGCTTATCTCACTCAGATATGGTACAGTTCCGATTGTCCGTGAAACAGGCGGTCTCAGAGATTCTGTAAGGGACTGCGGCGGAGAAAACGGAAACGGATTTACATTCAAGACATACAATGCACATGATATGCTCAATGCGTGTCTGAGGGCACAGGAGCTTTACAATGATAAAAAGGCATGGAAGAAGCTTGTAACTGCAGCCATGAAATGCGATTTCAGCTGGGATACATCTTCAGAAAAGTATATTGATCTTTACAAGGATCTTCTTCACAGCAACTGATTATCGTGAATGCATAAATATACATAATAATACAGAAAACCCCTGACATAAGCCAGGGGTTTTCTGTGTTATAAAAAAGTTATATTATTGTAAACGCATTTATTTAATGCATTTACAATATATTAATTCCGCATTACAGTCTCATTTTAAAATCATCATAGCCAAATGTTTTCAGATTATCAACTGTACCGTCTTTACGGCAAACATCTATTGAAGGAAGCCCCATTCCGTTGAATGTGTTGTTCTTTACCATAGTGTATATAGCCATATCAGAAAAGACGAGTCTGGAGCCCGGCACAAGCTCTTCATCGAAAGAATATTCTCCGATGGAGTCACCTGAAAGGCAGGTCTGTGAACCGAGTCTGTATGTAAACTTCTTTTCAAAAGCTTTTCCTGAACCAGCAAGAGGAGGACGGTAAGGCATCTCAAGTACATCAGGCATGTGGCATGCTGCAGATGTATCGAGAATGGCAATATCCATGTCGTCCTTCTTAATAATGTCAAGTACTTCAGTTACAAGATATCCTGCATTGAGTGCAATGGCTTCGCCGGGTTCAAGGAAAACTTCAAGATTATACCTCTCCTGCATTCTTTTTATGCATTTTTCGAGACGGGGAATATCATAGTCATCCCTTGTAATATGGTGACCTCCTCCGAAGTTAATCCATTCCATTTTTACGAGGTATTTACCGAATTTTTCTTCAAAAGCATCAAGTGTAGATTCAAGATCATCTGAATTCTGTTCACAGAGAGTATGAAAATGAAATCCGGTAACACCGTTGAGATCATTTTCACGGAAATTCTTCAGAGTGATACCAAGGCGTGAGGTCGGAGAGCACGGGTTGTATATTTCATGACCTTCCTGAGTTGAATGTTCAGGATTGATTCTGAGACCGATTTTTTTACCTTTTGCAAGAACTCTGTCTCTGTATCTGTCGAGCTGTGTGAATGAGTTAAAGATAATATGTCCGCAGTAATCTGTGATTTCATCAATCTCACTGTCACGGTATCCTGCGCAGAATACATGGTTTTCCTTTCCCATGCATTCATAGCCAAGTCGTGCTTCATAAAGGCCGCTGCATGCAGTTCCGCTTATGTATTCTGAGATAAGCGGATACAGATGATAGCATGAAAAAGCTTTCTGTGCAAGCAGTATTTTACAGCCTGTTCTTTCCTCAACACCGTGAAGAATTTCAAGATTGTGTATAAGATTTTTTTCGTCAATTATGTATGACGGGGTATTCACTTTACCCGGGTCAAAATTAAGCTTCATGGCTGTTGTCTACCGGTACAGGATTAAATGTTTCCTGCCATGGGAGACCCCACTTGTTAAGAGCTTCCATGAACGGATCCGGATCAAATTCCTCGATGTTGTAAACGCCGGGTTTCTTCCATTTGCCTGTCATAACCATCATCGCGCCAATCATTGCAGGTACACCTGTTGTATATGAGATAGCCTGTGAACCTACTTCCTTGTAGCATTCCTGATGATCACATACGTTATATACGTAGTAGTGAACCTCCTTGCCGTCCTTGACACCGTGACAGATACAGCCGATATTTGTCTTGCCGACTGTTCTCGGGCCGAGTGAAGCCGGATCAGGGAGAACTGCCTTGAGGAACTGAAGAGGAACGATTTCCTTTCCTTCATACATAATAGGTTCTATTGATGTCATACCTACATTTTCAAGACACTTGAGATGTGTAAGATAGCTCTGGCCGAATGTCATAAAGAATCTGATTCTCTTAATGCCTGTGATATTGAGAGCGAGTGATTCAAGTTCTTCGTGGTGAAGAAGATACATATCCTTTTCACCAACCTGATCGAAGTTGTATACTCTCTTGATTTCCATCGGTTTTGTTTCAACCCATTTTCCGTTTTCGATATAGCTGCCGTTTGCAGATACTTCACGGATGTTGATTTCAGGGTTGAAGTTTGTTGCAAACGGATATCCGTGGTCACCGCCGTTGCAGTCGAGGATATCTATATAGTGGATTTCATCAAAATAATGTTTGAGAGCATAAGCTGAAAAAACACCTGTTACGCCTGGATCGAAGCCGCTGCCGAGAAGAGCAGTAATGCCTGCTTTTTCAAATCTTTCTCTGTATGCCCACTGCCATTTATATTCAAACTTTGCAGTATCAAGTGGTTCATAGTTAGCTGTATCCACATAGTCAACTTTGCATTCAAGACAGGCATCCATGATAGTGAGATCCTGATAAGGAAGGGCAACGTTTATACAGATATCAGGCTTGTAGTCTTTCATAAGTGCTACGAGTTCCTCAACGCTGTCTGCGTTTACCTGTGCAGTTGTGATTTTTGTCTTTCCGCCGTCAAGTTTAGCCTTGAGAGCATCGCACTTTGACTTTGTTCTGCTTGCTATGCAGATTTCCTCAAAAACTTCGCTGTTCTGGCAGCACTTGTGAACAACAACACTTGCTACGCCGCCTGCGCCAATAATTAAAGCTCTACCCAATTTTTTGTCCTCCTAATAATTAAACTAAAGTGTAACTGTATTATTTGTAAATCATAAGTAAAATCTCACGAAGAAGCTTGCATGCAAGAGCTGTGGATGCACCGCTCTGATCATATATCGGGCAAAGCTCATTCATGTCGAGACCAACTATGTTAAGTCCGGAAACCAGTTTAACAGCACTGATGAGTTCACGGAATGAAACACCGTCTGCTTCAGGTGTACCTGTTCCGCAGAAGATTGAAGGGTCCATAACATCAAGATCAAGTGTAAAATAAACCGGTTTGCCTTTCAGCTGATTAACAATATCTTCAAGGGTATCAAAGTTAAATCTGTTTGTGTAAACATGCTCACTGCCCCATCTGAATTCTTCTCTGTCACCGCTTCTTATTCCAAACTGAAATATCTTTCCGTCACCGACAAGGTCGTGACATCTGTGCATAACACAGGCATGTGAAAGCTTAACTCCGAGGTAGTCATCACGAAGATCGGCATGAGCATCAAAATGAATGATGTGAAGATCAGGATATTTTTTTACAGCAGCTCTTACTGATCCGAGAGTTACAAGATGTTCTCCGCCGATCATAAACGGTATTTTTCCGTCATTAAGAACCTGATCAGTAAAATCTTCGATGTCTTTAAGTGCGAGTTCGCTGCTTCCCATACACAGCTCAAGATCACCTGCATCAAATATTTTGGTGTCAAGAAGATCCCTGTCAGTATACGGACTGTATGTTTCTATGCCGAAGCTTTCATTTCTTATTGCAGAACTTCCGAAACGTGTACCTGGTCTGTACGAGGTTGTGCTGTCAAACGGCGCACCGAAGATGGCTATCTTACTTTCATCATATTCGGCGTCACAGGCGATAAATGTACTGATATTTTTATTCAAATCCGGAAATACTCCTTTCAGATTAATGTTTTATATTCTTATTTGTCGTTCATAGTAATTCTGGTGACGTCAAAATAAATCTGACTTTCACTGTGATTGTTTTATTTATATTGCCATGCTCATCCGGTGACAACGTCATCGGATGAGCAAACCGGTAATAAGTAAACCCGGTTGGTTTATTTATTGCGGTTACTTATTGTTGTATGTCTCACGAAGTGTATTTCTTACATTGTTCGGAATTGCAAAGCAACCGGTATGGAGAATAGTATTGTAGTATTTTGTTACAAGTCCGAGGCTGTTCCACTTTTCAGCATTCAGATCAGTTCTGGGATCATATTTTTTTGAAGCAAATCCGAAAAGCCAGTGGCCTGACGGGTATGTCGGAATATGAGCCTGATATACAAGAGCTGTACTGAAGAAATCCTTTATTCTGCTGTGTGCACGTTTCATTGATGCTGCATATGAATCATAAAATGTGCTCTCATGCTGATTAACCAGAATACCGTCATCAGTAAGAGCTCTGCAGCAGTTTCCGTAGAATTCCTTTGTAAACAGACCTTCACCTACGCCAAACGGATCAGTTGAATCTACGATTATCAGATCATACTGACTGTCCTTTGCGTTTCTTACGAATCTTACACCGTCCTCGTAGTGAATTGTTACACGTTCATCATCCAGTGAGCAGGCAAGTGAAGGAAGATACTTTTTGCAGACATCGACTACCATTTCGTCGATTTCTACCAGATCAATTTTTTCAATTGTACTGTATCTGCAGAGTTCTCTTACCGTACCGCCGTCTCCGCCGCCGACTACAAGAACCTTTTTTATGTCCGGGTTTGTGGCCATAGGGACATGTGTAATCATTTCATGATAAATATACTCGTCCTTTTCGGTAACCATGAGATATCCGTCAAGGGTAAGGATGCGTCCGAATTCCTTTGATTCGAAAACATCTATTCTCTGAAATTCACTCTGTTCAGCAGCAAGCTGTCTGTCTATCTTGATAGAAAACCTGACATTGTCAGTATGGTTTTCAGTATACCATAAATCCATTTAGCAATCACTCCTTTGTAACAATCTGCAGGCTGTTGACTTCCATATCCTGAGTACCGGTAAGGAAGCAGCCCTTTTCTTTTGCGTAAACAATATAGTCGATTATTTCCTTTGTAATTTTCTCACCCGGAGCAAGAATCGGTATTCCCGGCGGATAGCACATTACAAATTCACCGCATATCTGTCCTTCGCATTTTTCGAGATTCATTCCTGTTTTTTTACTGAAAAATGCATCCTTCGGACTCAGACTTACAATAGGATTAATGTATTCGTGATCGAACATTCCTGACTTATCCTTTGAGTATCTGCGCTTTATTTCAGCAAGTGCAGATATAAGACGCTCTATTTCAAGAGCTCTGTCTCCGGCTGAAATATATGCAAGTACGTTTCCGAGATCACCGAATTCAATCTGTATATTGTATTCATCTCTGAGAAGATCGTATACTTCAATTCCGGCAAGTCCGGTGTCAAGAGTGTTTACAGAGAGCTTAGTCTTGTCAAAATCAAAGAATGCGTCTCCGTCAATAAGTTCAGAGCCGAAAGCGTAGTAACCTCCGATTGCATTGATTTCGCATCTTGCATACTGTGCATACTTTGTTGCTTTGTCAAATATTTCAGTACCGTTCAGAGCCAGATTTTTACGTGCAATATCAAGAGAGGACATGAGAAGATATGAGGCACTGGTTGTCTGAGTAAGGTTGATTACCTGACGTACATATCCGGCATTTACTGAAGGACCGAGGAGAAGTATTGAACTCTGGGTAAGAGAACCGCCGGACTTGTGCATACTGACAGCTGCCATGTCCGCTCCGGCAGCCATAGCATTCAGAGGCATATCCTTTCCGAAGTAAAAATGTGTTCCGTGAGCTTCATCAGCAAGCGCGAGCATTCCGTGTCTGTGGGCAAGGTCAACAATTGCCTTAAGGTCTGAACATACGCCGTAGTAAGTCGGATTGTTAATGAGAACAGCTTTTGCATCCGGATTTTCAAGGATTGCTTTTTCAACATCCTTCACGGACATTCCGAGAGGGATACCAAGCTTATTGTTTACACCCGGATTAACATATACCGGCTTCGCACCGTTTACTACAAGGGCGTTAATTGCACTTCTGTGCACGTTTCGCGGCATGATAATCTTGTCGCCCTCTTTTGTGGCAGACATAATCATTGCCTGAACAGAGCCGGTTGTTCCGTTTACGATGAAGAATGCGGCAGCAGCGCCGAATGCTTCGGCAGCAAGTTCCTGTGCATCTTTTATTACAGAAACCGGATGACAGAGATTGTCAAGAGGCTTCATGGAGTTTACATCAGCCTTGAGACAGTTTTTACCGAGAAATTCAGTAAGCTCTTCGTTTCCTCGTCCGCCCTTGTGACCAGGTACGTCAAAAGGAACCACTCTGTTCATTCTGAAATTTTTCATTGCTTCGTATAACGGAGCATCATTCTGAGTATAATGCATTTTCGGGTAATCCTCCGTTTCAGTAAATAGTGTTCGGGACATTTGGTATGTTCCGTTTATGTCATTAATTCCTTAATAAATATTTGCACCGCTGAATATTTCAATCATTTCTCTCCTGAGACTGTTGGAAATATCAAGACGCTGCTTAGGCGGCAGTTCATATACGTCAGTATTAAAGAGGTAGTTCTGAAGCTGCAGCTCCTTGATAAGCATTTTTGTGTGGAAAATATTTGACTGGTATACGTTTACGTCAATAGCATCATATCTCTGAAGAGTGCTTTCGTTTATGTAATTCTGAATAGATGTGATATCGTGGTCAATGAAGTATTTTTTTCCGTGAACATCACGGGTAAATCCCCTCACGCGGTAGTCAATCGTGATAATATCAGAATCAAAGCTTTCGATAAGATAATCAAGTGCATTAAGCGGGGATATTTCTCCGCATGTTGAAACATCAATATCAACTCTGAATGTGGAGATTGCATTGTCCGGATGGGATTCAGGGAATGTATGAACTGTCAGATGGCTCTTGTCAAGATGGGCATGAACTGTTTCATGCATCATTTTTCCCTGGTTGCATGATATGTCTATATTTGAAGCAGGAACCTCGCCCTCTGCAATCAGAATATTTACTGAGGCTCCCTGGGGCTCATAGTCCTGCTTTGATATGTTGAGAATAGTTGCACCTATTATGTCTGTTACGTCACAGAGAATTCGTGTAAGACGTTCTGAATTATACTGCTCATCGATATACTGCAGATAATCATGCTGTTCACGCTCAGTTTTGGCATAGCAGACGTCATAAATATTAAAACTAAGTGTTTTGGTAAGATTGTTAAATCCGTACAATGATATTTTATTATTGTCCAAAATTATGCACGACCTCTCATATATAAAGTATCATCTTATTTTATCATATTTGTTTGTAAAAATCAATCAATTTCCGATATTTATACTGTATGTTTTTTTGTGCGTTTCTGCAGTATGTTTCCTGTGAAAAAATATTGTAAAAAAGTCAGTTTCAGCTTCGTATTTTACCGAAAAACTGAAATTTCCGGTTTCTATTTTTCCTTTTATGCTGTAATATGTGTCTTTATTTTGTAACAATAGTACAGAAAATAACATCAGAAACACTTGAATGTTATGCAGTGATATGATAGAATATAACTAATATCAGATAAATATTACTGATGTGGAAAGGAGAATGGAACTTATGGATAAACAGATGATTTTATGGGCCGTGGTATTTGTTGTTGCAGTACTGCTTGAATTTGCCTCCATGCAGCTTATTACAATCTGGTTTGCGGTTGGCGCGCTTGCAGCATTTGCAGTATCATTTATTCAGCCTTCCTTCGGCATTCAGCTGGCAGTTTTTGTGATTGTTACAGGATTAATGCTGGCAGTAACAAGACCGCTGATAAGGAAAATTTACAGGCCGGCGGTTCCGACAAATCATGAACTGAATCTCGGTCAGAAAGCACTGGTCATAGAAGATATTGATGAATCTGCAGGGAAGGGCAGAGTAAAGGTGAACGGTATTGACTGGAGTGCTTCAACATCCGACGGCAGTAAGGTTGCTGCAGGGGAGACCGTTACCGTTGTAAAGGTTTCAGGAGCTCGTCTTACAGTACAGAAACAAACAGAAGTCTGACTGAATTTCAGACAAATTATTTCATAAGGAAAAGGTGAACACTATGATAGGATATGTAATCACAGCCATTTGTATTTTTGTTTTTCTGGTTCTTATTTCAAGAATCAAAATTGTTCCTCAGGCTCAGGAATATGTAATTGAAAGACTCGGTGCATACTATGCTTCCTGGACAACAGGAATTCATTTTCTGGTTCCGTTTATCGACAGAATTTCCAAGAAGATTTCAATTAAGGAGCAGGTAGTTGACTTCAAGCCGCAGCCGGTTATTACAAAAGATAACGTAACAATGCAGATTGATACTGTTGTATTCTTTCCAGGTAACTGACGCAAAGCAGTATGCTTACGGTGTGGAAAAGCCAATGGCTGCTATTGAAAATCTCACAGCAACTACACTTCGTAACATTATCGGTGAACTCGAACTCGATGCTACTCTTACTTCAAGAGATTTCATTAACACTAAAATCACAGCCAAGCTTGACGAAGCAACTGACAGATGGGGAATTAAAGTAAATCGTGTTGAACTTAAGAATATTCTTCCTCCAAGAGAAATTCAGGATGCTATGGAAAAGCAGATGAAGGCAGAACGTGAAAGAAGAGAAAAAATTCTTCAGGCAGAAGGTGAAAAGAAATCGGCGGTCCTTGTTGCAGAAGGTGAAAAGGATTCACAGATTCTTCGTGCAGAAGCTGAAAAGCAGGCACAGATTCTTAAGGCTGAAGCTGAAAAGGAAGCAATGGTTCTCAGAGCTGATGCTGCAAGAGAACAGAAGATTCTTGAAGCTACCGGTGAAGCAAGAGCTATTGAACTTGTACAGCAGGCACTTGCTGACAGTATAGTTAAGCTTAATCAGGCTTCACCAAGCGAAGGTGTTATCACACTTAAGTCACTTGAAGCATTTGCCAAGGCAGCTGACGGTAAGGCAACTAAGATTATTATCCCGAGTGAGATTCAGGGTATTGCAGGTCTTGCCGCAGGAATCAGGACTGTAGCTGAAAGCGAAAAGAAAAACTGATATATTTCATTAAAACAAAAAAGCACCTCAGAGTTGCAGAAACTCTGAGGTGCTTTTTTGTGTGACAGATAACAACAGAGAATATCTCCGGAGAAATACTCATTCAATGATTTTTATCAGCTCTCTGTATATGCTGTCTGCTGCTGCCAGTTTATACATCAGACGGGACGGCTGCGGTTCAATTTCGATAAAGTAACTGTGAACTGTATTTCTGAAATACAGCGAAAAATAAACCTGTCCCGGAACAGAATTTTCCGGATTAACAGGATCGGTGTTTCCCATTGTACCTGTAACACCAATTCCGATATCAGCACCGAATTTTTCTGCACAGGCTCTGGCCATTGCAGATGAGGTTTCGGATGAATATACTGTGTAACGGTCAATAATTTCAGCCGGCACTCCCATCATTATTTTTGCTTCATTACTGTAAGTAACAAGAGCACCTTTCATGACTGCGGAAGCACCTTCAGTATCTGTAATCAGTGAAGCAATCTGTCCTGATGTGGCACTTTCCATTGCTGTGACAGTAAGCTTTTTTTCAATAAGCAGTCTGGTAAGCTGACTGTATTCACTGCGAATAGCTTTTTCCGAATAATTCATACCGTAATCCTTTCGTTAATATTCTACAATAAATAACAGCACATCGAAGATACGTTTTACGTAATTCTGATGTGCTGTTAGCTTTGTATCGGGAATTTTTTTCCTTATAAACGAATAATCAGAAGCTATCAGTTAAAAGATGTGATAACCTTTGAAACGTACTGCTTTATAGTTGAAAGGTCTGTAAGACCAGCTTCTCCGTCTCTGTCAACGTCAGCATTTTTCTTTGACTTTTCTTCAAGTGTCTTCTTGTCAACAAGAGCAACTGAAAGAACTGAGATATCTGTTATATCAACTTTTCCGTCAACATTAACGTCTCCCAGCATAACCTTGTCATTTGAAGAATCTGCTGAACCAGGGTTAGAAGG
>DCGK01000111.1:10858-13061 GCA_002315235.1 Ruminococcus sp. UBA1780
TTGTCAGAAGGCTTTGGTGATGCAGGAGCAGGATTAACGGACGGCTTTACTGCAGGAGTTACTGAAGCCTCTGTGCCGTCAGGTTCAATGCCCCACACGAGAACGTCATCAACGTACATTGGAATGTGCTTGTTAAGTGAATCATCACTCTTGAGGCTTGTAGCTTTTTCAACACCTTCAAATGACCAGTCGTTTGAAGCATCCCAGCATCCCTTTGTTGACTTTCCGTCTACAGCATCAGGAATTGAAACTCTGAACTGAACTTCATCTCTGTGTTCACTCTGTCCGGTAGGCATAATTGCTCTGCCGTCTTCGAATTTGATTTCAGCATAGTAGATGTTATCCTTGTACTGGAAAGGACCTGCCGCTGTTGCATATCCGGCTTCACCTTCTGAGTACTGCTGTGACTTTGTTTCTACCTTTACATCATCAATTGAAAGACCGCCTTCTATAATTTCAGAAGCATCAAAATAATAACGGAATGATACATTCTTTGCTACTCTTGCCGGCCAGGCTGTATGGTTCATTGCCCATGCCTTAAGTTCTGAATAGCTGTCACCTGAACCGTTGAGAACAGCAGCAACCTGCCATTCATCCCACTTTGGTGTTTCAGCAACAGGGAAGTCAGCGAGTTTTGTGCCGCCGAAGTCAGCGATAAGAGCACAGAGCTCAGCAGTGAAGCCGGCGTTGTAGTCGATAGCAACTTCAGTACACTGGTAAGCATTAACCTGGTCTGTGTATGTTCCGTCCATGTTAGGACCGCCTACGAGCGCACCGTAAAGAGTATGTGCATATTCTGTCTGCCACTTTTCACCGTTGGCTGTAGGAGCAGCTGCTTCTGTACCGAGTTCATTCCAGTGGTCATCGTGAATACCGCTGGCTGTTCTGTGGTGGAAAGCCTTAGGATTCTTTTCACCCATACCAAGTACGTATGACATACCCATGTCATTGTCACCAAAGCAGTAGTCCATAGTAAACTTTGCGAATTCATTATATTTCTTGGATAAAGCAGCATCATCCTTGAAGATTGTGTCACTTGCAAGTGAAGCAAGGAATGCTGTTGTTGTTGCATGTCTGAGTGAACCCCACTGGAAAAGCCATGAAAGACCGTCAGGAGTCTTTGAAATCTGCTTTCCGCCGTAGCCTGTTGTCCAGTACTCAAGATGTTTCTTAACCTGGCCTATCCATTCAGCGTCATTTGTGTTCTGAGCATAAAGGAGCATAGCCCCCTGTGTAGTGTCATCCCAGCAGTGTCCCCATGTAAATTTCATTTCTTCTGACTGCTGTTCCTTGTCAAGCTTAGGTACATATGAAGTTGCAGTGTCAAGATATGTCTTGTCATTAGTTGCCTTGTAAAGCCAGTTTGCTGCGAAGAAAAGATCATCGTAGTAAGATGACGGTTTGTAGTACGGATGTTCTTCTTCGTCCGCACCGATAGACTTTTCAGCATCAGCTCTCTTGAAGAGATCCTTTGCATGTTCAAGATAAGTCTTTGCGGCTGCTGGATCAGAATCCTTGTAAACTATATATCCTGCTGCAAGAGCACAGGCCATCTGAGCTTCTATACAGCTGTCCTGACATGTGTAAGCCGGACGCGGATCTTTTCCGCCCTTGAGGAGGTATTTCTGCATATATACTTCAGCGCTGCCCCACCATACGTGGTCAAATGCGCCTTCGCCGATCATGTAAACAATGCTGTCACCGAGGTCTGATTCAACGAGGTAGTCAAGACCCCACTTGAGATTGTTTCTGTAAAGTTCGCCGAGCCCGGCCTTGTCAACAGCATCACCGTATTCAACAAGACCCCATGCAAGAAGTGTTGATGAATAAGCGTTTGTAAGGGCAAACTTAAGGTGGTCACCGGCATCGAACCATCCGCCTGGTACCTTGTCGTTCTCCATACTGTCAGCACGCCATGCAACCTCGTTCCATTCAGGAAGTACACCGGCCTGCTGTACTTCATAGAAGAACATTGATTTCTGAAGTGCTTCTGCATAATTGTAGCTGCCTGCTGCCTTAACATCATCAGACTTTAAGGATGTTCCGAAAACTGAAGCACATCCGGCAGCAAGTGTAAGTGCTGTAACAGAAGAAATAATTCTTTTTGTAAATGAATTCACTTGAAATTCTCCTTTCAAAATAAAAAAAATGCAATCCTAAAAAATTAAGAACCATTAAGGAACCACTGATTAAATCACATCTG
>DCGK01000034.1:0-123 GCA_002315235.1 Ruminococcus sp. UBA1780
AGGTAAGAGTTCGTGACGGCGAAGTAATTGAAAAGGGAACAAAGATTACTGAAGGTAACTGCTATCCGGCAGATATCCTCGCAATTCTTGGCTCTGAAGCTGTTCAGAACTACATTATCAATG
>DCGK01000034.1:161-4019 GCA_002315235.1 Ruminococcus sp. UBA1780
GATATCAACGATAAGCATATCGAGGTTATCGTAAGACAGATGCTCAGAAAGATCAAGGTTGAAGACAGCGGAAGCAGCTATCTCCTTCCTGGCTCTCTTGTTGACAAGAAGGAAATTGATACAATCAATGCAGAACTTCAGGAGAGAATTGATGCAGGTGAGTTCGGTGTTTCACTTGTTACAGCAGTTCCTGTACTTCAGGGTATCACAAAGGCATCTTCAAGCTCAGAAAGCTTCCTTTCAGCAGCTTCCTTCCAGGAAACAACAAAGGCTCTCACTGATGCAGCTATCAGAGGAAAGAGCGACTACCTCCTCGGACTCAAGGAAAATGTTATTATCGGTAAGCTTATTCCTGCCGGTACAGGTATGGATATTTACAACAGAGTTGAAGTTGTGAAGAATGAAAAAGCAGAAGGCTTCAGCGGCGAACACACACCGGTTTCACCAATGAACATCTGATAAAAACTGAATAAAAGCAGAAACACTTTCGGAAGTTATATTCCGGAAGTGTTTTTTTGTATAAAAATTATTTTGTTATTATGTTGAAAAATTAATAAAAAAATGATATAATAACTGTATATATAAATTATATTGGGGTGATTGGATGAAAAATACAGTTAAAAAACGAATGATGCTGAGTCTGTTCGCAGTTCTCGTTTTAACATTCAGTGTGATAATGACTGTTTTCTATATATCCTTTACAGGAAGCATAAAGAAGGATGAGTTTATCTCTGGGGAGGCTGCTGCAAGTTTTGCTGCAGTTGAGGTGAACGGAGACAAATCAAAATCATACATTACTACAAGAAAAACAGACAGCACATATCAGGATGTCATGCGTGATCTTCTTATCTATACACATGACAGTACTGTAAGCAGAATTTCTGTAATCAGTTACGGCAATACAGTTGGTTACTATATATATGATACGGACGGAAAAACACTCGGAACAAAGGTTGCCTACGATGACTATTCATCATCGATAAAGCCGCAGCTTATCGAATGCCGTGAATCATGGAACGTTACACGCGGCATGACAAATTATACATACAGACCGGTCAGAACGAATGATGATCTTGCAGTTGCATACATTATCGTTGAAAGTGCAGTTGTGAATGATGAACTTCCGATGGTTATGATAATGGTCGGAGCTGTATCACTGGTAATCCTTGCCGGAATAAGCTGGCTTCTTGTATATTTCCTTCGCAGAAGCGTATTTATTCCTATCGAAACATTTGCCAGCGCTGCAGCAGCATTTGCCGGTTCCGAATCGCGCAGCAACCTTGACGATGATTTCAGAAGAAAATTCGAAACAGGAAGAACTGACGAAATCGGACATCTTGGTCAGAGTCTTATCAGTATGATGAACGTAATCAATCATTCGAGGGACGATATTTCAACAGCTATATTTGATGCCACACATGACGGTATGACCAAGGCATTCAACAAGAGACACTATGAAAACAAGGTTCAGAGCTTCAGAAACTGTTCCTCTCTCCTTGTTATATACTTTGACGTAAATAACCTCAAGCTCATAAACGATACACTCGGACATGAGCGCGGTGACTATGTAATTAAAAAGGCAGCTGAATATATTAACGACATTTCGTTTGAGGACAGCATGTGCTTCAGAATGGGCGGTGACGAGTTCCTTCTTGTTACTGTGAACCGTTCATACCGTGATATGATTTCACTGGTAAACCGTCTTGATGCGGACTGTCCGGTTATTCTCAGTGCGGAAACAGACAGTGTAAAATGCTCATGCGCATACGGATATGCATACGCAAAGGGCAATTATGTATATGAACAGCTTCTTGCGGAAGCCGAGGAAAACATGTACAGAAAGAAATATGAGATAAAGCAGCAGCTTAATATGCCGGAAAGGTAAATGTATCAGGGTAAGCAGGTTGGGGGTTAGAAAATGCAGAGAAAAAGAAGAAAAAAACAGGTAAAAGCCGGTTTTGTATCAAACATAAAGATAAACAGCAAGGTTGTTATCATATTTGTACTTCTCTCAGTTTGCATTGCAGTTATGTTTTACGGAGCAATTGTTGTTGTATCATCAATCATTTCCGACAACAAAAAGGAAAATGAAAAGATGATAGCGGCAGCAGCTGATGAATATATAAACACAGAAATTGAAAGCATGGTTTCTGTAGCAAAAACTGTATATACAAACGATGAGCTTTACAGATTCCTTAATACAAAATATAAGGATACAGTCGAATATTTTGACAGCTACTATGATTTTTCACAGAGTAAATTCCTTGTTGTGACTGAAGGCAGCGCAATAAAGCAGTTCAAGATTTACACGGAAAATGACAGTGTAATGAACGGCGGAAACATAGGCAGGCTCGATGATGTGGCCGGCGAGGAATGGTACAGAAAGTTCCGTGAGCTTGACAGGGATATGATAATATACTGCAGCGCGGATCAGAAGAATCTTTCACTTATCAGAAAGCTTGACTTTAAAAAGGTTCACACAGGAGATGCCATAATCAGAATAGACTTTAATCCTTCAAGCCTTCAGACCAAGTTTATGAACATGGTGTTTGACGGAAAGGTTTATGTGGCAAGCGGTGATACGCTTCTTTACTGTAATCAGAAGGAAATTTCAATGCCTGATGAGAAGACACTTGAAAAGTACTGCAGAAACAGCAGAAACTTCTATACATGTGACATCGAATACTATGTACTTGCAAATGAGAAGACAGTTATGTCAATCTTTTCAATTCCTTATGCAGTACCTCTTCTGATTATTCTTGCTTTCTGTTTTGCAGCAGTAATCGTTATAGTAACTGACTTCAAGAACAGAACAATGGAAATCTGTAAAATATGCGTTGAAAAAAGAAAACTTTCACCGGAAAGACAGAAAATTCATTTCGGCGAAGACGAAATCGGACGTCTCTACAGAGATGTAAACAATACTCTTATTGACCTTAACAGACTTTCAGATGAAAAGAACAATCTGAAACGTTTTATCAACGAATACAAGCTTAAAACAAATGATGTAATCATTTCAGCGCTTAACTATGAAACAGCGAAGAACTTCGGACTTGGATCAGTCAGCGAGGTCAGCAGTCCGGTTACTCTTGACGAAGAGCTTCTCAACATGAGCAGAATGCTTGACGGACTTAAGGAAAAGGAATATTTTAAATATTCACTTGTATCTGACACAACATCAAACGTAAAGAACGTTATTCCTTACTCGCTTTCAGCAATTGCACTTCACGTTGCCTCCTATAACGGAACAGGAAGTGATATTGAAATTGATGTACGTGAACACGACGGCTGCTTCAGCGTCAGATACTACAAGTCAGGAACAGCACTGAGTCCGGCTGACGTACTTAAACTCAGAGCCATATTTGAACCGGAAAGTGCGAAGAGTCTTCCTTCCTTCGAAGCTGAGGATGAGTTCAACTTCTATGTAAGACTCAGCAGATTCTATCTTGACAATATTACACTCAATATAAATTCAAAGGAAGAACTTGATTTTGAATTTATAATTACAAGCAGGGCAGACTGAAAGGACGTGAATAGGTGATGAGAAAAAAAATCGCTGCTTTTGCGTCGGCTGTTCTGATTACATTCGGTCTTTGCAGCTGTGACAGTGTTTTTGACCACAGTGCAGATGACATTAAAGTATTTACCGGTTATTTTGCGTTAAACGGCGAGACGCCTGATAAAGACAACGAAATAAAAGAAGTAATATCCAGAAAAATCGGTGCCAGATGCGAGGAAACCTGGCAGAGTCCGGACAAATCCGCATACGAAACCATAGAGGATATGATTATATCAAAAAAATATCCGGATTTCATTTACGGCGGGGTAGGTCAGCAGATGCTCCTTGATGCAGATGCT
>DCGK01000086.1:0-4686 GCA_002315235.1 Ruminococcus sp. UBA1780
TTACAACGAACTCTGTAGCGCCTTCCGGTGCCTTGTACGAGCCTTCAAGCTCTGTCCATTCGCCTGAAACAACAGCCTTTTCTGCAACTGTAACTGTTTCCCATGTTTCTTCATCTGAAAGAAGATATGAAAGAGTTACCTTAAAGTTTTCGTCTGCATCACTGTTATGCTTAACGAATACCTTATAATCATATTTTCTTCCGCCCCAGAGATAAAAGCCCTTTGCTGAGCTTACGCCGTCCTCTGAAGAAAGACGGTTTGAAACAAGCATGCTTCTTGTTCCGTTGTGCGGATTCTGTTCATCAGCTGTGAGCTGAGTCAGATCTCCGACATTGCACCAGCCTTCATACTCTGTGTCAAAGTCATTTGATACATAAACGGCATCAGCTGAAACCTGTGAAACTGTTTCCGGCATGAGACCAAATGTACCAGCTGAAACTACAAGAGCTGTGACTGCTGCACTAAACTTTTTTACGTTCATACATTATCCTCCCATAAATTTGTGTCCGCTGTACCGTGCAGTTGTTTAATATAGTATAAGCACCGGCAAGCGTCAAACCGTAATGAAAATAGAATCTGATTTTTTCTCTGTGTAAACGATTTGATTTAACAACCGACGAAAACGTCACAAAAAATCCTGTTTTCTAACAGCAGTTACAAATTTGTACTGTTTGTAAAAAGTGAACAAATTCAAATCAAATTTGTATTTTATTTAAAAATGCACAATTTTTCATGACATTCTCTCTGATTATATTTCAATTCTAACATGTATACCTATTTGTATTCAACCCACATTCTGCAGATTTAGTGGAGAAAACCCACATGTACACATTTTTAGAATACAAATTTGATTTGGTTAAAATATTATTATTTACAGCAAGATAAGGATATAAAATAAATCCGTGAATATATACAATAGAATTAAAGCAAAGGCAGGTTATCCCCTTGCACCAATCACGATTGTAATTAATTTATCTATTTTTATTTTCAAGGAGGTTTTTTAATTGTTAAAGTTCCACAAGAAAACTTTATCAATCGTACTTGTAAGCATGCTCGCAGCAGGTACTATCGGTACAGCAGCAGCTCTTGCAGGCGGCGACATCAACGGTGACTCTAAGATCGACGCTAAAGACGTCAGGGCAATCACTGACTACTTCATCGGAAAAAGCACATCAGCAAACAACACAGATGTAAACGGTGACGGCAGAACATCAGTACTCGATGTATGCACACTTAAGGAAGCTGTTCTTAACGGCGGATCTGCTTCAGGATCATTAAAGGATTACGGTACACCTATGAAATCAAATGTTACATGGGCAGAAGACTTCAGAGACGGAAAGTCTGATTACTTCATTGCTTCGGAAGGCTGGACAAACGGAAGTCCGTTTGACTGCTGGTGGTACAAGGAAAACACATCACTTGCAAACGGATGTCTTGAACTCACTATCGACAAGGAACGCAGTGCTGCAGACAAGAATGACAACTGGGATCCTGCTTACTCAGGAGCTGAGTACAGAACAAAGGAAAACTACGGTTACGGTTACTACGAAACTTCAATGCAGGCTATCAAGAATGACGGCGTAGTTTCTTCATTCTTCACTTATACAGGTCCTTCAGAAGACAATCCATGGGACGAAATCGACATTGAAATTCTCGGTAAGGATACAACAAAGGTTCAGCTCAACTACTACACAGACGGCAAGGGCAATCACGAATATATGTATGACCTCGGATTCGATGCTTCAGAAGGTTATCACACATACGGATTTGACTGGCAGCCTGACAGAATCACATGGTACGTTGACGGCAAGAAGGTTTATGAAGCAACACAGAATATTCCTTCAACACCTGGTAAGATCATGATGAACACATGGCCTGGCAAAACTGTTGATGACTGGCTCAAGCCGTTTGACGGAAAAACACCGCTTACAGCTCATTATCAGTGGGTAACATTCACAGAATCAAAGAATGCACAGGCTCAGCCTACAAAGGCTCCGCAGCCAACTCAGACTCCTACACAGAATCCGGGACAGCCTTCAGGCACAATCAAGGATTTCGGTACACCTATGAAGTCAGGAGTTACAATGTCTGAAGACTTCAGAGACGGCAAGTCAGACAACTTCATTGCTTCAGAAGGCTGGACAAACGGAAGTCCGTTTGACTGCTGGTGGTACAAGGAAAATACATCACTTGCAAACGGATACCTTACACTTACAATCGACAAGGAACGCAGTGCTGCAGACAAGAATGACAACTGGGATCCTGCTTACTCAGGTGCTGAGTACAGAACAAAGGAAAACTACGGTTACGGTTATTACGAGACTTCAATGCAGGCTATCAAGAATGACGGCGTAGTTTCTTCATTCTTCACATACACAGGTCCTTCAGAAGACAATCCTTGGGACGAAATCGACATCGAAATCCTCGGTAAGGATACAACAAAGGTTCAGCTCAACTACTACAAGGACGGAAAGGGTCAGCACGAATACATGTATGACCTTGGCTTCGACGCTTCAGAAGGTTTCCACACATACGGATTTGACTGGCAGCCTGATCACATCACATGGTACGTTGACGGTAAGGAAGCTTACACAATGCGCGGTGATATGCCTAAGACTCCTGGTAAGATTATGATGAATGTATGGCCGGGTAAAACAGTTGACGACTGGCTCAAGCCATTCAACGGCAAGACACCTCTTAACGCACGTTATCAGTGGGTAACATTCACAAAGAGCGGCAGCGCTCAGCAGCAGACACAGCCAACACAGGCTCCTACACAGAAGCCAACACAGGCTCCGGCTCAGCCATCCAGCAGTGGTATGAATGCCAAGGCTACAATGGTATCAAACTTCTCAGCAGGTCAGGCAGGCGACTTTTTCGCTTCTGAAGGCTGGACAAACGGCAAGCCTTTTGACTGCTACTGGTACAAGCAGAATGCTGTAATCAAGAACAACCTTCTTGAACTTTCAATCACAGGCAAGCAGAACGCTTCAGACGGCAACACTTCTGACTGGCAGCCAAAATACGGCGGCGGTGAGTTCAGAACAAAGGCTTTCTACGGCTACGGCTACTACGAAACTTCAATGAAGGCAATCAAGAATGACGGTGTTGTTTCTTCATTCTTCACTTATACAGGTCCTTCAGACAACAATCCCTGGGACGAAATCGACGTTGAAGTACTTGGCAAGGACACAACAAAGGTTCAGTTCAACTACTACACAAACGGTAAGGGCGATCACGAATTCATGTACGACCTCGGATTTGATGCTTCACAGGGCTTCCACAGATACGGATTTGACTGGCAGCCTGGCAAAATCACATGGTACGTTGACGGAAAGGCTGTTTACTCAGCAACACAGAACATCCCTACAACACCAGGTAAGATTATGATGAATGCATGGCCTGGCAGAACAGTTGATGACTGGCTTAAGGCTTTCAACGGCAAAACACCGCTTACAGCTTACTATGAATGGGTAACTTACAACAAGCAGTAATTCCCTTTCTCAGGCACCTTCAGTTATGTGAACGAGACAAATAGAAAATGCATAACTGTAAAATAAAAAATCCGGTGACTTACGTCACCGGACAAATACATAAATAATTCTGTTTTCATAAAATAAAGAGATAAAAAAATAAAAATATAAAAAACAAATTTTTTCCCAACATTAAAAACAGCAGTTTCATTCGGAGCTGCTGTTTTTGTTTTGTGCAGCCTCAAGAAGGTTGTTTCCGAAAAAGTTATACTTTTTCTTGTATTCATTCGGAGTTGAACCGGTATATTTTTTAAATATCTTGATAAAATAGCTCTGTGTACTGAAGTTAAGAATATTGCTGATTTCCAGTATCGAACTTCCGGAATAGCGAATCATGTCAGCGGCAACCTCAACTTTTTTTATTGTAACGTATTCACTGAATGTCACACCGATTTCCGACTTAAACAGTCTCGAAAAATAAGGAAGACTCAGATTAAGATAATCAACAACATCCTGCATTTTTATCTTGTCATGAAGATGCTCGCTTATATAGTCAACCGCCTTTATAACCTGTTTAGAATACACCTTTGAATTTTTAACAGTTCTCATTCGCTTGGTAAAACTCAGAATCATCTGGTCATGAATTTCATGAACCTCCTGCTCGGTTGCACAGACATCAGCTTTCATAATATAAACATCACTTAAATTGTATGCCTCTTCCGGTGTCATTCCGCTGTTGATGCAGAATCTGGTAATCATCGCAACCGAAACCACAAAATGATACTTCAGGTTTCTCAGAGGATCCTTTGAAAGATTTCCGTATCCGCCGCTGCAGAGCGGAGTAGCCAGAAGCTTAACCTTCTCTATGTCTCCGGTACAGATACTTTCGTAGAATGCAATCTCCCGGTCAAAGGATGCGTGCTCAAAGTTTTCCTCTCTCTGAACAAAAAGATGTTCAAAAAGCTTTCTGCTTGTAGCACTGTCCTCACCCTGTGAATTGTTAATGTCCATTGAATCCCTCCCTGGTATAAATATATCCGTCAAATCCGGAATTTCATAATACAATATATTATATAACAATTTATTGATTATTTCAATTATTATTTTTTATTACAGACATATTTATTATTTTATAACACAGAATGCACAATTACCTGTGTTGATTTATGTACAATATGATAGACACGGTATTAAGGAAGCACTGATTAAGTCT
>DCGK01000086.1:4792-9877 GCA_002315235.1 Ruminococcus sp. UBA1780
TCAAAAACTTTTTAATCATCGAATTAATCAGTGTTTCCCTAATATTAAAGTTTTTGAATTAATCAGTGTTTCCTTAAATAAATGTTAATAAATTAATATAATAACATATATTAATGATATACATACAAAGCGTTTGGATGTATAATATTACTACAGTATTTGACTATGCATTTCTTATATAAATAATTACACAGGAGTTGATTTTAATTGGCTAAGGTAAAAAAACTTGATGGTTTCATGAAGGGTATTAATCTCGGCGGATGGATTTCTCAGGGTGAAAACAATCCTGATTACATCATGAATTTTATTACGGAAGATGATATTAAAAGAATCGCTTCATGGAAGGTTGACCATGTTCGCCTCCCTGTTGACTATGATATTATTCAGGACGAAAATGAAAATCCGATTGAGCTCGGACACAAATGTATCGAAAACTGTATCGAATGGTGTAAAAAATACAATCTTAACATGGTTCTCGATCTTCACAAAACAGCCGGATATGTTTTCGACGACCAGAAAGGCTCAAACTTCTTCGAAAGTGAAAAGCTTCAGGAAAGATTTTACCGTATATGGGACGATCTTGCAAAGAGATACAGCAAATACAAGGACATGATTATCCTCGAAATTCTCAACGAAGTTGTAGATCCAAAGGTTGCTGTTCAGTGGAACGGAATTGCAGCAAAGTGTATTTCAGTAATCAGAAATGTTTCTGAGGATGTAAGAATCATAGTGGGCGGCGTTGAAAACAATGCTGTTACATCAATCGCTCTTCTCGATCCTCCTGCTGATGAAAACGTCATCTACACATTCCACTGCTACGAACCTCTTATCTACACTCATCAGGGCGCATACTGGATTGAGACAATGGACACAGAATTCAGAATCGGATATCCGGAAAGCTTTGACTTCTATATGGAAGCCTCAAAGAAGTATCTTGCTGACCGCGCAGGATTCCTTCTTGATGACAAGTTCGGATTTACCGAAATCAGCACAGATTTCTTTGAAAAGCTTTTCCGTGAAGCCATCGAAGTTGCTGCAGAAAGAAATGTAACACTTTACTGCGGCGAATACGGTGTAATTGACAGAGCAAAGCCTGAGGAATCAATCAAGTGGTACCGTGATATCAACAAAGTATTTGAAAAATACGGTATCGGCCGTGCAGCATGGACATACAAAGAGAAGGATTTCGGACTTATCGGACCTGCATACGACGAGATTCGTGACGAAATTATCGCTCTTCTCTGATAATTCAGTATTATCAGTAAAAAACATTTTTCATTAACTGTATTTCAGACAGCCGTATTTAGTAATTATTACGGCTGTCTTTCTTGCATATTGAGCCAGATACAATAAATATTAAGGAAGCACTGATTAAGTCTTGCGTACATGATGCACATCCGATGTCCTCGTCATCTCCGTGCATATCGGCTAATAGTAACCGCGATTTATTTATTGCGTTTACTATAATTTGACTTTCACTATATTTATTTCATCATTTTTGTGAAAATTTATATTGTGATAAAATGATAAATGTATTGAAATATCAGCAAAAACTTGCTATAATAGAATTAAGTTTAAATTTACAATGAGGTATAGAGATGGCAAGAATTATTTCGGTAATTACACAAAAGGGCGGAGTCGGAAAAACCACTACAGTAAACGCACTCGCTGCAATGTTAAATAAAATGGGAAGACGTGTTCTCGCAGTTGATATGGACCCTCAGGGTAACCTTTCATTCAGTCTCGGTGCAGAAACTGAAGACGTACACACAATCTGTGATGTAATCAAAAAGGAAATGAATGCGCTCGACTGCATTCAGCGCTGCAACACAGCTGACGTTATACCATCTGACATACTCCTCAGTTCAATTGAACTCGATTATACAGGAAAAAACAGAGAGTTTCTTCTCAGAGAAGCTCTTAACGACGTAAAAAATCTCTATGACTATATTATCATTGATTCTCCTCCGAGCCTTGGAGTCCTCACGGTAAATGCACTGGCAGCAAGCAAATATGTAATCATGCCGATGCTTCCGGATATTTTCAGTCTTCAGGGAATTGCAAAGGTTTACGATGTTATCGAGCACGTCAGACAGACTTGTAACCCTAAGCTCGAAATCGGCGGTGTACTTGTAAACAGATACAACAAGCGTTCAAAGCTTCACAAGGAAGTTATGGGAACTGCACAGCTGGTTTCCCGCAAGCTTGGCATTCCTGTTTTCAAAACAGCAATAAGAAACAGTCCCGCAATTTCCGAAGCGCAGTCACTGCAGTGTGATATCACTGAATACAACCGCAGGGTTGCGGCCATAAGAGACTTTAAAACATTAACAAACGAACTGATTGAACGTGGTGTTCTCTAAACGACACGGAGGGTTAGCATGACCAGCAGCAGAAGAACAAGAAAAAACATTAACAAAGAGGCAATGTTTGCCAAAATCATGCCTTCATACACTTCAAGTACATACAACGAATACTACGGAAATGAATCAATACAGAAAAGTGATCCGGATACTTTCAAAATAAGAGAAAAAGTTCTTTCTGCTATGGAAGACAGACCTCTTGTTCCTGATCCGCTGAGAAGCGGTTCTGTATCACAGCCCGTAACGAACGCTCAGTATCAGAACTCTCAGTTTGTTCAGAATCAGCCGCAGATGCAGAACAGAGGCTATAACGAATACCAGAATGTACAGCAGCCTCAGATGTTAAATAATCCACAGATGGCTTTCGCGGCATCCCCTGTTGTACAGCAGCCGGCACAGCAGCCTCAGTATGCTCCGGCAGCACCTGTTGACGATGACAAACCGAGATACATCAATATCACTGAAGAAGTGCTCTATTCAAAGCTTGCAAACATGATTGCGATGTTCAAGTGCTGCAGCTGCGAAAAATGCAGACAGACAATCATGCTGCAGGTACTTAACAATGTTAAGCCTGAATATGTTTACAAAAAACCTTCAGAGGTAAAGGAGCTTATCGAATCAAGTAACTATGTAGATATTAATCAGCCGATTATCAGAGCAATTCTGGATACAAAATCAAATCCGCCTCACAAAAAGTAATTTCATTTCACCATTAATGTCACAAACTTCATCATGAATTTTTGTGACTTTTTTGTCTTTAATTACATTTCCACCTGTCGAAACATATAGTGTATGATATATCTATTATACTCTGCAACTACTGGTGCAACGGATTGCATCATAAAGACGGGGAGGGAAATCCATGGAAATAAACGATTCTACAAAGGTTAGCTCTTATTATCCAAAATCTGAAGTAAAAAGCGTTAAAAAAGCTTCTGCATCGAAGACAAATACAACTGATGCATTTGCAAAGGATGCTGAATCATCTTCAGTACTGAAAACAGACTCGTTTATCAGGCAGGACACAGTAAAGCCTACTGACACAGGCATCTATTCGAAGGAGTCAATTACAAAGACTATCGAAGAGCTTGAGGAACAGAGAACTCAGGCGTTTGTATCTATGATTGAGAAGATGTTCCAGTCACAGAGCAACTCTGAATATCTTTCAGTCGGCGACATCACAAAAAATATCACTCTTAACTTTAGTGAAGAGGATATTGAAGCAGCCAGGGAGTCCATCTCGGAAGGCGGTTTTTACTCTGTAGATTCCGTATCCACACGAATCATGGATATGGCAAAGGCGCTTGCAGGTGACAATCCTGAAAAGATTGCTCTTATGCGCGATGCCGTAACAAAGGGATTCGGACAGGCAGCTAAAACACTTCATCTTAAGGAAGATGACATGCCTGGAATCACTAAAGATACGTTCGCAGAAGTAATGAAACGTTTTGATGACTGGGAGGAGTCCTATAAAACTCAGGAAAATATTTGATTTATGATTATTTCCGGATTACCAGAAAACGAGCTGTATTATTTATAATACAGCTCATTTTTTGTCCTAAAGGAGAAACTGATGAAAATAACATATATACACGAACCAACCGATCTGCAGTGCGGTCAGGCTGTACTGGCTATGCTTCTGAACAAAAGCGTCAGCGAAATTGTCAGTTATCTTGGCAACGACCGTGAAACCACACTGAAGGAAATGAAAAAGACCATAACAGATTTCGGACTGTTCATTTCGCCCCACAGAATTGAAGTAAGCACACGTAATGAACTTCCCCCTCTTTGCATGCTTAGTCTGGAAACTCCGCGTTGCTGGCACTGGTCACTGTATTCAGACGGAACATTCTATGATCCTGAGCATGGCGTTATGGATGATTTTCCTGAAGCAAACAGAAAATACTACTGGGAGATTACATACAATGAAGGATGAACTTACAAAGAGAAGACTGGAAGATCTTGCACAGAAATCATACAAAGGGAATCATTACACGTTTACTTCATTTCTCACTGAAGCTGAACTGTCAGAATTCTATGAAATAAAACACATCTCCCCTTCCGACTATACCGTTTTCGGCGGAAGACCGGATGCCGAACGTGTAATGATAAGATTCGGAAATCCTGAGGAATTCGGATATACTGAGGAGTTTCCGCTGAAGTGCGTTATAATTGAACCTATATCAAAAAAATTTGCCGAAGCACTTACTCACAGGGATTTTCTCGGATGTCTTATGAATCTGGGAATAAAACGTTCGGAAATCGGTGACATAATAGTTGAGGAAAAAGCAGCATATGTATTCTGTACCGACAAGATGGCAGACTACATCTGCAGCGAAATAACGCGTGTGCGTCATACTGTTGTTTCATGCAGCATAACTGAAAATCTGCCTTCTGAAACACAGTCACAGAGAACAGAGCTTGAAATTCAGGCAGCATCGGAACGAATTGACGGCGTGATATCCAAGGTTTTCCGCATATCCAGAAGCGGATGTTCAGAACTTTTCCGTGAAAAGAAAATTTTTGTAAACGGGAGAGGCTGTGAAAACAGCAGCTATATTCTTAAGGAAAATGACAAGGTTTCTGTCAGAGGCTTCGGTAAATTTATTTATATATGCACCGGAGGCACTACAAGAAAGGGAAACAGAATTTTAAAAATAGAAAAATTTTAGGCTGTGAAACACAGGGTTTCACAGCCTTTTATTGTAAACGCATTAAATAA
>DCGK01000086.1:9942-12325 GCA_002315235.1 Ruminococcus sp. UBA1780
GTCATCGGATGTGCAAGGCAATAAAAATAAATTAAATATAGTGAATGCAGAATTATTTTCTGCGTTCACTATATTATCTGCACATTCCGTACAGTCTCTGAAAATCACTTTTGTAGCTGAGCACATCAGCCCTGCCTATAAGTCCGGATGACTGTTCGTTGACAATATTAATCTGATAGTTGACTCTTGCTATAAGTACAGCATTTGTAAAAACATCATTTGCCATTCCGGTTATATCCTCAAGACGTTTTACAAGTAGTCCGTATTCCGCAGAAGTATTGTCAAGAATATTTTTCAGATTCAGAGATACTGTTTTCTGATTAAAATACTCCATATCAGGCGCTTCAGGTTCTTCGGAAAGAAATTCATCAAGAACCTGCTGATATCTGTCCTGAACATTTCTGATTGTCATCAGTGTATTTTCCGCAATTATTCTGTTCTTTTTAAGTTTTTCAATAATCGCTTCAACCTTGCTGTAGTGTTCGGAAAACAGCTTCCAGTATTTTTTTATTCTCATATCCGCAAAAAAACCGTTTTTCAGGAAATCAATTCCCGACGGATCAAGAACATCAAGATACTTTACAAAAGCTGAAATATACTCCGCTGATGAAACTGCAACGTTCTGAGTGCCGCAGCACAAATCGACGCAGCTCTGTGCAGACGATACAGCTTCCTTCATTTTTACTGAATACATTTTTCGTACCTTAAATTAAAGATTTGCGTTAAAAAGATTCTTAAGCTGATATACAACATCATCGCTGTCAGCGTCAATGCTTGCTGCTTCGTTAAGAGTTGATACCTTTTTAAGTTCCTCAAGGTCAGCGTTATAGCCGATTGTGTAAATCGGAATTTTCTTCTTTCTGATTGCCGGTGTAATTTCACGGAGTGATGCACCCTCATTCTGTTCACCGTCGCTGAGAAGGAATATCATAGGCTGAACGTTTGGATTTGTCTGCATAAATTCATCAAGCATTACTGAAGCCTGTGCAAGTGCCGAATAGGTAGCTGTGCTTCCTGATGCATAAAGCTGGTCAACAGCACCCTGGAAATATGACTGCTGGTTAATATCAAACAGACCAATCGGAAGATCGATATTAACACCGGATGAATAGCTTACAACACCAACATAGTTTGTTGCGTTAATATATCTGATACTGTTTGTGAGTGAACTCTTGAGTGCGTTTATCGGTTCGCCGGACATTGAACCTGACGTATCAAGTACGAATACGGCTGCGATAGGCTTTGCTGTGTTTTTATTCTTCTTCCAGATTTTCTGCATCTGTGACCATCTCTGGCCGTCAGTTGCAGGTATGCTGTCCTTATAGCTGTCAAGCTGGTTAAATCCGTAATCTGATGAACGCTTTCTGGCTTCATCTGTTGAACAGTAGTCATTGAACTGATTAATAAGGTCCATCTTGTCTGATGAAATACCCTTTATAGCGTAAAGAGGATTGTCGTGTCTGATGCCGTAAGGGAGAAATTCGTAGCTGTTCTTAAGATCAAGGTTGTTGAAATAGCCCTGATATTCAAGAATAAAGCTTGTAAATGTATTGTTTGATGCAGCATCTCTCATCTGGAGAGTATTGTATGCAACAAAAGGAACGTTATTCTGGAATTTGTTAAAGCCTTCAACAGCTGAAGCACTGAGAGGGTCTTCCCTGTCATAGCTGTAAAGAGTTGAAGCAAGGAAGTTAAGTCCTGATGTACTTGAGAACGGATTTGTGTAACCGGCTGTAATCTTTCCTTCTTCTGTAGCTTTGATTATAGTCTGAATATCAACGCTTCCGTATTCGCCCTCAAGTGTTTTGTATGTCTGATTGTCAACAAGCACACCTGCAACGTTTCCGACCATTCTTTCTGATACAGTCACAATATCCGTACCGCTGAACTGAAGCATATCTGCCCACATTGAAGCGGAAGGTGTAAATGCATCCGGTATGTAAACACCTGACTCAATATAGTCAATCTGTGTTCCTGATGAAACCGAACGAAGCGCAATACCTGCTGACTTTCCGTTTATCTGAACATTGCTGTCGTTAAAGCTTTCAGCAAGCTCCCTGAGCCATCCGTCAGTACCTGTTCCGGCCTTTTCAGGTGAGCTGAAAATCTCTGCCACAAGCTCCTTGCCTGAAGGATCAACAACAAGAGGATAGGATGTATTGATATCCGGAAGTTCCACGTCTGACGCTACTGAATCATATGAAACAACACCCTTTTCAGCGTGATTTTCAGTTACGCTTACTCTTCCTGCTGCCTTTTTTAATACTGATACGGCATTGGCATCGGACATCTCAGTTTCTGATGTACTGCCTCCGCCGATTCCGCCTGACTTTCCCGGTTCATCATTGCCTGTAACACTGAGTACTATACCAAGGATTGCTCC
>DCGK01000086.1:12335-15397 GCA_002315235.1 Ruminococcus sp. UBA1780
GCTCCCACAATACACACAACTGCGCAGGCAACTATAATAGCTGCTTTGTTTTTCATGTTTTTCACTGCCTCTCTGTAATTTTTTTATAATTCTGTGTCTGCTCTATAAGAAGATTAATCTTTTCAAGCGGAACATCTGAAATATCATCAAGAAGAACCAGCTCATGGAGAAGGTCATCTATATGATCAATAACAACGTGATTCTTTTCATAAAGGCTTTCAACTTCTGAAATATATGCAACCGCATGCTCATCTTCCCTGTTGCTGCTCCATTCAACGTAATCAAATACCTCAAGACGTTTTTTGATGCCGTTAAGATTGTTGTTGAATATCTTCATTACTTCGTTAAGTGTGCTCACATAGGTATTGAAGGTAAGGTCTTCAGGAGAAAATGACTCCCTGAGAAGTTTCTGAAGATTGTCGTTTTTTGTTTTCATGCTTCTGCAGATTTCGAAAAAATCGGCCTTTCTGTTTTCAAACGGTCCGAGATTTCTGTTTCTGAGACTACCGTAAAACATTGTAAAATCAGAAAGACGGTCTTCTTCAGATACCTTTGCCGTTGTTTCAATAACAGGAAGACTGTTAATCTGCTCATTTCTGATAAATGTAAGTGTAAGAAAAATCACAAGTACAATCAGCAGAATCATGATTATTATTCCGGCCAGTGTACGCAGAGGATTTCCGTTTATCAGATGCAGGCCGAACCTTGAATAAATCAGTATTACAGCCGCGATAAATCCACCGTATACAGGCGCAAGTTTTTTTAATAATTTCATCGCATCCCCCGTAGTATTTTATTTTAGTCAGCTTAACAGCCACAGAATTATTGTACCATAAATCATGATTATTGTAAAGAAACTGCACCATTTAAAAGGAAAACTGTAATGAAAAAGTAATGAAAAATAGTTTTTTCATATTCTGAAACTTGAAAATTCTCTCATTTCATGTTAATATATATTGAACGTCACAAAAAATTTGAATTTCCTTAATACCCGGACTTATGAAAGGTTATGTGAAAGTTTTAATGAATAAAAACATTTTTCTGAGAATTACTGTCATTGTCACACTTGCTGCTTTAATGGTTTTTAACCTGTTTTTCAGCGGAAGATTCAATATCAAGGATTACAGTGCCCCTCAGACAAAGGCAGATGTGGTATCATGTATCTACAGCGAAATCAATTCCTTCAGAGGCGGAGACTACACCATGGAAATCCGTCCGTCCGAAGACAGCCGTTTTACTGATATAATTATAACTGAAAACGTATCGGAATTTACTGATACGATGGTGCGCTCATTCAGGGTTTCAAAAAATGCACTTAACACTGTAAGACAGCTCGTTGATTTTTACGGAATGCCTTCATGGAATGATAATTATACCGCACCTGCTGACAGTAATGAATACTATGCATCAACTCTTCTGGTAAGATACAGCGACGATTCCGTTCTCTATATCAATGACCAGCTCCTGAGCAGCACTCACAAAAACGCATTTGATGAAGTAATACGCAGTATTTCCGAGCTTGCTGTAAATTCAAATTCACATCTCAGGCTCGACAGAAAAAAAGGAAGCACCACCGGTGCATTTCCATTCACTCCTGAAAACAGTATGGAGCTTCGTGTTGAGTTTATCAATGACGGATATCTTTCAGTATATGTAAGTAACCATACCGGTGAGCTGCGCACATATACCACAGCATATAAGCTTGAAAAAATGAAAATGAACAAGTGGACCGTACTTGAAAAAACAGCTTCTGATAATCAGGAAGTCAGTGAACAGCCCGGTGAATACACAATAGATGACATGCAGATTTTCTCACATCAGATAAATCTTAATGACTTCGGAACGCTTACTCCGGGAACCTATCGTATCACGCTTGATAATCAGATATCATCTGAATTTATACTTAAATGATGTGCAAGGCAATAAAAATAAAACAGCGGACCGGCAGGTATTCTGTCAGTCCGCTGTAAACTTATCAGCTTATTTTTCTTGCGCTTCTGTAGTAAGGTCTGAATGTTTCCCTTACTTCAGCAAGCATTTTTTTATATTCTCTGTACTCTGATGAATTAATATCATCTGTAATAAGATCATCCTTGTTAATCTGCATTGAAATTACATCGAACCACGGCGAATCAACTGTCAGAGTAAAGCTGAAGTTACATGTCATATAGCCTTCAGGCAGATCAGTTGCAATGCCCTTTGAGCTTTCATAGTAATCTCCTGACTCGATAGCTTCAATGTACTCGTCAAATCCTGTAACCTGGTCAAATCTGATTACGTCAGGCTGACGGTCTGACCATCTGTCACAGTCTGCAATAAGGAAGAGCCCGTTTCTGTCATCAATAACAATACGTGTCTTCTCCCCGATAATGCGTGTAATCTGGAACTTTTCAAGAAGTTCAGCATTTTCCTTTCTGTACGCCATATGATCTCTGAGCTTTTCAGTATCAGTAAATCTTATGCTCTTTACAAAAGGTGAAATCTCGTGGCTGCACTTTTCACAAAGCAGACCGCACGGTAACTTCTTTCTGTAAATTGTTACGATATTTTCCCCGCATGAACAACATTTTTTCTTTCCGAATAAACTCATCTCATCATCCCCCTGTTAAATTATCATAATACTTTTCTTTGATTATCCCCTGATGCTGTTTTTATCGATTTACGGTTTTAAAACAACAAATTAATCAAATCTATGTTCATATTATAACATAAACTGTGCATTATTACAACATGTGCATATATAAAATTTGTCTGACATTTTTTGAGCAGAATATCCAATAACCCGGTATTAAGGAATATTCTGCTCACTTATTCCATTATATAGTAAAAAAATTGACTTCTCCGTCTTTAAGACGGGAAGCCTTTTCTGCCGCTGTTTTTACGGCTGTATTGAACTGAGTATGAAAAATTATGCTGTTGTAACCTTTGTAATAACTTCCATGATTTCATCAAGTCTCTTGGCACCAACGCCGCTGATCTTTGATAATTCTTCACGAAGCTTATCCATATCAACAGATGCGCTTCCAGATGATACTGTTTCAGAAGCCGCACCGCCGTTGCCT
>DCGK01000066.1 GCA_002315235.1 Ruminococcus sp. UBA1780
TAATTCTGCGACATCGAAACATACGGTGATGCTATTGCCGCGTTTGTTGTCGGATGCTTGGAAATGTACCCGTACTTCGTAACTATCTGCTCACAGTGTATCCATCGTGAAATACTCATGGCATACTGCTCGACCAGCTGTCTGCTGACGAGCTTTTCACAACTGCGTTCCTTCAGCCACTGATACGTTTCCTTGTATACATCACCTGCAAGAAGTTTAGTTCCGTCTCGCTGGAGTTCTTCCATGAACTCACGAACCGGTGGTACATCCGCTGATTCGATATCAGCCGGCTGCATCATTACCTCTGCAGGTTTACCTTCATTTATTTTTTCAACAAGCGACTTCTTCGGACGCCCTGCACCCGGTCTTGAACCGCCTCGGTTCGTACCGTCTCTCGCCATCGTTTCATCTCCTTCAAAAAATCAAACAAAATCAATGATTTTCAATGAAAAAAGGAAAAGCCTGAGATTACCGTAACCTTCGGTAAAATCAAGCTTTTCCTTTATTTTTTATATGCTGGGGGCAATACCCCGTTTGAATATCGAATAATTTGCGTGAGAGGGGGCGCCGGTCACGTAGCTACGCGGTTTGAGAGATTTAGTATCCCCCGGCCCTTTCTCAGTTTTTTCCTTTTATATACCATGTTTGAATTCTGAGAAATCAAACGTCAGTATGAATATACCGGTGTCTTATCCTCAGTCCATGTCTTCCTGTCGTGACAAGGTTTGCATAAAGCCTGCCAGTTGGTTTCATCCCACATCAAAGCATCAACACCACGATGAGGAATGATGTGGTCAACAACTGTAGCCGGAACATATCTGCCATCCTGCATACACTTCACACACAGCGGATGTTTTCGGAGATAAGCTTTGCTAAGTTTCCTCCACCTGCTGTTATAACCTCGTTCAGCTGACGGAGGTCTGTCTGGATGCAGAGGCTTATGTGTTTCACAGTATCTTTCTGAAGTGAGGTTCGGACATCCTAGATGACCACATGGTTTCTTTGACTTGTATGGCATGAACTTCAACCTCCTTCAGGGTACGAAAAAAGCCGCTGTAATCTCTACAACGGCTCTTGTATAACTTTCTATCCTATATTCTATCACATTTCGATACGGACAATCAAGGACATTTACGGACATCTTTTATTTTTCTTCAAACTTTTTTTCTATCTTCTCAATTGCACTGCTGTAACATTCGTCTGCATAATTTTTATCTCCGTTAAAAGCATCTTCCATAAATTCTTCAGGGCAATCTTCAAATATGCAAAACTTTATTACCTTGTATTCGTCTTCATCAAGTACGGGCATTATTACAAGCAAGGTTGAATGTTTTATGAAACAAAGATTGTCTAATGCCTTTGCGTATCCTTCTAAATATTTCTCAACAACTTTTTCTGATGGTGTTCCTTTAACCTTCTCATAGATATCCACCCACTCTTTATGAAGTTCGAGATGACGATTGATCTTGTTGTTAATTCCTCTTGCTCTTTCTAAAAATTCTTTTGCTTTCATGCTGAAATCTCCTTTTCCAAATTTCTGATAGCTCTGTTGTGTATTCTTCTTGCATTTCGTTCTGTCATATTGAGATATTCGCCAATAGCACCCCAGTTCAAGCCACTAATATATCTGCAACGAAGTACCAGCTTTTCCTCATTCGAATCAAGGGTACAAATAAAGTTTTCTATTTCCTGCTTTAACTGCACGAGCTTTGTTGTCTCTTTTGCAATTTTATCCTCATAGTCAGAAATACTGTCAATGCATCTCACAAAATCAGGTTCTTTATTTCCGGAACTACCATGATGTTCTTCAAATGTGCAGGTCTTGATTTTCTTAGATAATTCCTTCAGTCTGCTTATCTCAAAGAAATATGAATCAATAAGCTTGTTAAGACTTAAAGCCTGTGACAGGTATTCTTTAATTCCAATACGATTTTCGTCTGAATTCATGCGTACTTCCTCCTCATCATTTTTACAATATCCTCACCGTCGAGGTTTATAAGCAGACAGAAATAATCTGACCTGAAGAATCTTTCAAGATGTTTTACTGCTTCATAGTTTTTACATCTCGCAGCTTCTCTGTAATCATGTACTGCTCTTGTTACAATAGCTTCTGCTAATTTTTCATACGAGCTCATATTTCACCGCCTCCATTAACGCTTCCTGAGTTTTATCCTTTTCCTGCAGGGCTTTTAAAATCCTTTCATCAACAGTTCCTTTGGTCACGATGTGCTGTATAACAACAGTCTCTGCACTCTGTCCCTGCCGCCAGAGTCTTGCATTTGTCTGCTGATACAGTTCAAGGCTCCATGTAAGTCCGAACCAGATCATGATGCTGCCGCCGGACTGAAGGTTTAATCCGTGTCCGGCAGAAGCAGGGTGGAGGAGAGCTACAGGGATTTTTCCTTCATTCCATCTGCGTATGCTGTCAGGAGTTTTTATTTCAGTTACATCGAACCGTTCCTTAATGCGTTCAAGGTCATGTTTGAACCAGTATGCCACAAGTACCGGTTTGCCGTTTGCTGATTCGATAAGGTCTTCAAGTGCATCAAGCTTCCGGTCATGTATCCGGATTATATTACCGTCTTCGTCGTAAACAGCTCCGTTAGCCATCTGAGAAAGCTTTCCGCTGAGACTTGCTGCATTTGCTGCTGTTATTTCCTTATCGCCAAGTTCAAGAACCAGTTCGGTTTTAAACTCTCTGTATTTTTCCTTTTCACCCTCAGACATGCATACCGGGTATTCTGTTATGATAAGTTCCGGCATTTTCAGGTGATCAGCTGCTTTCATGGAAACAGTGATATCTGAAATCTTTTCATAGATCCTGTCTTCAGCTCCGGGAAGTGGCTTGTAGGAATACACCACCATGCCGTTACGCTTGTCCGGGGTAAAGTATGTATTTCTGAACTGTCCGATAAATCTTCCAAGCCTTTCTCCCATATCGATAAGTTTGAACTCCGCAAACAAATCCATAAGGCCGTTGCTGCTTGGTGTGCCTGTAAGACCTACAACCCTCTTGACCTTTGGCCGAACTTTCATCAGAGCTTTAAATCTTTTGCTCTGGTGATTCTTGAATGACGAAAGCTCATCGATGACAATCATATCAAAGTCAAATCCTCCCTGTGAAACAAGCCACTCAACATTTTCACGGTTGATGAGATAAATATCAGCAGGGGAGTTCAATGCTTTTTTTCTCTCAGCAGCAGTGCCTACTGCCACGCTGTATGTAAGGTTCCTCAGATGTTCCCACTTCTCAATTTCAGCAGGCCATACCTGACACACACGAACCGGTGCTATGACCAGAACTTTGTGTATTTCAAAGCTGTCAAACATGAGATTGTTTATCGCAGTAAGTGTTGTAATCGTCTTTCCGAGTCCCATAGTAAGCAGAAGGGCAGATGCCGGATGCTCCTCTATGAACTTTACTGCGTATTCCTGATAATCATGCAGCTTCATTTCTCCATCACCTCTTTCAGTATTTTTTCAATGTCCTCCGGATTATCAAGTACAAAGACCTTAAAGCCTAAACGCTTCAGAAGTTTCATCCTTGACACCTGCAGCGGTCTTGGTTTTTCGCCCGGTGCTTTTACCTCCACAAAAGCTAACTTACCGAAAGGCATCAGAATTATTCTGTCGGGAACTCCTGCGGTACCGGGTGAAGTAAACTTCCAGCACACACCGCCGTTATGCTTTACTGCCTTTACAAGTTTCTGTTCTACTTCTTTTTCACGCATCGTATGTATTCCTCCCAGCATTCCTCAAAAACTCTGAGGCATGAACTGCATGCGTGGTTCCTTTCCAGATAAGCTCTTATCAGAGAGTGCCATCCTTCGAATTTGCATGGACGGTTTATCGGGAATCTGTCCTTGTCTGCTTTCATGTCTTTTGCAAGATCTCCCGCAGGTCCTGATTCGTTTAAGTGATATTTCATCATGAATTTATAAAACGACATTTTAACTACTCCTTTCAAACGACGTATTTACGTTGTTGTGCAGTCAAATGCAGGTTCTCACCTAAACCCCTATATATCATTTTTACACCCTATAAAAATCACTATAAAGGAAATAGGTATATGGACTTCATCTGACTGCACAAAAGCTGTTCAAACCACGTACCTACGTTGATTGACGCACTTTCAGATTTTGATGAAAACTTCATGTTTTCTATTGAAAGTGACGTAACCCACGTATTTACGTTATTTTGCAGTATGATGCAGTTTGTTAATCAAGAAAATCAAACTTTACTGAAAGTCCTTTTACCATGATTCCCTGACTTGTTTTCTTCTTTTTGAATCCCTGATTTTCCATCTCAGCATAAAAATCTGCCTTGTTTCGTATAAAATCTCCGTTGCGCTGACAGTAGCAGCGATACTCCTGATATATTTCTCCGCTCTTTCCTATGATGTCATCTCCCGTTTCACAGCACTCGTCCACAAAAGCATTCCACCAGTCATTGTTTTCACGATATGAACTGATAGCCTCTTTTACCACCTCAGGCATAGAGCTTACATAGTTTTTAGCTATAATACGCTTTGCGCCTTCTATCATCCACGCCAGAACAGCTCCGCCGGCATTTTCATACAGGTAATCAGCATAGTTCTTGATATCATTTCTGCCGCTTATATTTGCTGTAAAAGGTATTACAATAATTCTTCGCCATGTGCCACGATCATTGGCTGAGACCTTAGGAAGATGATTGGTATACAGCACGAGAGTGTGAGTAGGCTCAAAACTGAACGGCTTCTCGTATTTCTTTTCCGCTTCAATCTTATCGGTAGAACACATCTGCTTCAGGGCTGAAGTAGACAGTCTCTGACCTTCTTCAAGTTCAGCTGCAATAACAAGTCGCTTACCTTTAAGCTCTGCCATTTCAGGCTTAATATTTCTGCGGCAGTTGGCTATAAGGCTTTCAGAAGAAATTACTCCGGCATAAGAGCCGCACACCTTCGCCTGCACGTTGTAATAGGTGGATTTTCCGTTACATCCTTCTCCATGTGCCATCTGCAGACTCTCGTTGAATACCTTACCGATAATGGACAGGCCTGCCTGTTCCTGAGCATATTCAATGAGTTCTTCGTTACTGCAGAAAGAAGTATCAACAGCATTATTCCATATTTCCAGTCCGTTTAATGTCGGGGACACAGCTGTAATCTTAGTGATATAGTCCTTCGGGTTATGAGGCCTGCATCCGCTCATTCCTTCACGCAGGTCATATGTTCCATCAGGTGTATTCAGGAGAAACGGATTACTGTCAAACTCGTTTATATCATGAAGCACCATTGTTTTTGCTATTTCAAGCATAGGCTTTATGCATCTGACATTGCGGCGTTTCATAACGAAGTCAAAATATTCTTTTTCAGCTATAAATACAGCTGCGGCTTTTCTCTGATCATCATCATCCGGTCGGAATCGAATGCTTTTGACTTCTTTCTCATTAAGACCGCATTCCTCAAGTTCCTTTTTAGCCTTAGTGTATCTTGCAAGTGCATCTGACAGCTGCATATCCATAAACTCTACTGCCGCTGCAAGTGCAAGTTCTTCAGATTCTTCCCAGTAACGACCGTTATATCTCAAATAGTCAGTAGCTTCGGTGTAGCAGAGTTCCTCACCGTATTCCTGGATAAATACTTTAGCCTCACCTATGTCTGAATAGTCATCAGGCTTCAGAGGATTTTGCTTTGAGTACTGTTCCGGTGGCACGTATCCAGGCTGTTTTTTTATCTTCTCATAAAATTTCAGAGCACTGCGCCAGATAGTATGAAGTTCCTCATCACCAAGCGGCGGCTCACATTTTGCTGCTTCCTCTTCGAAAAGTTCAAGTGACTTTTCTGTATTTCCGAAACGCTTGAGAACACGTCCTGCGAATCTTGACATGGTTGTATTTCTTGAACCTTCCTGAATGCAGTTATTGCTTCTCATAAGTGCTATGTAGTCATCAATGTTAATACTTCCTTCATGCCATATAACCTCGTCGGAACTGCTGCCGTAAAAGAATCTTGCCGGATCCTGAGCGTTGGTGTCAAAGAAAGGCAGAAGTTCCTGAATGTCCTTCTGAAGACGCCTTACTTCAGCCTGCGTTTTCATCCTTGATGTCGGAAAATATACGTGCTGACGAGGTCTCGGTGACTTTCCGTTCTTGGAAAGCATATTATTACGGCTGGCGCATACAGCGTAGTTTATTTCTTCCGGGATAAGTGACAGATAATCCTTCATATAAATCCAGTCTTCCGGCTTTTCAGATTCATTGTCATTATCCTTCATAATGCAGTAACCTGCTAAAAAGTTTTCATTGCTGCGATATGAGTTCTTAAACTCAGTGCATGTGTGGTCAAGTGCAACCGCATCGCGAAATTCATCTTCACTTGAAACCGTTTTTAAATTCGGATAAAGACAGTTTTTCTCATTACCTGTACAGTTTGCTGTATAAAAAACAATTTTCATCTGAGTTCCTCCAGTTCTTCAGTAAAATATCTTATCTTCATTCTCTTGTGCATAGCTCTCTTTATTTCATGGTTCATACCGGATGAAATTCTGCTGCCGAAAACCCAGAGTTCAGAACACTTGCTGAGAAGTGCGCGGTTCATAAGCATAGCAAGTTCTCTCTCATCAGGAGTGCTGTCATCCATAAACTGCGGAAAGAAAAGGTGGGGAGTAATGGGAATATATTTTGAGTCTACAGCAAATCTGCTGTATTTACGCGCCTTAAGTACGTTGTCATAAATATTTCCAGAATACGGTGAGCAGATATAAACGAGAGGTCTGAATCTGCTTTTTGCCTGTTCCAGTTCAATGCGCTGAATTGCATAATAAGCTGTAGGATCATAATATCCTTCGTGATTGTATTTACTTGCCATTTTTGTTGTCCTCCTTGGATGATTTATAAACATATACAGTTAAAAGGGTTAAGGGGAGAACAAGCAGTTCTCCGCCGATTGTGAATGAGCCTCTTGCAATAGATGAGTTTATTACAGTAAATATTTCAAGCAGGCAGCCTATTGCAGCTGCAGTGCGGTATGTTTTCATGCTATCAGTCCTTCATATAGAATTTTTTGCATTCGTATCCGTCAGCCCGGAGCATGAGACCTTCAGCCCATTCAGGTGTAAGAGCCATTCCGTCACAGATGCCGGATACAGATTTGTTTTTCTCACATTCAATTATCAGTTCGTCGTGTACATGACCAGTGATTTTATACTCTGAGAGTGTCTGCATAGAATGCACAAGCAGGTCTCTTGCAATACCCTGAACTATGTTTTCAACAAGTTTCGGACCGTAAGTTTCAAGGCGTTCCCATTTCTTTGCCGTTCCTGTACCTTCATATGTAATAGCTTCACCGCCGAATTTGTTC
This sequence comes from Ruminococcus sp. UBA1780, assembly GCA_002315235.1. GTDB lineage: Bacteria > Bacillota > Clostridia > Oscillospirales > Ruminococcaceae > HUN007. The sequence continues at coordinate 7,343 of DCGK01000066.1, forward strand.
TCACCAATTTTAGGTTTAACATAAGCGAGCCTTCGTCCGGAGGGGAGAGTAATGAATAAAAATCCTGACTCGCAGGAAAAGGTTAAGCCATGAGTCTCAGTCACGCATTTTTCTTTTACAGCCTTTTTAGCTGCGCGGTCTGTATCCCACCAGAGTCTTACAATATTCGGGGAAGCAGCTCTCCAGTCATCTACAATCTGCTTTAGTTCAGCATCTGACAGATTAAGGTCAGAACCGCCCATTGCTGTCATTGCACCAACTGAGCCGCCGTAACCACAGTTATGAACTAATTTTCCCGATACGGTAAAACGATGATGTGGTCCGGCATTTCGTATGTCATAAAGTCGAGCCGTGCGCTTATTATTTTCCAGTTTTTCCGTTTCTCGAATACCGCCGTCTCCGCATCTGATATGATTTCGTCTCTTGTCAATCCCTGCGACAGCTTTCTGATGACGACCGATTGGGAGTACGGCCAATATTCCTGTGAAAATTCCGAAAGTACGCTTCTGCGTTGATTCACACAGTTCGTTCTGTGATCCGCAAACCGCAGATTCCCAGGACCATAATTCCCGTTTGTATTTATCCTGTCGATTTCCATTTCCCGATCCGGAAGCCCGAATTTCTGAATCAAATAAAGTCCTGCTTCCGTTACACTTGAAAAGTCGAACTTTATTCCTCTCGCCCCATAATTGTGATAACCAGGATCGTTTGGATTCTCGCATCGTTGTTTTGCTGCCGTCAGTCTTCTGTCCAACCATCTCGGAATCTGTCTCGGCTGAGAACACTGCTGGCATCCTTTGGATTTCCCTCGAGTCAGGCTTCCTAAATCCTGCCACTGCACCGTTCCGCATCCCTGACACTCTGTCAGAACATAACAGTGATTCCAATTCTTGTTCCATCTTTTCTCCGGGCTGATTATTTTCACCCAGCCGTATTGCTCTCCCACCATCTCCGGTTTGAACGAGATGTGCGCCGCCGGAGGTGGCGATCCCAAATTGTATGGGCTCCGATTCCCCTTCAACCCAAACGAAGTGGTCTGGGGTTGCAGTAAGTCCTTCATATTCAATTACTTCTCTTTCTCC
>DCGK01000045.1:0-19276 GCA_002315235.1 Ruminococcus sp. UBA1780
GCGTAGTAGAGCTGGAATGCAACGAATGTACTTTCGCCCTTTGCACCGAGTCTTAAGCAGTCATTCCAGTCAGCGTGGAGACCTGCAGGCATATTGTGGTCACCCATGTGATCCATTGAGAATTTGATTGCTCTCTTGAGGTGATCATATACTGTGTCTTCGCCGCCGTTTGCATATACTATAACTTCATCGAGGAATGCGATGTTTCCGCTTTCACCGATGTACTTTTCAATTGTAGGGAAGAGCCAGAGTGCATCGTCAGCTCTGTATGAAGGATGTCCTGTTGCCTTTACATATGAAGGATCATCAGGTGTGTCTTCGTGACCTGCGTTGTGGTCAAACTTAACGAGCGGAAGTCCGCCGCCGTTGTCAACCTGTGCTGAAATCATGAAACGGATCTTTTCTGCAGCCATTTCAGGATCAAGATGTATGATACCCTGAATATCCTGTACTGTATCTCTGTAGCCGTAACCGTTTCTGAGACCGCAGTATACAAACGAAGCAGCTCTTGACCAGATAAATGTGATGAAGCACTGGTATGAGTTCCATACATTAATCATGTTGTTGAATTCTTCGCTTGGAGTTTCAACCTGGAAGTTGTCGAGCTTGCTGTGCCAGTAGTTTTTGAGTTCTGCTACTTCTCTGTCAGCAAGAGTTCTGTCATTGTACTGGTCGATTACTGCTGAAGCTTCAACGTCATCAGCCTGTCCGAGGATGTATGTAAGAGTTACTGACTGACCAGGTTCAAGAGTGATTTCTGACTGAAGAGCACCGCATGAGTTTGAGTTGAAGTTCATTGTGCCGTCGCACATGCCGTTTTCAACGGCAATCGGATTTGAGTATGTTCTGTATGAACCGATAAAGTTGTCAAAGTTGCCGCAGTATCCTGTGATATCAGCGCCAACCATACCAAAGAAACGTTCTCTGTGGTTTGAACCTGTTTCGTCCTTCTTTTCATTTTCATTTAAGTGCTGGAGAATCTTGTTCTTTTCAAAGCTTGTTCTTGAAATGAAGAGTGAGTACTGGAGGTTTACCTGATCCTGTTCGTAGTTAGGTTCATTTGTGAATTCGATGAAACCGAATGCTGAAAGGTTTCTTGTCTTTGTATCGTTGTTTGTAATCTTTGTGTTCCATACTTCGTATGTCTTTCCGAGAGGAACATAGTATGTTACTTCTGAAGCAATCTTTTCATATTCGGAACTGATTACTGTGTAGGCTGTACCGTGAACAGTCTTTGTTTCGAATTTTTCAAGAGGCTTGCCTACAGGCTGCCATGAAGCTGACCAGTAGTCTTTTGTGTCATTATCTCTGATATATATATATCTGCCTGGGAGTGCCATGTTTGAGTTGAATCTGAATCTTGAAATTCTTCCGTTGGCACCTGATTTAACGAAGCTGTATCCAGCTGCGTTGTTAGAGATGATAGCGCCGTATTCAGGTGAACCGAGATAGTTTACCCATGGAGCTGGTGTGTTCGGCTTTGTGATAACATATTCTTTGTTCTTAAGGTCGAAGTAACCGTAATTCATTGAAGATTTCTCCTTTTACTGAAAATGATGATAATTGATCGCAGTCTGCAGATCGTGATTTATTAACAAACATCTGTGGACCGTAATCTGTGATACAATCCATACCATTTAATAATACCATTTTTAAGTAATATTTGCAATAGGTTTGAAAATAAAAAGTGAACGGCTGTCAGTCAGTGCAGGCATTCCGCAGTCTTTCCAGTCCGTCCGTAAGAATGCTTCGCGGGCATGCGATATTCATACGTAAAAAATGCTCTCCGCTGCCATACTGCATTCCATGGGAAAGATAAAGTCCGGTTTTCTTTCTTATGTCTGCGGCAAATTTTTCTGAATTGCCGGTAAAGGCGGAGCAGTCAAGCCAGAGAAGATATGTGGCTTCGGAAGAAATAAGTTTAATATCCGGTATGTTTTCCTCAAGATATTTTTTTACAGTCATCTTGTTTTCATAAATGTACTGACGAAGTTCATCCAGCCATGCTTCACCTTCCGTAAATGCCGCTGTGGCCGCCTGGACAGCAAACGCATTCGGCTCACCGCATTCATCCGTATTAAGCTGACGCCATACTTTGTGGCGGAGCTGCGGATTCACTGAAACAGCAGCGGATGTCTGAAGTCCGGCGATATTAAACGCTTTTGTGGGTGCAATGCAGATAATGCTGTTCTGAGCACATTTTTCCGAAGCTGAAGCAAACGGAACATATTCACATCCCGGGTCAGTGATATCACAGTGAATTTCATCCGAAACTACAACAACACCGTTGTCATACGCCATTTCACCGATTCGTGCAAGCGTTTCCCTGCTCCAGATTTTACCCACGGGATTGTGCGGGTTGCAGAGCAGCATAAGGGATGTCTGAGGATCCTTTACTGCGGTTTCAAGCGCATCCCAGTCCACATCATAGCTGCCGCTGCTGTATGCAAGCGGACATTCGTACACGTTTCGTCCGTTGTTCAGGATACAGTTGTAGAATATATTGTAGACAGGCGTCATTATAATTACTTTTTCAGCGGGTGATGTAAGCTTTCTTACACAGCTTGAAATGGTAGGAATAACGCCGGTGCTGAAAATAAGGTCTTCTCTCCTGTAGCGTATGCCGTGTCGTCTGTCCCACCAGTTTATATATGCATCATACCACTGGTCAGTTGTATCGGAATACCCGAATATTCCGTGCTCCACCCTGGCGGAAAGAGCTGAAATAATCTCCGGAGCGGTTTTGAAATCCATATCAGCAACCCACATAGGAAGTTCATTTTCCGCAACATCCCATTTGTATGAGTTTGTATTTCTTCTGTCCGTGACGGTGTCAAAATCGTATTTCATTATTTTCCCTCACATATAACTGTGGTTTTTGATGTGTCAACCTGTGATTCCTCAAGGATTATCTCACCGACTGACTTAGCCTTTATGGTGCCTCCCCACGGATTTTTGATGCTGTCAATATGGCTTATGCATTCAGCATCAACCGTTGAATACTCGAATGCAAGAGTGGTGTTGAGAAGCTTGCAGTTTTTCAGTACAAGGTTCTCAATAAAGCACATACCCTGAAGGCTTTCGATTGTACAGTTTATAAATGTCAGATTCTTTGAATCCCAGCCGAGATATTCTCCTGATATAAATGAATCCATAACCAGCACGTTTTCACAGTTCCAGAAAGCGTCCTTGCTCATAAGCACTGAATCGCGTACTGTAATGTTTTTTGCTCCGTCGAAGCTGTAATTGCCTGTAAGTCTGAGACCGTCAATTTCGAGCTCCTCGCTGTTCATTGCAAAATAATCACCCTTTGCAGTAACGTTTTCCATGGTGATGTTTCTGCAGTTCCAGAGTGTTTCCGCTGCATTTACAAAATTTACATTACGGAGGGTAACACCGTCGCAGCGTCTGAAATTTTTTGGAGCCTCAATAACAGTATCGTTTACTGTGATATTTTTGGTATACCAGATTCCGGCTCTGGCGTTTTCAAAAAGAGCACATTTGTTCATACGGATGTTTTCCGAATACCACAGCGGATATTTCCATTTGAAAAGAGTATCTGTAATTTCAAGGTCCCTGCTGTGTTTGAGCGGGGACTCTCCGTCTTCAAATACAGAATCGTAAATCTTTGTATTTACTGCCTGAAACAAGGCTCTTTCTCCCGTAAGAATTTCCTTATGTATTTCTTTCATTGCTAAATCTCCTGCATATACAGCGAACGAAGAAAAATATTTTGGTGTTCACTGCATAATATATTTTTGCTGCTGTAAAAACAGTATACATTTTGTATATTGAGCGCGGCAAACCGCACCCAATACAATTATATCACAAAAAATGGCACAGTCAAGGATTGTAATATGTCTCATTCTTCATTAAACGTAAAAATCTTTCCTGTGTTCAGAGGATTTTTCGTTCACTATACTATTGATTTATCAGATTTTGTGTGATATAATTGATATAGTATGATAAGATGGAAAGGTCGGATAACTTCCGGCCTTTCGTTTATGTATGGAGGTATATTCATTTGAAGATTAAAAAGTACGGAAGTACTGAGCTTAAAATCCAGCAGATAGCTCAGCCGATTGCTGATGAACTCGGATACGATATCTGGGATATTCAGTATGTCAGGGAAGGTGCTGAATGGTATCTCAGAGTTTTCATTGACAAGGAAGACGGTATTGACATTGATGACTGTGAAGCCATGACAAGACCGCTTAACGAAAAGCTTGATGAACTTGATCCTATTCAGGGCGGTTATATTTTTGAAGTAGGCTCTGCAGGCCTCGAAAGAGAGCTTGTAAGGGAAAGCCACTTTGAAGTGAGCGTCGGACAGGAAGTCAGAGCTCATCTTTTTATGAATGTAAACGGCAGCAAGGATGTTATCGGAACACTTGCGGCATACGACAGGGAAAGCATAAAGCTTGTTACCGGCGGAGAGGAAAAAACCTTACCGCTGTCAGATATAGCATACATTAGATTATACGAAGAATTTGATTTTGACTAATAAAATCCGGAGGTAGATTAAAAAAATGAATAAGGGTTTTTTTGATGCACTTAAAGTGCTCGGAGATGAAAACAGCGTAGACGTGGACGTTCTTGTTGAAAAAATCAAGTCAGCGCTTATGAAGGCTGTAAAGAAGTCATATCCTGACTGTGAAAACATCAACATTAACATCGATCCTGCAACAAAGGCTTTTGAAATCAGCATCATCAAGGAAGTAGTTGACTACGATTCATACGATGCAAATGAAATTTTCATCGATGTTGCAAGAACAATTGACCCGAATGCATATATCGGCGGGGTTGTTGCTGTAAAGATTGACACTGCACAGTTCGGCAGAGCTGCTGCACAGAGCGCAAAGCAGTCTATCAAGACTGATCTTCGTGAAATCAACCGTGAAAACCTTCTTAACCAGTTCCAGAGCAAGGAAAACGAATGCATCAGTGCAAAGATCACACAGATTGAACCAAGCAGAGGAACAGCTACTCTTCTTTATGACAAGACTGAGCTCTATCTCTTCAAGAATGACCAGATTCCTGGTGAAGTTCTTAAGGAAGGCCAGACAGTTAAGGTATACATCACTGGTATCGTAAGCAAGGAAAGAAAGCCTATCGTTAAGATTTCAAGAACTCACAAGGATCTTGTAAAGAGACTTTTCGAGCTTGAAGTACCTGAAATCTACGACGGAACAGTTGAAATCAAGTCAATCTCACGTGAAGCAGGTTCAAGAACAAAGATTGCTGTATGTTCAAAGAACGAGGACGTTGATGCAATCGGTGCATGTATCGGACCTAAGAGATCAAGAATCACAAATATCGTAAATGAGCTTAACGGCGAAAAAATCGATATCGTTGTATACAGTGAAAATCCTGAGGAATTCATTGCAAAGTCACTTGCTCCTTCTGAAGTTACAAAGGTTATTCTCGATGAAGAAGCAAAGGCATGCACAGTAATCGTTCCTGACAGCCAGCTCTCTCTTGCTATCGGAAACAGAGGACAGAATGCAAAGCTTGCTGCAAAGCTTACAGGATACAAGATTGATATCAAGCCTGTTTCAGAAGCTGCAAGAGCGGCTGAGGAAGCACAGAATGAAGAAATAGAAATGACAGAAGAAACAGAAGACGAACTCGTTCTCGATATTCCTGAAGACGGTGAACAGGAAGCTTCTGAGGAATAAATTATGGGTGTAAAAAAAATACCTGAACGAATGTGCTGCGGATGCGGTGCAATGAAGCCGAAAAAGGAACTCGTCAGAGTTGTAAGAACAGCTGAAAATGAAGTCAGACTTGATTTTACAGGACGTCTCAACGGAAGAGGGGCGTACATCTGTCCGGACAGAAGCTGCCTTGAAAAAGCAAAAAAATCCGGACGAATTTCAAGATCATTCGGCTGCGAAATAAGTGATGAGATTTACAGGGAGTTTGAAAATGAATTATCAGGAAAAATTCTTTAATCTTCTCACCATATGTGAAAAGTCGGGTAAACTCGTAAAAGGATTTGACATTTCAAAGGAAGCGGTAACCGGCGGAAAGGCATCATGTGTTATGGTAACATCTGATGTGTCTGCCAGAACACTAAAGGAAGCAGTATTTATGTGTAAAAACTTTCCTGAGCTTCCTGTTGTAAATCTTCCGTTTACCATGAAGGATATGGAAAACAGTATCGGACGTAAGGCCGGCGTTCTTGCAGTCTGCGACAAGGGTTTTGCAGACAGGCTCAGGGAGTATGCGGAAGCAGCTTCAGGAACGGCCGAATAAAGTCCACGAAAATAAATAATCAGGAGGTATCTTAAAGAATGGAAAAAAAGATGAAAATAAGCGATCTGGCTAAGGATCTCAGCGTATCAGGAAATGATATTGCGGAACTGATGGGAGAACTTTCTGAATCAAAGAAAAAACCTTCTTCAACACTTACAAAGGAAGAAGTAAATCTTGTTCTGGAACATTTCACTCAGACGAATCAGGTAGCCAGCCTGGATGCCTACTTTGAACAGAGAAATAAAAAACAGGAAACTGCTGCTGAACCGGCAAAGGAAGAAAACAAGCCGGCTGCAGAAAAGAAGAAGCCTGAAAATAAAAAGCCGGCGGCTCAGGAAAAAGCAGAGAAGCCTGCGAAGACTGAAAAAGCTGAAAAGCCAGTCAGAGCAGAAAAGACAGAAAAAGCAGAGAAGACAGAAAAGGCACCTGAAAAGAAGCCTGAAGCAGTGGCTGAACCGGTAAAAAATGAAAATACAACAAAAACTGATGATAAGAGGGAATCGGTAGAAAATATGAATCAGAACAACAATAATTCACAGATTACTGAAGAATCAGCAAAACAGCCGGCCAGAAAGCAGAAGGATTTCACAAGACCTGCACAGCAGAACAAGCCTAAGCCTGTTCGCAAGCCGGAAGAAAAAAGTTCTTCACAGAGAGGCGAAAAGACAAGTCTCACTGCAAATATGGCTTCAACAACTGAAAAGTCTGTAAGAACAGTTGATACAAGAGGAAGCTACGTTGAACTTGACAAGTACAACGAAAGATACGAGCAGATTGCTCCTAAGAGCCATACAAAGGACAACTATACAAAGAAGCAGAAAATCAACCAGAAGTCAGCTCAGAAGAACAAGCATCTTTCAAAGAAGGAAACAGAAACAGAAAAGCTTCGCCGTCTTGAACTCGAAAGAGCAAGAAAGCAGCAGCTTAAGGTTCTTATTCCTGACAACATTGTTGTAAGTGAACTCGCAACAAGACTCAAGGTTACAGTTTCAGAAGTAATCAAGAAGCTTATGGGCCTCGGCGTTATGGCTTCAATCAACGAAACAATTGACTTCGATACAGCTTCCCTTATTGCTGAGGAACTCGGAGCAAAGGTTGAAAAGGAAATTATCGTAACTATCGAGGAAAGACTTATCGACGATACAGATTCAGAAGAGGATATGGTTGAAAGAGATCCTGTAGTTGTTGTTATGGGACACGTTGACCACGGTAAAACTTCACTTCTTGACAATATCAGAAAGGCAAACGTTACAGCATCAGAAGCCGGCGGTATCACACAGCACATCGGTGCATACAAGGTCAGAGTGGGTGAAAAGCACATCACATTCCTCGATACTCCTGGACACGAAGCATTCACATCAATGAGAGCGCGTGGTGCATCTGTAACAGATATCGCTATCCTCGTTGTTGCAGCTGATGACGGTATCATGCCTCAGACAATCGAAGCCATTAACCATGCCAAGGCTGCAAACGTATCCATCATCGTTGCAATCAACAAGATGGACAAGGAAGGGGCAAATCCTGACAAGGTTAAGCAGGAACTTACAGAACACGGCCTTGTAATCGAAGAATGGGGCGGAGATATCATCTGTGTACCTGTATCTGCAAAGACAGGCGAAGGTATTCAGGAACTTCTCGAAAACGTACTTCTCGTTGCAGAATTCCGTGAACTCAAGGCAAATCCTAACAGACTTGCGAAGGGTGCTGTTATTGAAGCAAGACTTGACAAGGGCCGCGGTCCTATCGCAACTCTCCTTGTTCAGAACGGTACACTTCATCAGGGTGACATCATTATTGCCGGCACATCAGTGGGCCGTGTACGTGTAATGACAAACGACAAGGGCAAGGAAGTTAAGTCTGCAGGCCCTTCAGTTCCTGTTGAAATCACAGGTCTTGCTGAAGTACCAAGTGCAGGTGACACATTCAATGCAGTTGAAGACGAAAGACTTGCTAAGGAACTCGTTGAACAGAGAAAGCATGAGGCTAAGGAAGAACAGTTCAAGTCATTCCAGAAGGTTACACTTGACAACCTCTTCAGCCAGATTGCAGAAGGCGATATCAAGGAACTCCCTATCATTGTCAAGGCTGACGTACAGGGTTCAGTTGAAGCTGTTAAGCAGAGCCTTGAAAAGCTTTCAAACGACGAAGTAAGAGTAAGAGTTATTCACGGCGGTGTTGGTACAGTATCCGAAGGTGACGTAATGCTTGCAAGTGCTTCAAACGCTATTATTATCGGATTTAACGTAAGACCTGATCCTGTAATTGCTGAAAGTGCAAAGAAGGACGGCGTTGATATCCGTCTTTACAGAATCATTTATGATGCAATTGAAGAAATCCAGACTGCTATGAAGGGTATGCTTGCTCCTAAGTTCAGAGAAAATCTCATGGGACGTATCGAAGTAAGACAGGTATACAGAATTTCAAACGTTGGTGCTGTTGCCGGTTCATATGTACTTGACGGCAAGGTTACAAGACAGTGCGAAATCAGAGTAGTAAGAGACGGTATCATCATTGCAGAGGACAAGATTGACAGCCTTAAGCGTTTCAAGGATGACGCAAAGGAAGTTGCTGCCGGATACGAATGCGGTATCGGTCTTGAACACTTCAACGATATCAGGGAAGGCGATATCTTCGAAGCATTTATCATGGAGGAATACCGCGAAGACTAATCCCCCGGTCAGTTTCTGACAGTGCTCCCTTCCGGGTGTGTGCGCAGGGCGATATAGATTATATGTATAGTGAAAGTCAGATTAGTTCTGACCTTCACTGTATTTTTCGGTAACGGAACAGAGCGGAAACGGAGGTTTACATATGGCAAGTTTTAAAGCAGGAAGACTCGGAGAAGACATCAAGCGCGAGCTCACCGCTATAATGCGCGAACTCAAGGATCCGAGAATATCAGAATTTCTTACAATAGTAAGAGTTGATCTTTCAAATGACCTCTCACACTGCAAGGTGTATGTATCAAGCTTTGAAGGACTTGAAAAGGCACAGCAGTCATGCAGGGGACTTGCAAATGCTTCAGGTTTTATCAGAAGAGAGCTTTTTGCACGACTCAAGATGCGCAAGAGTCCGGAGCTTAAGTTCATAGCTGACAATTCCATTGAACGCAGCAGTGAGATAAACAAAATTATTGATAACTTCGGCAGCGGCGAAGAATAAAGTCTGAAAAGGAAAGTTATATATGCAGATAGATTACAGACAGGCAGCGGAAATTATCAGAAACAGTGACAATATCCACATTCTCACTCACCAGAGTCCTGACGGTGACACAATAGGCTCAGGCTTTGCCCTTTATTTTGCCCTCACAAAAATGGGTAAAAAATCGGCAGTTATATGTCCTGACGGTGTTACGTCAAGATATGCTTTTCTGAGTGAGGGCTATGAGGAGCCGGAACAGTTTGAACCGGAAACAGTCATAGCAGTTGATATAGCAGATCCGAATCTTCTTGGGGATTTGAAGGAAAAGTATGCGGACAGGATTGATCTGTGCATAGATCACCACATCTCAAATATCATGTATGCGAAGCATACCCTTCTTAACGGAAAGGCTTCCGCAGCATGTGAAGTAATGTACCGTCTTTTTGAAGAACTGGGACTTGAACTTGACGACAGGACTGCAAAGTGTCTGTATACAGGAATTGCAACTGACACAGGATGCTTCAGGTTCAGCAACTCGTCAAGGGAAGCTCATGAAATTGCCGGAAGGCTTATCGAATACAATATAGACTTTGCTCAGATTAACCGCGAAATGTTTGACATAAAGAGCAGAGCAAGAATTCAGCTAGAGCAGTATATACTCAGCAATATGGAAACATATTTTGATGAAAGATGTGCAGTTCTCTGCATCACAGAGGAGCTCAGACAGAGTCTCAATGTTCAGAATGAGGAGTTTGACGGCGTTGCCGGCCTTCCTCTTCAGATTCAGGGCATGGAGATGGCTGTTACATTAAAGGAAAAGGTTTCGGGACAGTACAAGGTTTCCATGCGTTCCGCAGGCAGGGTGAATGTTTCCGAAATGTGTCAGCAGCTCGGAGGCGGCGGGCATGTATGCGCTGCAGGATGCCTTGTAAACGGTACTCTTGAAGAAGCTAAGGCACAGGTTCTTGAAATTGCCGGAAAGGCAATGGGTGAATGATTTGAACGGTATACTTTGTGTAAACAAACCTCAGGGATTTACTTCATTTGATGTTGTTGCCAGGCTGAGAGGAATACTTAAAACCAGAAAAATCGGACACGCCGGAACACTTGATCCGATGGCTACGGGAGTCCTTCCTGTATTTGTCGGGAATGCAACAAAGGCATGTGATATAATGCCTGACAGCAGAAAAGCATACAGGGCATCATTCAGGCTGGGCGTTACTTCGGACACACAGGATTCAACCGGGAATGTTCTCAGTACATCTGAAGTTCACTGTACGGCTGATGACATAAAAAACATAATTCCGAAGTTTACAGGAGATATAATGCAGATACCGCCGATGTATTCAGCAGTTTCCGTGAACGGAAAGCGTCTCTATGAGCTTGCGAGACAGGGAATAGAGATTGAGCGTGAACCAAGACCTGTCACGGTTACATCCCTTTCACTTGCGGAATTTTCCGAAGAAACAGGCGAGGGTGTACTTGAGGTCGAATGTTCAAAGGGTACATATATCCGTACAATAATTCACGACATCGGCACTGAGCTGGGATGCGGCGGTGTTATGACGGATCTTGTACGTACAGTATCAAACGGATTCGTTCTTTCAGACAGCCTTACACTTGAAGAAATTCAGAAAGCGGCTGATGAAGGAAGAGCAGAAGAGCTTCTTATGCCGGTTGAACGTGTTTTCGGAAAGTATCCGGAAATTCATCTTGACGAAAACTGCACAAAGCTCTACAGAAACGGCGTAAAGCTGTATGCGGAAAAGGCGGGCATCCGTCAGAAGGATGAAAATGTACGCTACAGGGTATTTTCGGACGATGATGCATTCATCGGTCTTGCTTATGTTAAGGAAGGCTGCCTGAGAGTGTTCAAGAATTTTTCCTGAGGGGAAAGAGGAGTTTTTTATTGGATATAAAAGATTTTTCCGGAACAGGAACAGCAGTTGCTCTGGGAATGTTTGACGGGGTTCATACCGGTCACAGAGCAGTTTTTGAAAGAGCAGAAAGCTTTGGTAAGGACGGCGCGGAAGCGGCTGTGTTTACCTTTGATTCCGAAAGCCTTGGTTCGAAGCACGGAAAGGACTACAGATATATTGTCCCTAACAGCCACAAGCTGGAAATGATCAGGGAAGCAGGCATTAAAAACATATACTGCGCTGATTTTTCGGAGCTTAAGGACTATGAGGCGGAAGAATTTGTAAAGGTTGTACTGGCAGACAGAATGAATGCTGTCATGGTGGTATGCGGACCTGATTTCAGATTTGGAAAGGGTGCGGCAGGAGATGTTGCTGCACTGAAAAAATACGGACAGAAGTACGGATTTGAGGTAAGCACAGTTGAACCTGTTGTTACTGACGGCGATACTGTTTCATCATCAAGAATCAGAAAGCTTCTGACGGCCGGGGAGATACAGAAGGCAAACAGACTTCTCGGATACAGATACAGGATAAAGCAGTCCGTCTCGGACGGTAACCATATAGGAAGAACGATTGACTTTCCTACAGTCAATCAGAAGTTTTCTGAAGGACAGCTTATTCCTGCTTACGGAGTATATGCAACAGAGACCTGCGTTGACGGAATAAGGTACAGCTCAGTAACCAACATCGGTGTGAAGCCGACTGTTGAAAGCAGCTGTGAGCCTCTTGCCGAAACGCATATTCTCGGATTCAGCGGAAACCTGTACGGCAGGGTGATTGAAGTGAGTTTTTCAGAATATCTGCGCGGAGAGAGAAAATTTGCCTCTCTTGAAGAACTGAAGGCGCAGATAGCAGCAGATATAAAAAAGGCTGAGGCCTCAGGAGGAATTTAAATGACAAATGAACAGTTTGCGGAGCTTTTGTTCCCGGATATAAAGAATACACCGGATTTTTATGAAGAAAAGTATCCTCAGAGAGATCTTCCGGACAAGGCAGAGGTAACACGTATCGGACCTAGCCCTACAGGTTTTATTCACCTCGGAAATCTTTACAGTGCTATGGCCGGCGAACGTCTTGCTCACAGAAGCGGCGGTGTTTTCTACCTTCGTATAGAGGATACAGACAACAAGCGTAAGGTTGACGGTGCTGTTGAATCAGTAATTTCATCACTTGATTACTTTAATATCAGATTTGACGAAGGTGCTGAGGTTGACAGACAGGCAGGCGCTGTTTCATACGGACCTTTCTACCAGAGACAGAGAGCTGAAGTTTATCAGACCTATGTAAAGGACCTTGTAAAAAAGGGTCTTGCATATCCGTGCTTCTGCAGTGAGGAAGAGCTTAATGCCATCAGAAACGAACAGACTGAAAATAAAGTTGACGATATCGGTTACTACGGCAGTTATGCAAAATGCCGCTGCCTGAGCTGTGAAGAGGCTGCTGAAAAGATAAAGGCAGGTATGCCGTACAGCATGCGTCTCCGTTCACAGGGTCAGAGCGGAAACACATTTAAGTTCAGAGATGAGATAATGGGAGAGGTTTCACTTCCTGAAAATATCATGGACGTTGTAATTCTCAAGTCAGACGGAATTCCTACATATCATTTTGCACATGCAGTTGATGATCACCTTATGAGAACAACAACAGTAATCAGAGGCTGTGAATGGCTTCCTTCAGTTCCGATACACGTTGAGCTGTTCAGTGTACTTGGTTTCAGAAGACCAAAGTATGCACATACAGCACAGCTTATGAAGATAGAGGACGGCAAGAAGAGAAAGCTTTCAAAGAGAAAGGATCCTGAGCTTTCACTTGGCTACTACAGAGAGCTCGGCTATCATCCGGAAGCAGTAAGAGTTTATCTCATGACTATTCTCAACTCAAATTTTGAGGAATGGTATCAGAAGAATCCTGAGCTTCCGCTCGAGGAATTCAAGTTCTCCCTTAACAAGATGGGTGTTTCAGGTATTCTTTTTGACCTTCAGAAGCTTGATGATATCAGCGGAAACATCATTTCGGCAAAGGACCGTGAGGAAGTTTATGATTACTTCTATAAGTGGATGGAAGTTTACAAGCCTGAATCACTTCCTGTATATTTTGCTGATCCTGAGAAGATGGGGCGCATCATGGATCTCTGTATGGGTGTAGGCCAGAAGAGAAGACGTAAGGATTTCATCAACTGCATCCAGATGTTCGAACTTCTCGGATATTTCTTTGATGATATCTTTAATCCTGAATACGAATTTGAAAAATATGAAAATATGACAGACATCATTGCTGAATTCAAAAATACATATGACAGCAGTGATGATTCATCAGCATGGTTTAACAAGCTCAAGGCTATTGCAGACAAGTTCGGCTATGCTTCAGACATGAAGGCATACAAGCAGAACCCTGACCAGTACAAGGGAAATGTAAGCCATGTTGCGGAAATAATCAGAGTTGCCGTTACAGGCAGAAAGAACACACCTGATCTCTGGACTATCATGCAGATTCTCGGAAATGACAGCTGCATGAAGCGTCTTGACAAGGCGGCTGAATATCTTGGCTGATAAGCCGGAGGGTAAAAAAATGGAAAACGACTATAAAAATAAAAAATATCAGGAAAGACCTGAGTTCCCGAAGAGAGCAGTAATCACAGGCGGTATGCCTTACGGAAACAAGAGCCTTCACTTCGGACATATCGGCGGCGTGTTTGTATTCGCTGATGTATATGCAAGATTTCTGAGAGACAGAATCGGTAAGGATAATGTTATATTCGTTTCAGGTACAGACTGCTACGGTTCACCTATTGCTGAAGGATACAGAAAGCTTGTGGAAGCAGGTGAATTCGATGGAACAATAAGAGACTACGTTGAGAGAAATCACCTTAAACAGAAGAAGACACTTGAAGACTACGATATCAGTACAAACCTGTTCGGAGCTTCAGGTCTCGGCCGTTCTGCAGAAATCCACAATGAGGTTTCAGAAAAGGTAATTAAGAAGCTTTATGAGAACGGTCACCTTTCAAAGATCACAACAAAGCAGTTCTTTGATGAAAAGGCAGGCGTTTTTCTTAACGGCCGTCAGGTTGTGGGCAGATGTCCTGTTGAAGGCTGCTGCTCAGAAAAGGGATATGCAGACGAATGCGATCTCGGACATCAGTACATGCCTGAAAATCTTATCAACCCTAAGAGCTCACTTACAGGTGATACTCCTGTAATGAAGGAGGTTGTAAACTGGTACTTCAATCTTCCTGAATTCAACGGACTTCTTACCGAATATGTTGAAAAAATCAGAAAGCAGAAGAATGTAAGACCTCTCGTAACAAAGACTATCGATGAGTTTCTTAAGCCTCCTGTTATCTATATCAAGAAGGATTTCCTTGAACAGTATGAGAGTGTTAAGGCTTCAATGCCTGAGCATGAATATCTCGAGGAACCAAAGAAGCCATCATTCACAATAGTATTCAAAAAGCTTCATGACTGCGACGAAGCCTGCAGAATCCTTACAGAAGCCGGCGTAAGATTCAGAACGGGCAAGACACTTGTTCCTTTCAGACTTACAGGAAATATCGAATGGGGCGTTCCTGCTCCTGAACTCGAAGGTGAAAAGGACCTTACAATCTGGGTATGGCCTGAATCACTCTGGGCTCCGATTTCATTTACACAGACATATCTTGAGTCGGCTGGTGCACCAAGAGAGGACTGGAAGAAGTTCTGGTGCTCAAAGGATGCACAGGTATATCAGTTCATCGGTGCTGACAACATTTATTTCTACGGCGTTGCCGAAATGGGCATGGCTATAGCTGCACAGGGCAGAGACGGCCTTAAGTCCGATCCTGATGACGGAGAGCTTCAGCTCCCTGTTCTTATGGCCAACAACCACATTCTCTTCCTTGACAAGAAGGCAAGCAGCAGCGGCTCCGTAAAGCCGCCTATGGCAGATGAGCTTCTTGACTACTATACAGCTGAACAGCTCAGAATGCACTATCTTGGTCTTGGCCTCGGACAGAGAAGCGTAAGCTTTATGCCTAAGCCTTTCAATCCGGAAGCAAATCCTGACGAGGCAGATCCTGTTCTCAAGGACGGTTTCCTTCTTTCAAACGTATTTAACAGAATCATCCGTACATGCTTCTATGCAGTTCAGAAGCACTACGACGGCATGATGCCTGCAGGTGAAGTGGATGCTGATATTCTTGAAGCTGCAAGGAAGGCAGTTCTTGACTACGAACGCTTCATGTATAAGTTTGAGTTCCATCAGGCTACATATGTTCTTGATACATATATCAGAAAGGCAAGCAAGTACATGGTTAAGAACCTTGGCGATGCTGACAGGAAGGAAGATGACGAGCTCAGAAGAAAGACTCTTGTCAACGTATTCCACATGATCAGAACAGCTGCAGTGCTTCTCCACCCTATGGCACCAAGAGGCACAGAAATGATTCTTGAATACCTGCAGCTTGACGAAAGCTTCTGGAGCTGGGACAGAGTATTTGATACAATCTCAGATTTCACAGGCGGAAACGACCACAGACTTAAGTTCCTTGAACCGAGAGTAGACTTCTTTACACGTCATCCAAGTCAGTTTGCTCAGTCAGAGGAAGAATAAAACGTATAATTTTTCAGTAAATTAGGATTTTCTTGGTTTACTGCGGTACTGAAAAGGATGTTGTGTGTATGCCGGATAAAAGTATAAAAATTGCTGCGGCTGCCTTAGTTGCCGGATTAACGCTTGCGGCCGGAATTTCGGGAAGCCTGAACAGGTCATCTGAAAACAGAATATATGCTCAGACAAATATGTCAGGAGAATATATCAGTCAGATAAAGAAATATATTCTGGACGATGCTGCTTTCAGTGCTGAGGATGTTTCCGCCATGGATCTGAATCATGACGGAGAGGTTAATCTGATTGATTTTCAGGCGGCCAAGAGAATGTATATTTCTGAAGCAAAGGAACCTGAAACAACGTCAGAATTTTCTGCAGTTACCTCTTCCTCAGAATCCGTGACCACACCGGAAATCACTGCTGCACCTGAGGTAACGACAACACCTGAAGTAACGACAACTCCGGTTGTTACGACACGTCCTCAGGCGGTGCAGCTTGACGTCGGAATGGTTCTTCAGAACCCTGAGCTTCCTACAGGATGTGAGGCAACGTCCCTGACTATGCTTCTCAGTCATAAAGGCTTTGACGTTTCCAAGGGAAGAATTGCTGACCTTATGCCTAAGATGGATTTTTATTCTTCCGGCGGGGTATACTACGGTGCGGACTTTATAACAACGTTCCCGGGAAATCCCCGCTCCGGTTCCGGCTACGGATGCTATGCCCCGTGTATGGTTACCACCGCAGAGAGATATTTTGAAAGCATCGGAAACAGTGAGTATTATCTCAGGGAACTGACAGGTTCGGAATTTGATGAACTTTATAATTATGTTGCTGCCGGAAATCCGGTAATGGTCTGGGCTACAATGAGCATGATTGAGCCGCGTTACACGAGCTCATGGACAACTCCTTCCGGCAAAAGGGTAACCTGGCTCGGAAATGAGCACTGTCTTGTCCTTACAGGATACGACACTGCCAGAGGAATAGTTTATGTAAATGACCCTCTTAAGGGAAAGGTTACATACGGAACATCGGTTTTCTCACACAGATATGATCAGATGGGAAGATATGCGGCAGTACTGGAGATTACGGGAAAATAAACAGTACACGCATTCTGACTGTTCAGAATTCAAATATTTTAACAGTCCGGTGGCTGAATTATCATTTTACTATCACATTGGGCTGATAAAATATACTAAAATAACAGCGCTCCGTTTAACTGATTTTAAGCGGAGCTATATATATGTTTAAAAGGAGGTAAATCCAGGTGATTGAAGTAAAAAATCTATGCAAGCACTATGGAGACAAAAAAGCTGTCAATGATATTTCATTTGAAGTTCATGACGGCGAAATCCTTGGCTTCCTAGGACCTAACGGTGCAGGTAAGTCAACTACTATGAACATGATAACCGGCTATATTTCCTCAACATCAGGAAAGGCGGTCATAAACGGCGTTGATATCATGGAAAATCCTAAGAAGGCAAAGTCATATATAGGCTACCTTCCGGAAATACCGCCGATTTACGCTGACATGACAGTAATCGGATATCTTAACTTCGTTTATGATCTCAAGAAGTGCAAACTTCCGAGAAGCAAGCATCTTCAGGATGTATGCGATCTTGTAAAGATTACAGATGTTAAGGACAGAATCATAAAGAACCTTTCAAAAGGCTACAAGCAGAGAGTAGGTATTGCGCAGGCTCTTATCAACAATCCTCCGGTACTCATTCTTGATGAACCTACAGTTGGTCTTGATCCTAAGCAGATTATCGAAATCAGATCACTTATCAAGAGACTCGGAAAGAACCATACAGTTATTCTTTCATCACATATTCTTTCAGAAATTCAGGCTGTATGTGACCGTATCGTAATTATCAACAAGGGTACTCTTGCTGCTGACGGTACTGCGGATGATCTGGCAAACAGCATGTCAAACGACCACAAGATGATCGCTCAGATTGAAGGTCCGAGAGAGGCTGTATACAAGGCTGTGAGAGCTATTCCTGACGTTGTTTCAGTTGTGGCTGACATGCAGCGCGGCGAAAACATTTACGACTACGAAATAGAAGCAAAGCCGGGTGTTGATATCAGAAAGCCTCTTAACAAGGTTATTATGGACAAGGGCTGGTATCTCCTTATGCTTCAGCCTAACATGCTCACACTTGAGGATGTCTTCCTTAAGATTATAACAGGTGAACACGAAATGAAGCATGCTCTTTCAGAGCAGAACGAGAAAAATGTAGCTGACATTGTTGATGCGGCCCGGAAAACTGATGCTGCGGCAGAGGAGCTCAGAACTGTTCTTGAGGGAATAGAAAAAGAGAAAAAAGCAAAGGCAGCAGCCGAAGCAGAAGCTTCAGAATCTGAGAAGGCTGAAGAAAACGCAGAAGGCGGAGAAACTGAAGAAAAAGGAGACGCAGAATAATGGGAGCTATATTCAGACGTGAAATGGGAGCGTTTTTCAGCTCAGCCATTGCATATATTTTCCTTGGCGTATTTTTCGAAATCGCAGGATTTTTCTTTGTAAACTCAACTCTTGCATACGGAACAACAGATCTTTCAGGAACATTCGGTTCAGTATTCCTTTTCCTGATTTTCCTTATTCCGCTTATGACAATGAAGCTTTTTTCTGAAGAAAAAAGACAGAAAACCGAGCAGGGACTTCTTACTGCTCCGGTAACAATCACAGAGATTGTGCTCGGCAAATACTTTGCAGCACTTGCGCTCTATACAATCGGAATCTCAATATTCCTTGTTTTTGCACTTATAATCGAATTTTTCGGCGGGGTTGTGTGGGCTACAGTTCTTTCAAACTATGTTGCCCTGTTTTTCCTCGGTGCTGCATTTATCGCAGTTTCACTTTTCGTTTCAACACTTACGGAAAACCAGATAATTTCTGCAATTCTCGGATTCCTTTCACTCCTTATCCTCTATCTTATGGATTCTATTGCGGGTGCAATCAAAATTGAATTTATTGCAAATATTCTTAAGACTCTTTCATTCTACTCAAGATACAATGAGTTCGTAACAGGACTTTTCAACCTTTCAAGTGTTCTCTTCTTTGTAAGCGTTGCAGTTGTATTTAATTTCCTTTCAGTAAGAGTTTTTGAAAAGCGTCGCTGGAGCTAAGGAGGTTATAAAATGAGCAAAGAAGAAAAAGAAATAAAAAATACAGAAGCGGCTGAAACTTCTGAAAAGAAGAAAAAGCCGAAAAAGGAAAAGAAGCCTTTTAACACCAGAAAGTTTAAGTACGGTACAGTTGCTGCTGCAATAACGGCAGTATTCATAGCAGTTGTCGTACTTCTTAACGTGTTTGCTTCACAGCTTACAGAAAGATACGGTCTCAAGATCGATACAACAAAGGAACAGCTTTTTGA
>DCGK01000045.1:19350-20631 GCA_002315235.1 Ruminococcus sp. UBA1780
TGGATGAAGAAACTATGGACAGCGGAAGCAAATACTACAAGCTGGTTAAGGAAGTAACAGAAAAGTATGCACAGAACAGTGACAAAATTACTGTTTCATACTATGATATTGAAAAGCATCCTGAGATTGTAACAAAGTTTGCTTCATATACCACAGAACAGATTGAGAGAGCTGACGTTGTTGTTTTCTGCAGCGGCAGGGTAAAGGTTCTTGATCTTACAGACTTCTATGAAGTTGAAATGAACTATCAGACAGGCCAGCAGGAAATAAAGGCAATCACAGCAGAAGAAAAGCTCACATCAGCAATCATGTTCGTGGCTGATCCTAATCCACCGAAAATTGCATTTATTGCATGCCAGCAGTCAGATGCGGTTTCACAGTCAGTTTCACAGCTTCCTGAGATTATTGAAAACAACGGCTATACTGTAGAAACAGTTGATCCGCTTACTGAGGATATTTCATCAGACTATGCAGCAGTAATCCTCGCAGCACCGTATTCAGACCTTACAGTTTCGGTTACAGAAAAGCTTGATGCCTATCTTGATAACGGCGGCAAATACGGAAAGAATCTCATTTACTTTGCAAACTATGATCAGAAGGATACACCAAACCTTGATGCATTCCTTGAAGAATGGGGAATAAAAGCAGGCAAGGGTTATGTAAGTAACTTAAATAACGCCGAAATGTTAAAGGTTGGTATCGCAGGCCTTCAGAACTATTATCCTGTTCCTCAGGCTAAGCTTGAAGGTGAATGGACTTCACTTGTAAAATCAACAGATCTTCCTGTTGCAATGCCTATGGCAAGACCGCTTGAACTCACATTCACTGAAGGTGACGGAAGAGACACAGAAGTAATTCTTAAAACATCAGACACTTCAGTTGTTATTACAGAAACAACTACAAATGACAATGTCGGCGAACTTGAACAGTCTTCAAAGAACGTTCTCGTAAGAGGCGGAAAGCATGTGTTTGAAGGCGAGGACAAGGTTTCAAGCAACATCTATGCATGCGGTTCTGCTTTTGCAGCTGACTATTACATCACATCAACAAACGCCCTTAACAACCAGGAGCTTATGATTAATCTTGTAAACAGATGCACAGGCAAGGGCGAAGGAATGACAATTCTTTCAAAGAGCCTTGTTGTTGAGACAATCAATATCAATGAGCAGCAGCTTCGTGTCGTTGTTCTTCTTGTTCAGATTGTAATTCCGCTTGCAGTAGCAGCAGTGGGCATTGCGGTATTTGTAAGGGAAGGGAATGTTTTAGGAACGCTTTCCAGTG
>DCGK01000132.1:0-379 GCA_002315235.1 Ruminococcus sp. UBA1780
TGCCAGTTTCACCACATCCGCATCTGCGTCAGTCATGACACAAATAGTATTATACTACTTTCTTTCAGCTATGTCAAGTTAAAATTTTACAAATTATATAACCAAATCTCCCGTGCTGCTATTATAAAAAATAAACAAATTTCTCGCGTGTCGTGCTTATTTTCTTGACGAATAAGCAATATTTATACTATAATATGAATATATATATTTTTTTAAACGGGGTGAAAACAATGGCCGGAAATATTTATGATAACAGGGAACTGTCATGGATAAAATTTAATCAGAGAGTACTTCAGGAAGCACTCGACCCGAAAGTTCCGCTTCTTGAAAGACTCACATTCACATCAATATTCCAGTCCAATCTGGATGAATTCTTCAT
>DCGK01000132.1:465-6290 GCA_002315235.1 Ruminococcus sp. UBA1780
CTGACAAGCCGTGAGCAGCTCGATGCTATTTTTGAACGTGTAAAAAAAATCGAACCGCAGAAGGAAAAAGCGTACCGTGATATAATGAAGCTCCTTGAAAAGCACGGAATCAGTCAGGTTTCCGGAGATAAACTCACTGAGCGTGAAGAAGAGTTTGCCGGAGAGTACTTCAGGACTGAAATTCTGCCTCTCCTCTCTCCTCTTATCATTGACAAGCGTCATCCTCTTCCTTTTATAAGGAACAAGGATCTGTACATAGCAGTGCGTCTGGATTCAAAATCAGGAACAAAGGTAGGACTTCTTCCGGTAAATGATTCATTCAGACGAATGATTCAGCTTAACAAAAAGCCTTTCAGGTTTATACTGGTTGAGGATCTGATTCTTAAATATGCGTCTGAAGTGTTTGAAAACTACAATGTACTTGAAAAATGCATTGTACGCATCACGCGAAATGCTGACATAAGCGAAGACGATGATTCACTTCTTGACAGCGACTTTGATTTCAGACGTGCAATGGAGGAACTTATAAAGAAAAGGAAAAAGCTTGCACCTGTACGTATTCAGGTGTACGGAGATACCGGATCCGAAACAGTAAAATATCTCTGCAAGCGTCTGGACATTCAGGACAATCAGGTATTCCCTGCCTCTGCTCCGCTTGATCTTTCCTTTACCTTCACATTAAAGTCAATGTTCGAAGCGAAAAAATCCCTCTGCTACAAGCCGTTCACACCTCAGAACTCGCCTGCTGTTGCAGACGGCATCCCGATGGCAGACCAGATACGGAAAAAGGACATAATCCTTCACTACCCGTATGAAAGCATAAAGCCTTTTATAAGAATGCTGAATGAAGCGGCCGCCGACCCTGATGTTGTGTCAGTCAAAATCACGCTGTACCGACTCGCACGCAACAGCAAGATCATTCAGGCACTCGTCGACATGGCTGAACGCGGCAAGGACGTTCTGGTACTTGTGGAGCTCCGTGCCAGATTTGACGAGGAGAACAATATCGGATGGTCAAAGACACTTCAGAACGCAGGATGTACTATAATATACGGCCCGGTAGGTCTGAAGGTTCATTCCAAGCTTCTTCTTATAACCCGCAGAAAGGGTGAAGAGGTCGAATACATAACACAGGTCGGAACCGGAAACTACAACGAAAAGACATCCGAGCTGTATACCGACCTTTCGCTTATCACAGCTAATCAGGAAATAGGCGCCGGCGCACTTGAGGTTTTCAACGCACTTTCGCTCGGAAATCTTGTCGAGGAATCAGACCATCTTCTGGTCGCTCCTCTCTGCCTCCAGTCAAAGGTTATCGAAATGATAGACGAGGAAATTTCACGTGCAAAGTCGGGTGAAAAGGCATTTATCGGCATCAAGATAAATTCTCTGTCAGACAGAAAAATAATCGAAAAGCTTTCGGAAGCCTCGCAGGCAGGTGTAAAAACTGAACTTGTAATCAGAGGTCTCTGCTGTCTTGTATCAGGGATAAAAGGCAAAACCGATAACATTCACATAACGAGCATTGTCGGAAGATTTCTCGAGCACAGCCGAATATATATTTTCGGAACAAAGCAGAGAAGAAAGGTTTACATAAGCTCCGCGGACTTTATGACCAGAAACACAGTCAAGCGTGTTGAGGTCGCAGTTCCGGTTTATGACCCTGACATACAGAACCGTGTGGTAAGTATATTCGAAACAATGCTTGACGACGATGTAAAGGCAAGAGTACAGGGTTCAGACGGCATGTACCGCAAAAAGAGCGTGCATAAAAAGAATCTCAGTGCCCAGGATGAATTTATCCGTCTTGCAGTATCCGCTGCGAAGGCTCCGCCGGTTCCCGAACCTGCTGAAGATGAAAGCAGTAAACCGGATTTCTCGGATTTCTACAGAGAGTACCTTATGCAGAGCTGACACCTGACTGTTTAAGGCATTTACAGTAAAATTCAATACTGATTTACAGCGGCATTCCGTTTTCCGGAATGCCGTTTTTTTGCACGAATACATCCCCGTCAGGCATTATTTGACTGAATACTTTGGCAGATTTAACAAATATAAAAAAAGCCGCAGTAAATATTAAACAAACCTATTGACGTTTGAATAAAATAATGGTATATTATATTTAGCACTCAGAGAGATAGAGTGCTAACACTTAAGAACCAATATTGCTAACGGAGACTTTCCAATGGATGAACGAAAGTTAAAAATACTGGCAGCAGTTGTGGATGAGTACATTCTCACAGGTGAGCCTGTTGGTTCAAAAGCTATTTCCCGGGTACCGGGCATCAACGTTTCAGCAGCCACAATCAGAAACGATATGTCAATGCTTGAACAGCTCGGATATCTTGAACAGCCCCATACATCAGCAGGACGAATTCCTACTTTCAGCGGATATCGTCTCTATATTGACCAGCTGATGCAGGTTGAGGAACTTTCAGAAACTGAACGTAATAGACTTGACGAAATGCTCGGTGGAGAAGAAAATCTCACAGAGGATTCAATAATTCAGAGTGCAGGAAAAGCACTTGCAGAGCTTACAAAATGCGCTGCGGTTGTTGCCAACTCCGCACCTAAGTTTTCAGTCATTACAAAAGTTGACGTAGTTCCGACAGGAAAAAGGCTTTATCTGATCCTGCTTATCACTTCAAACGGCAGTATTAAAAACAAAGCATGTCGTCTTGAGTTTGATCTCGATGAAGAACAGCTTGAGTTTTTCTCACATTATATACAGGAAAATCTGCAGGGCGTTTCAATCGAAGAGCTTTCTGAAGAACGAATGGAAAAACTTATAACAGCACTTGGCGCATATATGATAACTCTTGCTCCTCTGGTAAAGGGACTGTGCGAACTTTCACAGGATTTACTCCAGAACGAGCTTACAATAAGCGGAACAAACAATCTTATCTCGTGCAGCGAATTTGACAAAAACGAAATTGTTCGCTTCATGGAACGCAAAAACGAATTTGCTGATTTTCTCAGTGACAGCTTCAGCGGAATTCAGGTAATGTTCAGCAAGGAAAAGGACGATTTCATAATCGGAAATTCCAGCATGATTGTTTCAAAGTACCGCAAAGGCAAAAAAGAAGCCGGTTCGCTGGGAATAGTCGGACCGATGAGGCTTAACTACGCCAAAATCATACCTTATATAGAATATTTTACGCAGAAAATCACCGATGTCCTTTCAGTGGACGAGGATGATGACAGCGAAGGAAAGGAAACAGACGTATAATGAGTAAAAAGAAACACGATGAAACTGAAGAACAGGAACTCGAAGTAAACGAAGCTGCTGAAGAAACAGCTGAAGAAGTTACTGAAGAGGCTGCCGTGGAAACACCAGCAGAAGACAGTGCAGAGGCAAAGATTGCCGCACTCGAAGCTGAGCTTAAGGAAGAAAAGGACAAATACATGCGCCTCTACGCTGAGTTTGACAACTTCCGCAAGAGAACAGCAAAGGAAAAAACTGAAGCATACGGTGATTCCGCTGCCAAAACAATTGCTGAGCTTCTTCCTGCAATTGACAACTTCGACAGAGCACTTGATACACCTTGTTCAGATGAGAACTTCAAAAAGGGTGTTGATATGATATTCACACAGCTGACAGGAATTCTTGAAAAAATCGGCGTAACTGAGATTGAAGCTCTCGGACAGCCTTTTAACCCTAACCTTCACAATGCTATCAAGCAGGTTGAAAACGAGGACGGAGAATCCGACACAGTATGTGAGGTATTCCAGAAGGGATACAAACTCGGCGACAGAATCATCAGACATTCAATGGTTGCCGTAAACGCTTAATCAGCCAGACACATTTAAAATATATATTCAATTTGAAAGGATGAATTTACAATGGGAAAGATTATCGGTATTGACTTAGGTACAACAAACTCATGCGTAGCAGTTATGGAAGGCGGTAACGCTGTAGTAATTCCTAACTCAGAAGGTGCAAGAACAACTCCTTCAGTTGTTGCTTTTGCAAAGTCAGGTGAAAGACTCGTAGGCCAGACAGCAAAGCGTCAGGCAGTTACTAACCCTGACAAGACAATCATCTCAATCAAGCGTCACATGGGTTCAGACTATAAGGTAAACATAGACGACAAGAAATACACACCACAGGAAGTTTCAGCTATGATTCTTCAGAAGCTCAAGGCTGACGCTGAAGCATACCTCGGTGAAACAGTAACAGAAGCAGTTATCACAGTTCCTGCTTACTTCACAGACTCACAGAGACAGGCAACAAAGGACGCAGGTCAGATTGCAGGTCTTACAGTTAAGAGAATTATCAACGAGCCAACAGCTGCTGCTCTTTCTTACGGTATCGACAAGGAAGAAGACCAGAAAATCATGGTATATGACCTCGGCGGCGGTACATTCGACGTATCAATCATCGAAATGGGCGACGGCGTAACAGAAGTTCTTGCAACAGCAGGTAACAACCACCTCGGCGGTGATGACTTCGACCAGAGAATCATTGACTGGATGGTTGCAGAATTCAAGCAGTCAGAAGGCATCGATCTTTCAGGCGACAAGCTTGCTATGCAGAGACTTAAGGAAGCTGCTGAAAAGGCAAAGATTGAACTTTCATCTACACCTACATCAAACATCAACCTCCCGTTCATCACAGCTGATGCAACAGGTCCTAAGCACCTTGACCTTACACTTACACAGGCTAAGTTCAACGAACTTACATCAGACCTCGTTGAATCAACAATGGGTCCTGTAGACCAGGCTCTCCGTGACAGCGGTCTCTCAGCTTCAGACCTTAACAAGGTTCTCATGGTTGGCGGTTCTTCAAGAATTCCTGCAGTTCAGGAAGCTGTTAAGAAGCGTATCGGCAAGGATCCTTTCAAGGGCATCAACCCTGACGAATGCGTTGCTCTCGGTGCTGCTTACCAGGGCGGTGTACTTGGCGGCGACGTTAAGGAAGGTCTCCTCCTCCTCGACGTAACACCACTTTCACTCGGTCTTGAAACAATGGGCGGCGTATGCACAAAGATTATCGAAAGAAATACAACAATTCCTACAAAGAAGTCACAGATCTTCTCAACTGCTGCTGACAACCAGTCTGCTGTTGATATCAACATCCTCCAGGGTGAACGTGAATTCGCAAAGGATAACAAGCAGCTTGGTATGTTCCGTCTCGACGGTATCGCACCGGCTCCAAGAGGAATCCCACAGATCGAAGTTACATTCGATATCGACCAGAACGGTATCGTTCACGTTTCAGCAAAGGATCTCGGCACAGGCAAGGAACAGAACATCTCAATCACAGCTTCAACAAACATGTCAAAGGATGACATCGACAAGGCTGTAAAGGAAGCTGAACAGTTTGCTGAAGAAGACAAGAAGAGACGTGAAGACGTTGATGCAAAGAACAACGGTGAAAACCTTGTATTCCAGTGCGAAAAGGCACTCGGCGAATTCGGTGACAAGGTAAGCGCTGAAGACAAGGCACCTATCGAAAGCAAGTGTGAAGAACTCAAGGCTGCTCTCAAGGCTGACAACATCGATGATATCAAGGCTAAGACAGATGAGCTCCAGAAGGCATTCTACGAACTCTCATCAAAGGTTTACCAGGCTGCAGGCGCAGCTGCCGGTCAGGATCCTTCAGCTGCAGGCTTTGGCGGTGCTGCTGAAGACGTAAATGACAAGAAGGATGACAACGTAGTAGACGCTGACTTCACAGAAGCTTAATCAGCAGGAATTATAAAACACATATAAGGGTTTCAGGGCGGGTTTTAAATCCGCTCTGATTTCCGTATTATCATATTTTCAGAACTACCATACGGAGGAACATATGGCTGACAAAAGAGACTATTATGAAGTGCTTG
>DCGK01000132.1:6331-17835 GCA_002315235.1 Ruminococcus sp. UBA1780
ATGAAATAAAAAAGGCTTATCGTTCACTCGCCAGAAAATATCATCCTGACCTTCATCCGGATGATAAGGACTGTGCAGAAAAGTTCAAGGAAGTAAACGAAGCTTACGAAATACTCTCCGACCCGTCAAAGAAAGAACGTTATGACCAGTTCGGTCACGCAGGCGTTGATCCTAACTACGGCGGCGGCGGTTTCGGTGGAGGTGCCGGTTTCAATCCGTTCGGCGATATGGGAGACATTTTTGAAAATCTTTTCGGTGGCGGCGGTTTCGGCGGATTCAGCAGCGGCAGCGGAAGATCACGCGCAAATGCTCCGAGACGCGGACAGGACATAGAAACAACAGTAACCATCGACTTTATGGATGCATGCACAGGGCTCAAGCATGATGTAAAAATTACACGTCTTGAAAAATGTCCGGACTGCAGCGGCTCAGGTGCAGCTGCCGGTTCAACTCCTCAGACATGTCCTGAATGTAACGGCGCCGGTCAGGTTAAGGTTGCACAGAGAACTCCGTTCGGTGTCATATCTTCACAGAAGGTCTGCAGCAAATGTTCAGGAAAGGGCAAGGTTGTTTCAAACCCATGTACAAAGTGCGGCGGAAACGGACGTATCCGTGTTTCCAAGTCACTCTCAGTTGATATACCTGCAGGTATTGACAACGGTCAGGTTCTCCGCGTAAGCGGACAGGGTGATGCCGGTACAAACGGCGGACCAAACGGAAACCTCAATGTAGTTGTACGTGTAAAATCACATCCTATCTTTGAAAGAGACGAATACGATGTTCACTGCGAAATTCCTATCACATATGCTCAGGCTGTAATGGGTGATGAGCTCATCGTTCCGACTATCGACGGCAATGTAAAATACACAATCAGCGAAGGAACACAGACAGGTACTGTATTCAGACTCAAGGGCAAGGGTATCAGAAAACTCCAGCGCTCAGACAGAGGCGACCAGTACGTGAAGGTATATGTGGAAGTTCCTAAAAACCTCGACAAGAAGCAGAAGGAACTCCTCAAGGCGTTTGAAGCATCACTGGAAGACAAAAACTACGAAAAGAAAAAGAATTTCTTTGACAAGCTCAGAGATTTCAAGGAAAAATTCAAATCAGATAAAAAAGACTGATAAATGCATTTAAAGCAGAAACACCTCAAAGCTATATGTAAACTACAGCTTTGAGGTGTTCTTTTTTTGTATGCGGGACTGAACAT
Organism: Ruminococcus sp. UBA1780; assembly: GCA_002315235.1. Lineage (GTDB taxonomy): Bacteria > Bacillota > Clostridia > Oscillospirales > Ruminococcaceae > HUN007. The sequence continues at coordinate 7,542 of DCGK01000132.1, forward strand.
CAGTCCCCTTTTATGTACTGTATGAATTCGCAGCTGTCAGCTGCGTTCACATGAATTATCCGCGTGTAAACTTTGCTTTTATTTCTGCTGCCTGACCAGGTTTTACAGTGATGGTATCACTGTTTCCTTCGATACCTTCCCAGCCTGAGAATACATAGCCTTCAGCAGGCACCGCCTTAACAGTAACCGGATAATCAGTAAAGTATGTTCCGCTCCACTTGTTATCCTTCATATCTGCCGAAATGGTATTTACCATAAGTGTACCGCCGGTACTGTCGTTCACTGAAAGTGAAATCTCTGCAGCCTGTCCTGTAAGGTTAAGATCATTCTTCATGAATGTGAGCATATTCTTTTCTCTGTTCTGAATGAAGGACTTAATATTGTTCAATTCATTTCTGAAGTTGCTTGAGTTGCCTATTCTGCTCTCCTGTTCATTCATAACAGGCTCATACATCTTAGTAAATCTGTCAAGCTCTGAAAGCATATTTTCCTGACTGAGATTTTTGTTCATAAGATCCATCATGGTGTTGACAAAACGCTGTTTAAACTCATCGTTTTTAAGGAGCTTATAAAACAGAACTGTATGATCCTTTGGCTGCTGCTCCGTCTGCTGTCCCGGCTGCTGACCAGGTCGCTGGCCGCCTATACCTATGAAGCCGCCTCCGAAATCCCAGCCGCCTCCCCAGCCGCCAAAGCCACCGAAACCACCGGCACTGCCGTACATGGCAATCTTAAGGGAATCTTCGCCGTATGTTCCGCCGTTCATGCTGTAGAGACTTGTTGAATACTCTGTATCATAAAGCATCCATCTCCACTTTCCGTCCTCATAAGGCTTGTCAGTAATATCTCTTGAGCGCCATGTTCTGTAGTTGTTGTTATTGTTCATCCAGTCCTGGTTCGCAATGAATATCTGAGTGCACTGATAGTCAATGAAGTTCTGGATGTCAATCATTTCGCTGATTTTTTTATAATCCGCTTCCTTAGTAAAGTCGCTGCTCTTTGCAAAGTTAATAAGCTCCTCATAGTATGCAAGGTCGCTTTCCTCACCGTCATTTACTTCCTTGCCGCACTCAATAATCATGACATTCTTCTTGTCTATATCGTAGTTGTTTTCAATATAGCTGTCGCAGTAGTCCTCCTGAAGTGTGTAAACGCCGAAGAATTCACCGTTGATAAACATTACTGCCGGACGTGACGCCTGAGTATCAAATGCTCTGTCAGCAACAAGACTCTGAATATAGTTATCACGGAACTGGGCATGACCAAGATCATTACCGCCGTTTCTCATTCTGAATTTGCTGTATTTTTCAACCGGTGTTGTCCTGTCAAGCTGCATTGTATTTCCCGGAATAAGATCATACTTCACGCTCTTCTTGCCGTAATCATCCCTTGCGTAGAACTTGAGGCTCTTGATAATTGATGAGCGTGTAGCGTTTCCGGAGATACGTGCGCCGATTTTCTGAGAGTGAGCAAGCTTTCCGTCATTCTCGAAGATTTCGAAAAGAACCTCACGTTCCCACTCCTTACCCTTCTGTGTATAGTTTGCTTCATTAAGCCACGACTGCATAGGATTACTCTGACCTGATGCAACAAAATCATCGTAAATCTTACCCGGAACATAAATTCCCTTGTCGTAATCAAAGAAATCATCCGGATCAATTGTAAGACTTACGACAGGAAGACCTGCGTACTGCTTTGCTGCATCAATGCCGACAAAATATGAACGGCTTACTGTTTCACTGACATTTCCGTCCCTGTCAACAGAGAAAGCCTTGACAATTGTACCCTTTGTAACGTTCTGAGGCCTGTACTGATTGTTGTCCGTTGTAACCTTAACTGCTGAATATACATTCGGTTCAGATGTTCTGTTTTTTATGGTAAGAGGACCGCTGTATACCTCCGATGACTGTGTAGGCTCGCTTCCGTCCGTTGTATAGTAAATCTTTGAACCTTCACCTGCTGTAAGAGTAAGACTGAACTCACTGCTGTAGAACCCGCTCTCAGCAGAAAACTCCGGAACACCGACTACTGTTTCTGCACCTTCGGTTCCCAGAAGCATTTCTTTCTGAAGAAGAAGATCGACAATGTTTACAATTCCGTTTCCGTCAAAATCAGATGCGCCGTATGTTTCGCCCTCAAGCTCCTTGTCTCCGAGAAGATATTTGCTGAGTCTTTTGAAATCCTTTGCTGAAATCTCACCGTCACCGTTTGAATCTCCCTTCGCAAGTGCAAGTACACTTGCAGAAAAAGAAGCAGCAAGAAGCAGAGCAGCAAGACCTGCTATTTTTTTCTTCAAATAAATCACTCTCCTGTTTTTTTATGTTTACTGTATCCGCGAATTTCCAATAACAATTATACACTACGGCCGGGTTTTCAGTCAATAATCAACAGTAATTTGTCATAAACATGCCATATTTCTGTTGATTACAGAAAAGCCGGCTTTTAAGCCGGCTGATCATTTTTACTTGATAATTGTTTTATTACTTAGCAGGACCAAGCTTGTCGATTATCTTTGATAAGTACTGCTTGAGAGTTGCAAGGTCAGGAATATCAACTGTTCCGTCACCGTCAACATCAGCGTTCTTTAATGATTTTTCTTCGAGTTTGATGTCTTTGATGAGGTAAAGCGAGAGTTTAGAAAGATCAGTAAGGTCAACAGAACCGTCAAGATCAACGTCCCCGTAAACCACGGTTTCCTGAGGATTGGGTGTGGACTGAGGATCATCTGAAGGAGTGGATGACGGCTTTTCAGTTGCAGCCGGTGTTTCTGAAACAGCAGGCTCAGTTGGTTTATCTGACGGCTTGTCTGTTGGCTTAACATCAGGCTTGTCTGTTGGCTGCTGTGCAGGAGCAGAAGGTACTTCGCCAGGTGTTCTGCCGTCGATAATTGAATAGAATGCAGGCTTTGCCTTGTATTCGTTGTCGAAAATAAGAGGAAGCTGTGAAGCTCTCCAGCTGATGTCATCTGTTACGCCCCAGAAAATAACTGCTGAAATCTTGTCGCTGTACTTGCAGATAGCATCAAAAATACCCTTGTAGTACTTAGCCTGGTGTTCAAAATACTGGTCTCCTGAATTTTCAGGAACTGTAGCATCAAGCTCTGTAATCTGAACGTCAAGACCTGTTTCTGTGTAAGCCTTGATTGCCTGTTCATACATGTTTACAGAAGGGAATGCTGCGTCCATGCTCTGTCTTGCATCAAGGTGTGACTGCATGCCGATACCGTCGATAACACCCTTTTCCTTGAGTCTTACTGCCATCTCAACAATCTGCTTCTTCTTGTCCATGTATTCGTTATAGTCATTGTAGTAAAGCTTGCATCCCTTCGGAGCATACTTTCTTGCAAATGTAAATGCATCGTCAATGAATGAGTTGTCACCGTATACAGCTACCCAGTCAGATGCACCGTATCCGTTTGACTGATCCGGATGGCCAGGCTTACGAGGTGTACCGTCTTCGAGCCATGCTTCGTTTACAACGTCACATGCATAGAAGTTTACATCAGGATAAAGCTCAGTAAGTGTTGTGAAGAAGTTTTTGATGTAATTCTCCATACGCTTTGTCATCTTCTCAGCTGAAACGTATTCACCCTTCGGATCATAGTTTTCCTTGAAGAACCATTCAGGTGTCTGGCTGTGCCATACAAGTGTGTGAACTCTTACAGGAATGTTGTTTTTCTTTGCATATTCGAGAACCGGCGCAGCCTGTGCAAATGAAACCTGCGGGTTTTCATCATCGCCTGTTTCTTCCATGTACTTCTGTGTAGCCTTAAGGTTAAGTACATAGTCAGGCTTCATTTCGTTACCTACTGTAACGCTGCCGCTGAGGTGCTTGTCTACGAGCTTCATGAATCCCTTTGAACCGAGATCTGAAGGTGTAAGAGCTGTACCTACCTTGAAATCATCAGCAAAATATGCTCTGAGTGAAGTAAGGTCTTCTATTTCAACGTCAGGTGTTGTTGTAATCTTAATATCATCAATATAAATCTTTACATTTGCATCTGATGCCTCAAAGTAAAGATGTCTGCCTGTTGAACCAGCCGGGAAGCTGAACTTTGCTGTATATTCGAGCCATGTTCCGTCCTTGCTGTCCTGCTTGAGAATATTGTCATAGTGCGGTTCGCCTGTACTGTCTGTGTACTGCATGCTGAGTGTGAGCTGGCTGTAGAATTCTGTCTTTGCAAATGCAGTAACAATGTACTGTTCGCCCGCTTCACAGATGTCATCGAGAGGAATCTGAGGTCCGTTCCATGATTCCTTTCTTGTGCTTATTTCGAGTGCATTGTCGCCGCCGTGAGCACCATCTGAAACAACAGTAAGTGTTTCATCTTCACCTCTTCTTGAGATACCGTCTGTTTCACCGTCTTCAAAATCCGCGCTGAAAAGTACGTCCTCTTCGGCACTTACCTTTTCTGTTGATGCAGGAAAAACTGAAACAATTCCGGAAAGCATCGCAACACATGCTATACCGGCAATAACTTTTTTTGAATTCTTCATAGTTTATAAAGCCTCCTGAATTTATTTACTGTACCATTGATAACCAATAATGTCTTTCCTTTATTATAGCAAATAATGACTGACTCTGCAACCGGATTACAGCCATTTCATTATTGATATTTCATTATAGGTAATATGCGTTGCCGTTTATAACATGATTTTTCTGTGTGTATTTCATATAATATCATATAATTTATCGAATAAACTATGCACAATAATTACCTGGATACACTGACATTTCGCAGGAATTGTTAATCAGAAAATATTCTGCATTCACTGTAACAAATTCATTCAGGGGGTATTGACACCAGGTGTACTGTATGGTATACTAAGTGTACTAGCTAGTACAGTACACTTAGTACACAACAGAACGCATTGATAAAAAGATATAAATAATAATGCGTAAACAAAAGAAAAGAGAAGAAAAACAAAAAGACAATTAAGGAAAATCAAACAAAAGACAGGAGGTTCAAAACCTATGAACACATCAGACACAAAATCTTCTGCGTTCATAACCCGTTTCAGAGCAAAGCTTGATAAAGATAAAAAATACTTTGCTCCCCTGATGCTTATGCAGATGCTGGGAATGCCTCTGATGGCACTTGTATCTGCATGGTACGGAAGCAGTATTATGAACACCTATAATACTGCTCCTGAAGAACTCCGGATGCAGACAGAAACCCCGGATGCAGTTTTTATGGCTGTATCAGTTATTTCGGGAGCCGCAGCCGCTGCAGCCATCCTGACCTGTATTTTACTGGCGCTGTCAAACTTCAGATATCTTTACAGAAAAACAGAATCTGACATGAACATGGCACTTCCGGTAAACAGAACACAGATGTTTATGGCCGACTTTTTCTCAGGTCTCATAACCTGCCTGATACCGCTTGTCATCGCTGCGGCTCTTACATCAGCCATTGTCTGGTTCTCACCGGATCACTGCTTCAGGATTCCTTCAATGCTTTCAGAAATGCTCGGACTGGAGGATGATCCGGTTTTAACGGATTTGGGTTATACATTAAGTCATGAGGCTGCCTCAGGAATTCTGTATCGTCTTATCCCTTCGGTAACAATGATTTATACATTCACGGTTCTTGTATCTGTTATGTGCGGAACACTTTTTGAAACAGTAATCTATCTTGCCGGTTCAAACATCGCAGCCACAGCATTTCTGGTATCACTTGAAGACCTGATTATGACGTCAGTACCGAACTTCAGTTATCGTTCATTCGACAATATCACATATGAAGCAGAACGAATCGTCCCTGCCGGAACACTGCTTCATGTTCTTCCCGGACACGAATACGGTGAAGCAAACTGGTTTGTGTCCGTTATACTGTTCACTGTATTATACTTCATTCCTGCATGGAAGCTGTTCCTGGCAAGAAAAGCTGAAAGAACATCCGAACCGTTTGCTTACAGTGCATTTTTCTACATTGTATCCGCACTGATTACCGGAACAGTTTCAAATGCAATGATGCTCTCATTTTTCCTCGACTGTTTCCTCACTCCGCCGGCTTTCCTTGCAGTAATATTCACAGCTGCAGTTATTTTCGCTGTAATGCTTCTGATCAGATTCCGCGGAATACATATAAAACATCCGGCCAGGCAGCTTGTATTTTTCATTTCGTCAGCAGCATTGTCAGCAGTGGTTTTCTATTCAGTTACAGAAACCGATTCATTCGGACTCACGTACTATATTCCTGATGCCGGAAAAATAGCCTGCGCTGAAATACATCTCCCGGAAATTCATAAGTCTGACTACGGTTCACCGGAAGAAACCGATTCATATACAAGTCCGGACGCAGTCAGAGAGATTATCAGGCTTAACGAAGAACTGAATACCGATCTGAAAAACTGCCTGGGTAAAAACTATAACAGAAACCCGGAATACTGCCAGCCGTCATTTAACAGGAATTTTTATAACAGTAAATATAGTATTTACGAAGATACTGAAACAGACATAAGAATAGTATACCATCTGAAAAACGGTAAAATCAGTGACAGACTGTACACTCCTGTAAACACCGACTATACTGCTTGTCCGCTCTACAGAACAAGCGGCAAAGAAAAAATTCATCTGAACAGCGATCCGGAACTTCTGTTCCGTGCCATGCTTCAGCACGAAGGCATATTCTGCGGAACAACAGATTATCTCTATGAACTGAACGGCGGAATCCGCCGCATGGTCAGTGTTTCAAGCGGGCGCTTCTACCCTGAACAGTACAGAGTAACCGGATTTGACGAAAACATCCTCAGGGAAATCTGCACATATCTTTATGACGAATACACATCAGAACAGGACTGCATCGTATTTTCCACCTTAGGCAAAAAGCAATATTTTCTGACCTCAGAGCATGCTGACCTCTACGAAAAATTTCTGGCCAGCGGAACAGCAGAAGAACTGGAATGGTCCCGTAAATAATACTATTGTAAACGCATTAAACAACGCGGTTTACAATTAGCCGATTTGCACGGAGATGACGCAGGCGGTCTTTCATAACTCACAAAGTGAGTAATGAAAACGACCTCTGCAAGGCCTGCTAAAGAAGGCAAGCCGCAGGCTACTGCTGTCACCGGATGTGCAAGGCAATAATATTAAAAGAACAGGAGATGATGACCTATCATAAACATAGATTTACAGAGCGGAGTACCTATATATGAACAGCTTTATAAAAAGATATCAGAGCTTATCATCAGGGGTGTTCTGAAAGAAAACGACCAGCTTCCGGGCGTCCGCACTCTTGCAAAGGACCTGGGAGTAAATCCTAACACGGTTTCAAAGGCTTATCAGGAGCTTGAACGAAACAAAATCATATACTCGGTTTCAGGCCGCGGCAGCTTTATTTCTGCAGTGGAAAAATCAGCTCTCAAGGAAAGTGCCCTTGAGGAATTTGACCAGGCGGTAAACGAAGCTATAAAAGCAGGGCTTACAGCTTACGAACTAAAAAACAGAATAGACGAGGTAACAGCAGATGGAAAACATAAGTAAGGATTTTGAAAATGCGGTTACCGAAGCGCTGAAAATGGGCTTCACAGCCGAAGAACTAAAGAAAAGAATAGACGAGGTGGAAAAGCATGATAAAAATATCTGGACTGACAAAAACAATTAACGAAAACACAATCCTTTCTGACATTAACCTTGAAATTAAAAAAGGCTCGGTTTTCGGTCTTCTCGGTGTAAACGGTGCCGGCAAATCCACTCTTCTCAGACTCATGTGCGGAATATACAGACCTGACAGCGGAGAAATTACATACGGAGGAAAGCCTGTATATGAAAACCCTGAAATAAAGGAAAAAATATTTTTTATAAACGACGAAACAGTTCAGTTTTCCGGAATGACTCTTAACGAACTGAAAAACTTCTACAAAGCTTACTATCCGAATTTCAGTGAAGAACTTTTTGAAACTCTCAGAAAAGAGATTAATCTTCCGTCTGACAAAAAACTTTCTTCATTTTCAAAGGGTATGAAGCGCCAGTCAGTTGTAATCACAGGAATTGCATGCCAGACTGAATACCTTCTTATGGATGAAGCATTTGACGGACTTGACCCGGCAATGAGAGTCATAGTTAAAAACATGATATTTGACGCGGTTATGGACCGCGAACTGACTGTTGTTATTTCTTCTCACAACCTCAGGGAGCTAAGCGAGATATGTGACAGCGCAGCAATGTTAAATAACAATACCGTGGCATTTTACAGAGATACAGATTCAGATATAAGCATCTGCAAGATAAACACAGCATTCAGTGAAGAATACACCGAATCCGACTTTGCCGGACTTGACGTTGTAAAATTCGAACGCAGCCAGAGCCTGTATACAATGCTTATCAAAAACAGCAGAGAGGAAATCCAGAAAGCTCTTGAATCGAAAAATCCGGCATTTCTCGATATCGTTCCTCTGACTCTTGAGGAAATTTTTATTTACGAAATGGAGGCGAACGGCTATAATGAAGAAGGAACTGATTAAAATAAAAGCTTCGGATTCTCCGTTTTCAAAACGCCTTAAAGGAAGGTTAAAATCAGAAAAAAATCTTTTTCTTTCCCTTTTGATCATCAATCTGATCGGGATGCCGGTACTGTCCGTAAGCTGGCAGTTCGAAAACTGGCTCATTTTAAACGGCAAGTGGTATATGAATACCGGAATTTCCAGTCTGGCTGTTCGGTTCGGCCTGCTGCTCACTGCGGCAGGTCTGCTGGCCGGTCTGCTATGTGCACTGAAAATGTTTTCCCACCTTCACAGACAGGACAGGGCAGATATGATATTTGCTCTGCCGGCAGACAGAAAAACAGGATTTTTCGCTGACTATCTGGCAGGACTTGCACTGTACATAATCCCGGCTCTTCCGGGAATAGTACTTACGATTATTACGCTGGCTGTCGGACAGACAAAATACAGATCCGGCGGAGACTTATTTGAATGCTGCAGCCGTCTGAACACTATTTACCAGGCAGACATATTTACGACAACTGCAGAAATGACTGCCGCGCTTCTTCTGGCAATGATAATGTTCTATACAGTTTCAGTTATGTGTACAGTAAAGAGTTCATCAGCAATCGGAACGATTATCTCAGCAGCCGCATATAACACTGCGGTTCCTGCTGCAATGACAATGGCGATGGTGTTTTCAGGAAACCCATTTATAACAAGCTCAATAGTATTCCGCTTTACTGTATACGGATCACCTGCAGGTGTACTTCTGTCAGCAATACCGCATACAGGTCTTCTTCATCCGGTGCTTTCCACCGCCGTTAACATCGCTGTGACAGCCCTGCTGTTTGCTTCAGCATACAGGTCATATATGAAATCTCTTCCGGAAAACATTTCAAATCCAAAATCAGAACCGCTTATATACTGTATTGTAATATATTCCGCCACATTATTTATTTCCGGCTCTATGGGAAGTATTACTGGCATACCATCGTATTTCTACATTGCGGCATCACTGGTGCTTCTCATATGTGCAGAAATAATCAGAAAAAAACGAGTTTCAGGATGCAGCTTCAGCTCTGTATGGCCGGCTTCAGTTTTTGCTGCAGCAGTAATTTCTGTACTTCTTCTTCCGGACGCAGGCAGAATAACAGGTGAATTCGGAGAAAAAAACCTTATCCCTGATATCAGCAGTGTTAAGGCAGTAAATGTAGGATTTGACGGTGGATTCAGCGGAGCAATGTTCCAGTACGAATTTACCGAACCTGAATCCATCGAAAAGGCAGAGGAAATTCACAGAACCGCTCTCGGCAGTCAACCGCCTGACGAATCCGAAGCTTACTATGATTCATACGGCAACCTGGTTTATAAAACTTTCAGAATAAATTATCTTCTGAAAAACAACCGAATCATCGAGAGAATGTACTGCATTTCAGAAGAAAACCGTGAAGACATCTGCAGAATTCTTGCTTCACAGCCATTAAGAGAAAACCTGCTCAGCAATATCAGAAATGATATATACAAATCGAACGGAGTTGCCGTATATCTGGAAACAGTGGACAACGATATGAAAACAAAAGACAAACGATTCTATGTAAACTTAAACGAACAGCTCAGAAACGAACTGTTTTCAGCTGTTTCAAATGATATTTACGGATTAACCGATGAGGATTTCATTGATTATACAAACAGTAACTGGTTCGACATGCAGAACGGAGCCTACAGAATATATCTGGAAAGCAGAAACCAGGCAATCGAAACATACAAACTTCTTCCTGAAACTGAAGAGTTTATAAGAAACAACATTGCTTTACCTGATTATGAAACCAGATAACATAATAATTTAAGGAAACACTGATTAAGTC
>DCGK01000062.1:0-5839 GCA_002315235.1 Ruminococcus sp. UBA1780
GGTTCTTTCACCCATAAGATACGGCAGATAAATAAGCTTGTCTGAACCGATTTTAATTTCTTCTGCCATCTTATCCATAAGACAGTACTCGTTCACACCCTGCTTTTCAGCCTCTTCCATGATATCCTTACAGAAGTTGTCACGAAACCACTTAAGGGAAAGACCTGCAGCCTGAGTTACTCCCATGATGTGCCAGCATCCCGGTACTGCACAGCAGAATGTATGCACTCTGCCCTTAGGGTCAATCTGAACTGAAGATGTATGAGCAAATACAACACCGCTTGTTCCGATTGTTGTAAATGCCTTACCGTCAGAAACTATACCTGTTCCTACGGCAGCAGCAGCATTGTCGCCTGCACCGCCGACTACCGGAGTACCGGCCTTAAGTCCTGTAAGTGCCGCAATGCTATCTGTAATATAACCTGTTATTTCAGGTGATTCATAAACCTTAGCAAGAAGTGACCTGTCAATTTCAAGCTTTTCAAGCACTTCGTCCGACCAGCATCTGTTCGGTACATCGAGAAGCTGCATACCTGAAGCATCAGAAACTTCAGTTGCATATTCTCCTGTAAGCATGAATCTTACATAATCCTTAGGAAGGAGAATATGACGGCACTTTGCATAATTCTCAGGTTCGTTGTTTCTTACCCAGAGAATCTTGGAAGCTGTAAAGCCTGTAAGCGCAGGGTTTGCTGTAATTTCGACAAGTCTCTCTGCGCCGACCTTTGATGTGATTTCCTCACATTCCTTTGCTGTACGCTGGTCGCACCAGATGATTGACTTACGGATTACGTCATTGTTTTCGTCGAGCATTACAAGGCCGTGCATCTGTCCTGAAAGACCAACACCTGCAATGTCGTCAGCGTTCACACCGCTTTCTGACACTATTTTTTTAATAGTGTCAACGGCTGCGTTGTACCAGTCAGCAGGCTCCTGCTCTGCATAACCGTTTTTCTCCTGATAAAGAGGATATTCAACGGTTGCAGAAGCCATAACCTTTCCTGTTTCATCAAACAGAACTGATTTTGTGCCGCTGGTGCCAATATCAACACCTATAGCGTATTTCATTTAATGCCTCCGGAAATTATAAGCTGAAAAGTACGTTGTTTACGATAGCTTCAAGCATTTCCTGTCTGCCGCTTGTTACAGAGTCGATAACATCGCCCTTTTCAAGTGCATACTTTTCGAGGTCAGCAATTGAAGCCTTTCCTGAAATGATGTCAGCGCCGATACCCTGTGTCCATGATGAGTAACGGTCAGCAACGAAACTGTCAACTCTTCCGTCTTCGATAATCTTTGCTGCAGCTCTGAGACCGAGTGCAAATGTATCCATACCAGCAATGTATGAGTGGAAGATATCTTCAGCTGTGAATGAGCCTCTTCTTGCCTTTGAGTCGAAGTTAAGACCACCGTTTGTGAATCCGCCTGCCTTGAGTACTTCGAGCATGCAGAATGTAGCATCGTAAATATTTGTAGGGAACTGGTCTGTATCCCATCCGAGAAGTGTATCGCCCTGGTTAGCGTCGATTGAACCGAATACACCGTTGTCTCTTGCAACACGGAGCTCATGCTGGAATGTGTGCTGAGCAAGTGTAGCGTGGTTAGCTTCAATGTTCATCCTGAAATCCTTGTCAAGGCCGTACTTTCTTAAGAAACCGATAACCGTAGCTGTATCGAAGTCATACTGGTGCTTTGTTGGTTCCTTTGGCTTTGGTTCGATATAGAAGTCACCGTCAAATCCGATTGAACGTGCATAATCAACGGCCATTCTCATAAGACGAGCCATGTTGTCCTGTTCAAGCTTCATATCTGTGTTGAGGAGTGTTTCATAACCTTCACGGCCGCCCCAGAAAACGTAGCCCTTACCGCCGAGCTTAACTGTGCATTCAATAGCCTTCTTAATCTGAGCTGCTGCAAAAGCAAATACGTCAGCTGAAGGTGATGTGCCTGCACCGTGCATGTATCTTGGATTGTTAAAGCAGTTCGCAGTACCCCAGAGGAGCTTTTTGTCTGCGAGCTTTTCCTTCATATAGTCAGTGATTTCATCAAGTCTCTGGTTTGATTCAGCAAGTGATGAACCTTCAGGAGCAATGTCTCTGTCATGGAAGCAGTAGTAGTCGATAGAAAGCTTTTCCATGATTTCTGCTGCAGCGTCAACCTTAGCCTTAGCCTTTTCCATAGCGTCTTCAGCGCCCCAGTTCTTGTCAGTTGTACCAACACCGAACATGTCTGTACCGTCGCCGCCCATTGTGTGCCACCATGAAAGTGCAAACTTAAGATGTTCACGCATCTTCTTTCCGCAGATTACTTCATCCGGGTTATAGTACTTGAATGCGAGTGGGTTTGTGCTTGTCTTGCCTTCATACTTGATTTTGTCAATTCCTTTGAAAAATTCGCTCATAATAATTTCTCCTGTTAGATAATTTTTTTTAGTGTTTTATTACTTTTCTATCTTAACAGATACAGTTTCCGTACCTGTAAGTTTTCTGCTGAGTTCATCAGGCTGTGAAATACCTGCATAGAGTGTGAATTCCTTTCCGGTAATCTCACGTGTTCCGTCTTCATGAACAACCTCGAATGATCTGTCTTCGATTTTTACTGTTACTGTTTTCTTTTCACCCTTCTTAAGGTTTATTCTCTTAAAACCGCAGAGACTGTAATTTTTAACAGCATCAGGTGATGTATCCTTAATATAGAACTGAACTACTTCGTCTGTGTCACGGCCGCCTGTATTTTCAACAGTGACTGAAGCTGAACCGTTACTGTATGTAAGATCTGAACATGTAACCTTTGAATAAGTAAGGCCATAACCAAAAGGATAAAGAATATTTTCTTCAGCATAACGGTATGTTCTGTTCTTCATACTGTAATCTGTAAATTCAGGGAGTCTGTCTGCATCCTCATAGAATGTTACAGGAAGCTTTCCTGAAGGTGAAACATCGCCGAAAATAATATTTGCAAGTGCAGTACCGCCGAACTGACCCGGATACCATGCATGAATAAGTGCTGCACAGTCTTCCTCAGTGTTCATTGCGCTGCCTGCTGCATCCACTATGATAACCGGCTTTCCGACTGCTGTAACAGCCTTTACAAGCTTTCTCTGTGACTCAGGAAGTCTGAGATCCGGCTTGTCGCCTGAACAGAATTCGTTTCCTGTATCGCCTTCCTCACCTTCAAGTGTGGCATTAAGTCCGACGCAGAGAATAACAACATCGGAATTTTCTGCAGCAATTACTGCTTCGGCTATTCTGTCGTCAGCCATGCCAAGATTCATTACCCTGTCCTTAAAGAGCGCTGAACCTTCAGAATGATGAATTCGTCCGTCAAAGGCATTTCTGATACCGTCAAGGAATGTTACATATTCATCAGCATGTCCGTTATAGTTTCCTTCAAGAGCTTCGCGGCTGTCCGCATTCGGTCCGATAACTGCAATTGTCTTTATGCTGTTTCTGTCAAGCGGAAGGATTCCGTTGTTTTTAAGAAGAACCATTGACTTTTCAGCACATTCAAGAGAAACCTTCTTGTGCTCAGCACATGAAACAACATCATAAGGTATGCTGTCAAATTCCGTGCTTTCTTCAAACATGCCGAGTCTTGCTCTTGTTCTCATTACATTTATGCATGCCTTTTTTATATCTTCTTCATTAATAAGACCTTCTTCAAGTGCTGTAAGAATGTGAAGATAGGTGTTGCCGCAGTTCAGGTCACATCCGGCCTTCAGAGCCATTGCTGCTGACTCAGGTGCTGTTTTTGTAACCTTGTGTGTTTCATGGAAGTCTCTGACAGCCCAGCAGTCAGAAACAAAATATCCGTCGAAGTTCCAGTCCTTAAGTCTCTTCATGAAATATGTGTTCGCACATGAAGGTTCACCGTTTACCCTGTTGTAGGCCCCCATGACACCTTCAGCCCTGGCATCTTCAATCAGTTCCCTGAAAGCATAAAGATAGGTTTCTTCCATATCCTTCTGTGATACTTCAGCATTAAACTCATGTCTTACATTTTCCGGTCCGCTGTGCACTGCCAGATGCTTTGCACAGGCAGCAGTCTTAAGAAACTCTCCGTCACCCTGAAGACCTCTTACAAATGCCGCACCAAGCTTACCTGTAAGGAACGGATCTTCCCCGTAGGTTTCCTGTCCTCTTCCCCATCTCGGATCCCTGAATATGTTGATGTTTGGTGACCAGAGCGTAAGTCCCTTGTAAATATCCCTGTCGCCGTGAGCTGAATATGCATTGTACTTTGCACGTGCTTCAGTTGCAGTTACATCAGCTGCCTTCTGAAGAAGCTCATCGTCAAACATCGCTGCCAGGCCTATTGCCTGAGGAAACATTGTTGCCGAGCCGGCTCTTGCAACGCCGTGAAGGCCTTCACTCCACCAGTTATATGCCTTAAGTCCTGCCTTTTCATTTGCAGGAGCATCATACTTAAGCTGTTCAGCCTGCTCCTCCACAGTCATTTTAGCAGTTACTTCTTCAGCCCTTCGCTGAAAATAATTTTTGTCCATATGCGACCCCTCCGCTGCTCAGCAAAAATATATTTATCCGCTGAATTAATTTTTCTTAATTTCCCATACCTCGTTTATTACTGCCTTTTCACCCGGAGCATAATCTCTTTCGTCTCCGACTATCTCGCACTCAATAAAACTACCGTTGGTATATGTTTCAAAGTTACATCCGAAATCAGGATAACTGAATTCAGGATTGTACTTTTCAAACCTCTTGATATATGTCTGGTTTCCGCATACATATCTTGCTTCGCCGGAAACGACATTAAGACCTACCTTGAAAGCTTCAGGAACTGAAGGATCCATCTTAAGTGTTACCCTGCCGTCCTCAAGGTTAAATCTGTTATCCTTAACCTTTGAGTAAGGCCAGAGAACAACTGTTCTGTTAGGAAGATATCCTGTATCCTCCCTGTTAAGCTCAATATACTCAGTACCGCCAGGTGCAAGGCCGGTTATTGACCACGGAGCAAACTTAAGCGGTTTGTCCGAAACATTGCTTATAATATTTTTTACATTAAGCGTTTCGTCATCGTTGAAGCTGAGCTCTATAGTATACTGTGTTCCGAACGGAGTCGGTTCAGCAGCAAGAATAATCTTTTCACCGTCAGTCACTGCGCTGATTTTTGCGTTGTCCGGATAATATGTTTCAGGAACAATCTCAGGTGAACGCCAGAGTCTGTGTCCGCCGTATGTGTACCATACACCGTAGCCTTCGACATTAAGACTGAAATCACGGTTAATATCTTCAAAAAGAATGTTCGCTTCACCCTTGAGTCCGTAGTAAAGAATTCTCGGACCATATTCAAGAGATGCCATCAGCAGAACATTTTCTGTTTCGACGCAGAGACATCTGCCAAAATTTTTATATTCCTTCTCATAATTGATAAACTTCATACATACTCCTCCTGATATTTCCAGAGACCGCACCGGTCCCTGCTTACTGTTTATAATTATAATATATCGCAACCAATTTTACTTATCATATATTGCGATTATTTATATTATTTGTTGCTCTATATCACAGCAATTTTCATTGAATATCTTGCATCACTCTGATATTTATGTTATAATTCAATAACAGAAATGCAAAACGCTAATCAAAATCAGCTTTTTTACAAGCAATTTATAATCATATATTATTATTAAAAAATGACATGGAGTGAACAAATAATGATTCAGAACCTCAATGGAGACTTCGAAACTGTCGAATACACCAACAACGGATTCATAATGATGTATGACAACGTCGAATACGAAGACTATCCGGTGCACTGGCACAACGCACTTGAAATCATAATGCCGCTCGTAAACGGATTTACGGTTACCGCAGGAGGA
>DCGK01000062.1:5854-6580 GCA_002315235.1 Ruminococcus sp. UBA1780
GAATCTCAGAGAACGTGAAATAATTATAATACCATCCGGCGAGCTTCACTCAATGAACGCTCCGGAAAAGGGACAGAGAATCATTTTTCAGTGTGACAGTACTGTGCTTAACGAGTCCCCGGCTCTCAGCGCGCTTTCGCCTATGTTTACAAACATTATGGTAATTGACAGCAGCTCTCCGGAGTCAATACGCAGTGCCGCAAAAAAAGCAATGCTCGAAATATATGATGAGTATTTTAAAAAGAACGAACTAACAGAAATCAAAATATACATCATACTGCTGTCAATGTTCGCAGCCGTTCACGAAGGAATGACAACCGAAAAAAGAGACAAGCTCGGATGTACAAACGGAAAACTCGACGAATACGGTGAACGCTTCGGCGCAGTAAAAAAATATATCGAAAAGAACTACATGTACGACATCTCACTGGACAAGCTTGCTTCCATCGCCGGATACAGCAAATATCATTTCTCACGTATATTCAAGCAGTATACAGGTTCATCACACATCGAATATGTAAACAAGGCACGAATAAACGTCGCTCAGAAGCTTCTGCTCGACCCCGATATATCAATTACCGAGGTTGCGATGAACTCAGGGTTTACCAGTATCACTTCATTTAACCGCGTATTCAAGGAGGTTAAGCACTGCACACCTTCCGAATTCAAAAAATTCTACAAAAGTTCCGAATAATTCCATACATTTTTAAGGAAACACTGATTAAG
>DCGK01000062.1:6704-14275 GCA_002315235.1 Ruminococcus sp. UBA1780
GTCAAGGAGTTTTTGTGCAGGATGGCGGAAATTATGCAAGCAGACTGTACGTCAAGTCGTCAGACGTGATTTAATCAGTGGTTCCTTAAGATAAAAAGGCCCTGCGCATTAAGCACAGAGCCTTTTTATTTTTCCTTTTATGTTTCTTCCTTCATCATTTCTGAATATGATTTTCCGGTGTATTTTTTAAAGCACTTACTGAAATAGTTCGGATCAGGGACGCCGACCTCCCTGGCAGTAATATACATTGCAGTTCTTACATGCAGGTATTCAATTGCCTTTTCCATACGGCACCTTGTAACATAATCAATGAAGCTCATTCCGGTTTCCTCCTTGAATCTTCTGCTGAGATAACTCGGATTAAAGCCGAATTTGTTAGCAATATATGTGAGATTAAGTTCGGAATTTTTATAGTTTCCCTTGATAAAGTCACAGATATCATTCATTCCGCCGTATGAAGCCGAAGGCACTTTATCGGCATTTTCTTCATGAGGATCATCCACGCGTTCCGAAAGCTCCTTAACCAGTCTGGTCAGAACATCCCTGACTTCCTCTCTTACAATTGGCTTGGTGAGATATTCCTTTACTCCGATGCCAACACATTTTCTTGCATACTCAAACTCGTTCATTGCCGTGAGAACAACTATCTTGAGCTTCGGATACTGTTTTATAGCTATCTGTGAAAATTCTATTCCGTCCATAAACGGCATTTTTATGTCTACAAACACTATATCAGGCTTAAGGTCATCAATTATATTGATTGCTTCAATACCACTGGATGCCTCACCGCATATTTCAAGGCCGAGGCTCTCCCAGTCAACTGTTATTCTGAGAAGATTTCTGATTGATTTTTCATCATCAATAAGCATTACTTTGTACATATCATTTCACCTTCGCATTCCAAAAATCAGATATGGCGCGGAATGTTTATATCAATTTCGCAGTATTCGCCTTCCCTGCTGTCAATCCCCACATAAACATCATTCTGATAGAAATTCTTAATTCGGTTGATTGTCCCCTTGAATCCGAAACTCTTTTTGTCTTCTCCGTTCAGAAGAGCATCAATCTGTTCCTGACTCATTCCTACGCCTGTATCGTAAACCTTGATATGCATGCGTCCGTTTTCAGTATAGATAGTGATTTTGATTTCACCCTTTTCGCCCTTAGGCCTGATACCGTGATATATTGCATTTTCAACAAGAGGCTGAAGAATCAGTTTGATAATCATAGCTGACTCAAGACCCTCTTCAATCTCGTAGTAATCCTCAAACAGGTCATCATATCTCAGCCTGAGAAGTTTGATATAATTCTTTACAATTGATATTTCATCACTTACAGTAATTGTATCACTGCCCTTGCTGAGAAACTTGCGGTAAAATACTCCAAGTGTCTCTATTGCATCGTACACTTCATCACGCGTATTCTGCAGGGCCATGTATCCGATTGTTTCCAGAGTATTGTAAAGAAAATGCGGCTTCATCTGTTCCTGTATAACTGTAAGTTCAGCACGCTGACGCTGTTTTTCCTGTTCAACAACCTCTTCAAGAAGTCTGTTGATTCTGATTGTCATATCATTATAGCATTTCTGAAGAGTACCTATTTCGTCAGCACTGTCAACTATGTTCTGAATCTGCACAGGCGCACCGGTCTCGGAATGCTGCATTATTTCTGAAAGTCTGGTAACAGGATTTGCAATGTATTTGTTTATGTACCGGCTTGTAAAATAAAGCATAAGGACAAGGATTACAATCACGCCGAGTACAAGTCCGGTCATTTCCTTGGCCAGATCGGACAGAAACGAAAATCTTGATGAACAGATAAGATAGAAGTCGGTTCCGGAAATTTTTCTGCAGCTTACAACCGGATTGTCATTTTTGTTCTGATATTCATTTTTCCTGAGTATCAGAGGATTGTCGGATATGTATTCGTCAACAACATTCTGGTCTGCTGCCGAGCTTATGCATTTTCCTTCCGAGTCAACAAAGGCTGCAAAGGTTTCTCTTCCCACAAAGTTACTGTAGGTTTCATCCAGCTCCCTCATAGGAATGTTTATAACCAGAAGACCGATTGGCTTCTGCGTGTCAATATCGTTGATTATTCGTGCAAATGATACTGTCTCAATTCCTGTGTTATCGCGGAACGCCCTGCTGTTATCAGCAATTACGACATAGCTTCCGTTCTGCTCCAGGGCAAGATCATACCATTTTTCCGAATAAATCTCATTAAGATCAGGTTTCATAATACCCATGGCTGTATTTACGTAATAGTCGGAATCGCTTGTGTTAAAATGAGCCTCAGGTCTCGGATCCTGGGAATTATTTGCGCCTTCCACAGCGTCCTGTCTGCGTATAAGATATACGTAATAATTTCCGGAAAATGAATTAAGTATGCGGTACAGTTCACTTCTGACTGCATCATCCCTTATTTTCCTTTCGTCAGGTTCACTGTTCCTGTAACGAAGATATGAAAGAACAGAATCATTTACTATTATCAGCTTGCTGATATTGTTTGCATTATCTATTACAGCCGAATAGCTTTTTTCAACTGAGTTGAGCTTATCCATGTTTCTGTCTTCATATGTATGTCTCAGCTTCACCCTCGTTACGGATAAAAAGAACAGTGAGCAAAGCAGAATTGTGATAACCATAAAAACCACAAATATATACTGAACCTTGTTTTTTATACTAAGATTCGAAAATTTTGCTTTAAAATTCATACTATCCACCCCCAAAAACAGTTAATCTGCTACTTTCTATTATACTATTATTTCAAATTTTATGCAATATAATATTATTGAACTCTCAGCAAAAATTTGCGGTCTTGATTTTACTTTTTTTAAATAGTATAATATAAGTAATATTATGTAAAGAACGGATATCAGATGAATTATACTCAGTTTAAGGAAAAATACAATATAAATCTTAATTCCCAGCAGGAAAGTGCAGTTGTCAGAACACACGGACAGACACTTCTTCTTGCCGTACCGGGAAGCGGTAAAACCACCGTTATTGTCGCAAGACTCGGATATATGATATTCTGCGAAGGAATACGTCCTGAAAACATACTTACAATGACCTACAATGTTTCCGCTGCTGCGGATATGAAAAAAAGATTTTTTGACAAGTTCGGGACAGAATACGACGGACGTATCGAATTCAGGACTATTAACGGGTTCTGCGCCAAGGTTATCATGATGTACGAACGAATCAGAAACACATCCGCTTTCAGCCTAATTGATGAAGGAAGGCTTACCAAGATTCTTCGTGCAATATATCTTGATATGACACGTGAATTCCCGTCTGAAAGCACAGTCAAGGAACTGAAAACAAAGCTTGTATACAGCAGAAATATGATGCTTTCAGAAAAGGAAATCAAAAAAATCAAAGTCGGTGAAATTGATTTCTTCGAATTTTTCACAAAGTACAGGGAATATAAAAACCAGAACAGAATCATGGACTACGACGACCAGCTTGAATTTGCACTGAAGATTCTGGTTAAAAACCCTGATATACTCGCATATTATCAGAACAAATTCAGATATATAAGCATAGACGAGGCACAGGACACCTCGAAGATACAGCACATGATAATACGTCTCCTTGCACGTCAGCACCAGAATATTTTTATGGTCGGTGACGAAGACCAGAGCATCTACGGATTCAGAGCAGCATATCCCCAGGCTCTTCTCGAATTTCAGAAGATTTACCCGCAGGGTAAGGTTCTGCTTATGGAAAAGAACTACCGTTCAACCAGAGACATCGTCCATAAGGCAAATCAGTTTATCAAGCGAAACAAATTCCGTCATGACAAAAACATGTGCACAGACAATCCGGTTGATATCCCGGTAAAAAATATTGTACTGAAGGACTGCAAATACCAGTACAATTATATTATGAAAATGATTCAGGACAGCGACGAGGAACTTGCTATTCTGTACCGCAACAATGAATCGGCCCTTCCTGTTATTGATCTCTTTGAAAAGAACGGAATTACCTACAGACTGAAGGAAAATGACGGTGTATTCTTCTCCGTAAACTGCATTTACGACATACTCAGCATTCTTATGTTCGCCTTTACCCAGGATGATGCATCACTTTTCCTTGAGTTTTATTTCAAAATCGGCCTGAAAATCAAAAAGGACATCATCACACAGTCTCTTGTTGCTCACAAAAATTCAAAGGCACCGTTTTTCAGAACTCTTGAAAAAAACAGAAATCTCGAAAAATGGCACTATAAAAAGATTATCGAAACCGAAAAGCATTTTAACCACCTGAAAAGACTCAACAGCTTTCAGGCTATTATCTATATTCTCGGTAAAATGGAATACGGCAAATATATGAAAAGCCGTGGAATGGATGACACAAAAATCAAAACTCTGCTTGCACTCGCAAACCAGAATCCTGAGCTGCCTGTTTTCCTGGTGCGTATGAAGGAACTTCACGAGATTGTATCAGAAGGTTCAACCGATCCTGACAGCAGAATTATTCTTTCAACCATTCACTCAAGCAAAGGGCTTGAATATGACAATGTTCTTCTTATCGACGTCCGTGACGGCATCTTCCCTTCAGCAGCTGTTGATGCCGGGGACGAAAGCGAGCTTAATGAAACACTGAGAAATGAAATAGAAGAGGAAAGAAGACTCTTCTATGTCGGAGTAACCAGAGCTAAGAAAAAGCTTGAGATATTTGACTACGAAGCCGCCCACGGCGAAAAAATCGAACAGTCAGTATTCACACGCCAGCTTCTCGGTATTCCTGACAAACAGACAAAAACAAAAGCTAAAATTCACCGCGCGGAGCATCAGGATGATTCCGGGTCCGTTCTCAGACTTCAGAAACCGAAGCTTTCAAAGAAAGAACAGCTTAAAAGGAATCAGGAGGAGCTTCAGAAAACTCTTGAAAAATTTAAACCCGGCGTCCGTATCCATCACGTTTCCTACGGAACCGGCGTAATTGAGGAAATAAAGCTCCCTATCTGCCGTGTTCTCATCGACGGTGAGGACGTGCATTCCTTCGACCTTGTTTACTGTATCAAAAACAAAATTGTTTCAGTTATATAAATCTGAAGGTGGTCTTTTCCTTTTGGAAGTGCGCGTCGTCAGCGTACAAAAGAACAACCGCATACGGATTATGTAATCCGTATGCGGTTGCTTTTTTTAATCTATTCTGATACTATTTGATAAATGCTGCAGTGAATGCAATAAACAGACTGCGTTCACTATAGTCTTAAAACAGCGTCATCTGACTTGATTTTGGTAAATCACCAAATGTACCCATCTTTTCAAACAGCTCAATAACTGACTTCGTAGCACCGCTCTGGGTCTGGAATTCTTCAATCGAAATAAAGTTTCTCTCCTGCGCTGCCCTGTACAGATTTTCGGCTGCAGCATCACCGATACCTGAAATTGAACTGAACGGGATACGTATTTTTCCGTCTTCTATCTGATATTTGTACGCATGTGACTTATAAAGGTCAAGAGGAAGAAATTCATATCCTCGTACAAGCATTTCATTGATAATATAAAGTGTATCAAGAGTAGCTGTTTCCTTTGCGGAACGTTCATTTCCCATCTCCCTGAGTGCCATAATTCTGTCGTGAACAGCTTCACGTCCGAGAACTGCGGTTGCGGCATCAAAGTCAGTGCCTCGTACTGTAAAGTATGTTGCATAGAATTCGAGAGGCATTCTCAGCTTGAACCATGCAAGCTTGATGGCAGCAATAACGTAGGCTGCAGCATGTGCCTTAGGGAACATGTATTTGATTTTCAGACAGCTCTCGATATACCATTCAGGTACGTTATGATCGCGGAGCATCTGAATTCGCTCAGGAGTAAATGTCTTTGGTGCCTTGCCCTTTCGTGTATCTTCCATAATCTGGAACGCCTGCTTTGGCTCAACTCCCTTGTAGAGCAGATATGTCATGATACTGTCTCGTGTACCAATAACGTCTGAAATGGTACATGTACCGGCATCAATAAGGTCCTTGGCATTTCCGAGCCATACGTCCGTACCGTGAGAAAGCCCTGATACCTGAAGGAAGTCACTGAACTTTGTAGGTTTTGAGTCCATAAGCATCTGAATAGTAAATCCCGTACCCATTTCAGGAATACCGAGACTTCCTGTAGGACAGAAAATATCCTCACCCTTTACTCCAAGTACCGAAGCATCCGTAATCATTCGGATAACATCCGGATCTGAAGTCGGAACATCCTTGATAAGAAGTCCTGTTGTGTCTTCAAGATGCTTGTAAAGTGTAGGAACGACATGTCCGAGCTCATCAAGCTTGAGGATAGTGTCATGAAGTGAATGGAAGTCAAAGTGAGTAGTAATAACGTCACTGTCTGCCGAATCAGCCGGATGCTGAACCGGGGTAAAGTCGTAAACCTCGTAGTCGTTTGGCACAACAACCATGCCTCCCGGATGCTGACCTGTCGTCTTCTTAACACCGGTACATCCTTTGGCAAGTCTGAGGATTTCTGCAGTATTAACATCAAGATTCATATCTTGGCAGTATCCCTTTGCGTAACCAAATGCTGTTTTTTCAGCAACCGTTGAAATAGTTCCGGCTTTGAACACGTTGTCGCGTCCGAACAGCTGCTCAGTATATCTGTGGGCTGATGACTGATATTCACCGGAGAAGTTAAGGTCGATATCCGGGGCCTTGTCTCCGTCAAATCCAAGGAAGGTTTCGAACGGAATGTCGTGACCTTCCCTGAGCATATCAGTATCACACTTAGGACAGTTTTTCTGCGGAAGGTCAAATCCTGAACCGTATGTACCGGAAGTATCAAATTCACTGTACTTGCACTTAGGGCAGATATAGTGTGGACAAAGCGGATTAACTTCTGAAATACCGGCCATGGAAGCAACGAACGAGGAACCAACTGATCCTCGCGAACCAACCTGGTATCCGTGGTCAACCGAGTTCCATACAAGCTTCTGCGCAATGATGTAAAGAACGGCAAATCCGTGTTTGATGATGGATGAAAGCTCTCTGTCAAGACGCTTTTCAACAATTTCAGGAAGCGGGTCGCCATATATTTCAAATGCCTTGTCATGAGTAATACGAACAAGATCCTCTTCCGCACCATCAATGGTAGGAGTATATGTTCCCTTAGGAATAGGGCGAACCTCCTCTACCATATCCGCAATGTAGTTTGTATTTTTTACAACAACCTCAAACGCCTTTTCCTCTCCGAGATACCGGAACTCACTGAGCATTTCATCAGTTGTTCTCAGATAAAGCGGAGGCTGTTCATTGTCCTTGAATCCGTTTCCTGTCTGAAGAACCTTTCTGAATATTGCATCATCCTTGTCCATAAAATGAACATCACATGTGGCAACAACCGGAATATCGAGTTCCTCGCCGAGAGCAACTATTTTTCTATTGTAGTCAATAAGCTCCTGCTCATCCCTGGCAATACCGTTTCTGACCATGAATGCATTGTTGGCATGCGGCTGAATTTCAAGGTAATCGTAGAACTTTGCCAGCTCCACAATTTTTTCATGCGGCTGGTTTTCAACAATAGCCTGAAAAAGCTCACCTGCTTCACAGGCACTTCCGAAAATAAG
>DCGK01000052.1 GCA_002315235.1 Ruminococcus sp. UBA1780
TCAATTTCCATCCAGTCAGAAACAGCGTGACGGTCTGACTTCTTACCCTTGACTGTACCGGCCTGATTGATGGCACCTCCGTACAGGAGAAATTTTTCTGTAAGTGTTGTTTTACCGGCGTCCGGGTGAGAGATGATGGCGAATGTTCTTCTTCGCTTGATTTCTTTTTTTATCTGTGGATTCAAGTGTTATTCCTCCGATTTTTTTTATTACCTCAGCTCAACGCTGTCAACAAGCTTGTTGCGGTCGCCTCTGAAGGTTCCGTTGTCGTTGAAGAAAAGGTATGTGCCTCTGTTGCATCCGCTGAATGTGCAGTCATAGGCTTCGCATGAATTGTTGAAGCTTATGATACCTCCCTTGAAGCTGCCCTGTGCAAAGCAGTTTTCAAATGTGCATTC
Source organism: Ruminococcus sp. UBA1780 (assembly GCA_002315235.1). Classification (GTDB taxonomy): domain Bacteria; phylum Bacillota; class Clostridia; order Oscillospirales; family Ruminococcaceae; genus HUN007. Next base: position 399 of record DCGK01000052.1, read on the forward strand.
ACGGAATGAAATATGATTAAGGTTTGTGGAACGTACTATTCCGCCTGTTGTGCTCTGGAACATTGTTTCATATCCGCAGTTTTTGAAAACTGATCTTGTGACGGTCAGTGAACTGTCGGGATTAAGATCAAATACACCGTCATTAACAAAGTTTGTGAATGTACAGTCATCAATGCTTATGTTAAGACAGCCGTGGAACCTGAGACTTCCGCCGTTGACAAAATCACAGCTTCTGAATATAACTTCCTTTGCACAGCCGAAGCCGATATGGAAGTCATGAATCTGTGTCATGTTTGAAAGATCAATTCTGATATTTTCAAAAACAACAGTGTCACGGATAATTTCGCAGCTGTTGTAGTTTGCGGAATTACTTATTACAAGAACTCTTTTCGGTTCCAGAGTTTCGTGCGTCATTGAGTAGAAATGCAGGCATTTTTCAGTATTTGCAATAGCACCGCAGACAAATTTTCTGGTGTAGCACAGAATGTGCCTGTAAAGGTCTGAAGTGTCATTTTTGTTTGTTATTTCATATTTTTCAGTACTCTGTTCAAGAATTGATATTGCATAGCCGCAGAGTGTTTCGACATCCTGCTTTTTGATTTCAAGTGAGGCAGCAACCTCTGAAAGATAATCCACCTGTTTTTTGTTCAGGTTTCCTGTTGAACAGGCAATAAGCATACAGTCTATGAAAAATATAATTTCGAGATGCATGTTTTTACAGTTTCTAATAAACTCAGCTACCTTTTCAGGACTGAGCTCTCCGGAGCTTCTGATGTGATCCGAAATAACAGTAACAGCATTTGTACTGTCCATTACCCTTTTTATAAACTGAATCTGATTTTCTGTATCACTGTTTTCGTACTGGGCAGTGATGTAAAGCAGATCATAGTATGTGCTTTTAAAACGTTCGTCAGCCTTTTCAAGAGGATGTTCCTTAATGGAAGAACCCTGAAGAATGGTTTTGCTGAACAGTTCGTATACCTTGTTTGATTCCATAGCGGCGTCCTTTCCTTAGCGTAATCTTCTTCTTGAAGGGAGTGATGAACTTCGTTCACGTCTTGAAGGTCTTTCAGGAACAGCTTCCTGTTTTTCTTCAGTTTCAGCTGCAGCCTGAAGCTCCGGTTCAGGTTCGCCCCGGCGTGATCTTGTGCTTCCTCTTCGCTTGCTTCTTGCTGAATGCTCATCATTTTTGCTTTCCCTGTCCTGTCCGGCCTCTTCATTCTTTGAAGCGGCTGCTGCGGGTTCATCCGGTACACTGAACATAGTTGATATAACGGAGCTTATTTCCCTTTTGTAGTCTGACATTCTGGATGAAGCAGAAAAAACCGGCTTTATGTCCTTCATTTTGTCACTCAGAACAATGGAAACTGCATTTATGTATCTTTCGTATGCAGACATATCCATCATGTTTCTGTCATTAAAGCTGCGGAACAGCTTTTCCGGATTAGGAACAGGCAGATCCGTAATTTTGATTTTGGACATGTCGATATTTTTAAGACGGTTTACAGGCTTCTGGGCTGATTCTACGGAAACAAAATCATTTTCCTGCTTTGCCGCTGAACTGCGTGTCTTTCTGCTTCCGAAGGCATTCGGAATATCGAGGATATTTCCGCTTGCTGTATGAATTTCAGGCATCAGCGCAGCTCTGAATTCTGATATTATTTTTGTGTTAGGCTGTGAATCGAATATTTTATCAAATTCCTGTGAAAAACTGATTACCGAAGGACTCTTGTCCCATCTGTCCAGATACGCAAGAATTTTGTATTTGTCGTATTTCTCAGGATGATTTTTTGAATAGGTCAGAACATCTATAAAATCAACGCCTCTTGCGGAGAGTATCTTCTTTGTTTTTTCTATTATTTCCGGCATGTCCTTCAGTCCTAACGCATCAGCCTTTGAAATTATGATGAGCTTCGGAATTGCAGGATCAGTTTTCCTGAGTATACGAATATCATTGTCACTTATTCCCAGCGTACTGATATTGATATCAGCAAACCAGAGTATGTAGTTTGATGTATTGATTCTCTGGATTATTTTCTGTTCATCTGACGAAATTTTTCCGCTGGTATTTTTTGTGTAGCCAGGGGTATCCATGAAGGCTATATGCTTAAGCTCCGGAGATGACGCATAGGTGAGAATACTTGAAAACAGATGACCAAGTGACATGTCATCATTTTCCGAACCGGAAAATACAGCAGCGGCGTCTTCAGGATTCATCGTGACAAAATGATCGAATTTGTTAAGGCCGTAAACATACTGTGATGACCCGCATATAACGTATGCAGGAACAGCGGAATTTTCATCCGTGTCAACAGGAAGAATTCCTCCGCTGTAGAGGGAATTGAAAAACGAAGATTTACCGGATGACGCTTTTCCGCACAGTGATACAATATTTTTGTTAATCAGCTGCCTGTAGGCAGAGTATTCCTTTAGTCTTTCATAAGCTGATTCAAGTTTTGCACAGAGCTCAGGATGTGTATGGCAGAGTTCGGGAAGATATTTCTGCATAACATTTTTTACAGAAGAAATGTTTTTTTCAAACTCATCCTCGCTGCTGCAGCATCTTGTTATTTCACGAAGAAACGCCAGCTGCTTTTCACCTGATGAATCCATCACAGCACCTCCATTTTTTTTATAGTGAACGAAGAAAATTACATGTTTTCAACCGGCTCAATTGCAAGAATATCAAGATGCTTAAGGATAAGCTTTCTTGTAAATGCGATAAGTGAAATCCAGTCCTTCTTCTTTGATTCGTCAGTTTCACCGAGAATATGGTTGTCATGATAGAACTTCGAGAAGATTGCTGCAAGCCTGTACGCATTATCGCAGACATAGTTAGGCGCCTTTTCGTCGATAGCATGACGGAATACATCACCTGTGAGAAGAATGGCAAGAATGAGTTCACGTTCTGCATCTGTGTAAAGTCTGCTGACCTTCATGTCTGTATTTTCGGCGTTTGTCTTTTTGATGATAGAATTGATTCGTGTAATTGTATAGAGAAGGTAGGTACCTGTCTTTCCTTCAAATGAAAGGAACTTGTCTATATCGAAAATATAGTCCTTTGATCTGTGGTTGATAAGATCACCGAACTTAACCGCTGCAATACCAACACGCTTGGCAATTTCGGTATGGTCTTCCTCTGATACAAACTCTGATGAGCGGAGCTTTTCAGCTGCGGCATTTGTTACTGTTTCGATAAGGTCTGAAAGCTTCATTACTCCGCCGTCACGTGTCTTGTAAGGTTTGCCGTCGCTGCCGTTCATTGTACCGAAACCAAGAAGCTCAAGTTCAGTTTCCGCAGGAACGAGTTCAGCCTTCTTTGCGCATCTGAATACCTGTGTGAAATGGAGATCCTGACGCTTGTCAACTACATACCAGATCTTTGAAGGTGAGAAGTCTCTGTTTCTCTGAATGATTGTAGCAAGGTCTGTTGTTGCATAGATGCTTGAATTATCAGACTTCTTTATGATTACAGGAGGCATCGGAGCCTTGTCGCTTTCAAGTTCAACGTCAACTACCATAGCACCTTCACTTTCGTGGAGAAGCTTTTTGTCTGTGAGAATCTGAACGAGTTCGTCAATGTATCTGTCAGCATCACTTTCGCCGTACCAGAGGTCGAAGTCAACGCCGAGCTTTTCGTAGTTGCCCTTAAGGTCATTTACAGAAACACGTAGAATTTCCTTCCATACTGCGATATATCCCGGTCTTCCGTTCTGAAGATCTGCAGTGAACTGGTGAGCTTTGATTTTGAAGGCTTCGTCAGTTTTGCTCTTCTGGCTTGCAAAAGGATAGATTTCGTTGAGCATGTCAGCTGTAAGCTCAGGGACTGTACCCTCAGTAAAGTCTTCCTTAAAGCATTCCCATGAAGGATTTCTTTCCTCAAGCTCAGCAATAACAAGACCAATCTGAAGACCCCAGTCACCGAGATGCACATCAGAAACTACCTTGTAGCCGCATTCGCGTGCAAGTCTCTTAAGTGACTCACCGATGATTGCAGAACGAAGATGTCCGATATGGAGCGGCTTTGCAACGTTTGGTCCGCCGTAGTCAATAACTATTGTTTCGTCGTTTCCTGTCTGAGGAATTCCGAGATGTTCATCATCAGCTACTTTTCCGAGAAGCTCAACAAGATATTCATCTGTAACAGTCATGTTGATAAAGCCAGGCTTTGCAACTTCAACGCTGAGAAAAACAGGATTTTCAGCAAGAACATTCTTTACTTCTTCAGCAATGATAAAAGGAGCTTTTCTGAACTGCTTTGCCGCAGCGAATGAGCCGTTGCACTGGAACTGACAGAGATCCATTCGGTCAGAAACAAATACAGTACCGAGTGAGCGTTCGTATCCGCATTTTTCAAAAGCATCGGAAACAGTTTCTGTTAATATCTGAGTAATTGTCTTCATTATGTATTCCACCTTAAAACAATTTTTGTTTAAACATTATCTATTTCATGATACCATATTTTCAGCAGTTTTGCAATATTTATCATTGATAATCTTTGTGCTCTGACAAACGGGAATTTTATATATTGATAATATTACTGATAAATGATATAATCAAATAGATTGATTTCCTTTAGTAAAATAACAGGAGTGTAGGATAATGAATAAGCTTCTTGTAATAACAGGTCCGACAGCATCAGGAAAGAGCGGGCTTGGTATTGAACTTGCAAAAATATACGGTGCGGAAATTATTTCTGCTGACTCAAGACAGGTCTTCAGGGGACTTGATATAGGTTCGGGAAAGGTAACGCCTGAGGAGACGGAGGGGGTTCCTCATCATCTGCTTGATGTTGCACAGCCTAATGATTTCTTTTCTGTTATGGATTTTCAGAAGATGGCATATACGGCTGCTGACGATATTATCTCAAGAAATGTCAAAGCATTCATGGTAGGCGGGACAGGACTTTATGTAAACTCAGTTGTTGACGGGTACAACATCATGGAAAAGAAGATTGACCCTGAGCTGAGAAATGAAGTTGCATCCAGAACTATCGGGGAGCTTATTTCTTTCCTTGAGGAGAGAAATCCTGAATCACTGAAAAAGCTTGACCTGAAGAACAAGAGACGTCTTGAAAGAGCAGTGGAACGTGTGCTGCTCGGATATACGGAAGAACCGGTAAATACACCAAGATATGAGACTCTTGTTCTCGGAACGGACTGGCCACGTGAAATGCTTTATGAACGTATCAGACAGAGACTGGATGCCCGTCTTGAGCAGGGGATGATTGATGAGGTTTCAGGACTCAGGGCTGACGGCGCGACTGATGAATTTCTCTATGGACTTGGACTCGAGTACAGATACATTCTTATGTATCTGAGAAATGAATTTGAAAGCTTTCAGGCTTTTTATGACAAGCTTTTCATGGAAATCAGACATCTCGCCAAGGAGCAGATGACATGGTTCAGAAAAAGAAAGGATATTGTCTGGCTTGATATGACAGGTAATCCGCTTGAAGAAGCTGTAAAACTGACAGATGAATTCTATTCCTGCCTTTCATAACATACGGTACAGTAATCTTTGCCTGCGGAGCGCCGGCAGCGCAGCTGACCGTTATTACAGTAAAACAGCATCCGGGAAAGAAGTGAATTGTTACTTCTTTCCCGGATGCTGTTTTTTATTCGGTTTCGTATCAGAAAAATGTATTTCTGTCACTGCAGATATTTGTACAGAGCTGAGCAAAAGGATATTTATCCGAAAGCTCATTTACAGCAGCCTGCGCAGCAGCTTTGTCTGTGAAAATACCGAAAACGGCAGCACCGCTGCCGGTCATCATCGTTCCTGATGTGCCGTGCTTCTTCATGATATTTCGTATGTCTGCTATATCATCAGGCAGATATGTAAGTTCGAATGTGTTAAGCGCATGATTCATAACTTCTGTTATGCTGTCACCGGAGCATGCTCTGAGAATTTCGGCAGTGTTCTGATGAGGAACACTTTCAAGTGAGTCAATTTCCCTGTAGGCCTGAGGAGTTGAAACACCTGCACTGCCTTTTGCAACAGCAATAAAATGCTCTGAAAGAGGGGAGAGTACTGTTATTCTGTCACCGATTCCTGTAATATGCGCAAGTCCTCCGTCGATGAAGAAAGGTGTGTCAGCACCCGAACGTACAGATATTCTTCTTAGTTCATCACCTGAAAGTTCCGTTCCGAACATCTGATTGAGAATACGGAAAACACCTGCTGCATTTGTACTTCCGCCGCCCATTCCTGCCTGACTCGGTATATTCTTTTCAATATGAATGTTTATTCCCGGATTAGAAATTCCTGTTTCGTTAAAGAAAATATCTGCCGCCTTGTAAACTATATTGCTTTCGTCACACGGAATTTCCGGAACACTGCATGAGACAGTAATTTTTCCGGAATTGTTTTTTTCAACTGTAACAGTATCATAAACCGACAGTTCCTCAAATATGCTGTCGATATTGTGGTAACCGTCAGGTCTTTTTTCCGTAACGTCAAGTGTAAGATTGATTTTTGCGTATGTTTTTACTGAAAGTCTGTTTATCATTCTGGTTTACTCCTTTATATCCGGATACCGTAAGGAACGTGTTTTCTGAAATAATATATTTTAGTGAATCCGAGACATGATGCCATTTCAGCGCCTTCACTGATTCCTTTTCCTATATCACAGGTCCTGTGTGCGTCAGAACCGAGTGTGATAATTTTTCCGCCGCATTCTCTGTAAAGCTTAAGAAGCTCTGCGTCAGGAAATGTCTTTCCGTATTTCTGCCTGAGACCGGATGTATTTATTTCCAGGCCCTTGTCTGCGGAAGCGAGTTCTCTGAATATTTCTCTGATTTTATCGTGAAATACTGTCATATTCACGTCTGTACCTGCGTCACCGCAAATGTATCTGAGTGGATATGTAAGGTGACCGAGTGTATCAAACCTGCCCCATCTGCAAAGCTGTAAAATCTCGTCAAAATACTCATCAAGAACAGCATTGATATCCAGCTCGTGATAATTAAGAAATGCAAAATCATCTCTGTTTCTGAGCTCATGCATGGAACCAATGATAAAGTCAGTTCGTTCATCGTCTGCAATCAGATCGGCAAATTCAAAATTATGTGTTGCCTGCCCAAGTTCCACGCCGTTTATAAACAGGGTGTCACTGTCCGCTTTCTTTATAATTCCGGAATTGACTTCCATTGACCTGTTGAATATATCATGGTTATAGAAATAATGTTCATCACTTGTGTGAACTGTTGTATAGTTTTCAGGACCGTAAGGTCGGTTTGCTTCAACGTGTTCTGTAACGGCAACAGCCTTTAGTCCGAGTCTGCATGCCTGTCTGTATGTTGCTTCAGCATTGTCATATCCGTCAGGGGATACGGCTGTATGAGTATGGCAGTCTGTCATAAGTTTTTTATCCTTTCGCTTGCATTCGTAACTCTTACTATGATAACACAGGATACAGTGTATTTCAAGATACTTGTGTCCTGACAGGATTGAAAAAAATAATTCTGTATGCTAAAATATAATGCGGGAACATGATTTAACCTGTGATTCCTTATGATTATTTATGATTCGGGAAAGAAAGAGGTAAGCTGAACATGAGTGAAATGAATTTTGAACCGGTAAAAGTCGCTGCGGAAACAGTGGGTAAATTTTTCAGATTTGAGGAAACGGCCACCGGACTGCTTGAAAAGGGTATGTTTCCGTTCAGTCCTGATTCCGGAATATATTCTGTTACAGATGAGGATCTTCTTGCTCTTACAGACCGTCTCGGGACACTTGAAAGTCCCGTAAACTATCGTATATGGAAAAAAATATTTTTTGAGGACCGCAGTTTTATTTCTGTTCCTGAATCGGAAGTTCCGGGCTACACAACGGAATTTATGTTCAGAAGGATAGCTTCGTGCATGGACAGCCTTGCAGCAGGGCGTGATGCATGGATGGGAATAAAGGATACAAAAAAATATTTTACTGAAAACGCCGGAAAAAGCATTAAGGAAATAAACATTCCGGAATGCGATGTTGAGCCTCTTCTTGAGTATTTTGAAGAAAAGGCGGAAAAAAATGATCTGGAGCCTGAATACAGCAGAATGTACGAAAGAATACTTGATCAGAACTGGAAAAACGGCAGTGTAAAAATTCTTCAGATGCGAGCAAAGGCATACAACGGCGGAAATAATCTGGCCAGATGCAGCTGGGAAAAAGCTGAGGAGACATATCTCAGGATGCTGAAGGAATACGTGGATTCTGCGGAAGCCGCACTTGAACTCGGAAAAATGTATCTTGACGGACGACTCGGTGAACCGGACTATGACAGGGCTTTTGAATTTCTGACAGATGCAGCAGGAAGCGGGAGCATCATTGCTCTCTGTAAAATATCTGATATGTACAGATTCGGACAGGGTGTAAAACAGAATTACGATAAGGCGTGGTCGATTCTTGAACCGCTTTATGCGCAGATGGTTGAATTCAATATAACAGGACGTCCTGAAGTATATGCAAGTCTGCTCCTTCATATGGGATACTGCTACCGTGACGGATGCGGGGTGAACGCTGACAGTGTAAGGGCCGGTGAATTATTCAGGGATTCTCTGAGACGTCTGCAGGAAACTGATGAAACCAGGTACGCCGATTATTCTGAACTGATGGATGAAATTAACCTTGCGATTGATACGGTTGCGCCGCAGTAGTTATTCAAAGATATTTTTCGGGAAAATATTGAATTAACTCCGGAAAAATAGTATAATATTTTAAGGAAACACTGATTAAGTCTGGCGTACATGATGCGCAGTCAGATTTTTCGTCAGACTGTATAAAAACGACGCAGGCATACTATCATATGTCAAGGAGTTTTTGTGCTGGATGACGGAAAATATGCAAACAGAATGTGCGTCA
>DCGK01000055.1 GCA_002315235.1 Ruminococcus sp. UBA1780
TTGCACCGATAATACCATAGCAGTTACCATTGGTAAACTTAAGATCAACATTTTTGAACAGTGTTGAACCGCCAAACTGAACACTTACATTAGAAACTGAAATCATTTGTAGAAATTTGCCTCCCGTATTTTTTTGAGGTGCGGTCAAAAACACCCAGAGTATATTATATCAGTATAGAATGAATATTTCAATTATTTTTGCATACGAATTAATTCCCGTAAACTCTTACTTTTTAGGCATTTCTCATTAACGCCTTAAAGAAAATGTTCCGAATTTTATTTTTTGCACAAAAACTATTGACAACTTAGCATTTGCATGGTATAATAATTACAACGAACAGATACAAAATAATTTGATATCTGTTTATGGATAATGATTTTTTCATCAACATTTCAAACTCTTTTTTTCATCACTTTTCTTCATAACGAAGAAAAAAAATCACACAGACTCCCCTCTGTGTGATTTTTTTATTATCATTTTCTTTTTCCGTTATCAAGCAGCTCCTCTGCATTTTTCAGCATAAGCTCACTTGGATTCTCTCCGCTCATAATTCGTGCTACTTCTTTTATACGACCCGCTCTTTCAAGGACCGTAACATCCGTAGCTGTCCTTTCTCCGTCAGTCTTCTTTTCTATAAGAAGATGATTATCAGCCATAACCGCAATCTGTGAAAGATGCGTAACACAGAGCACCTGTCTGAATGAACTTATTTCCTGAAGTTTTACTCCTATTTTCTGAGCAGCACGGCCGCTTACACCAGTATCAATCTCATCAAAAATCAGTGTAGGAATGTCATCCTGATCAGCCAGAACTGTTTTAAGTGCAAGCATGATTCTTGAAAGTTCACCGCCGGAAGCAATTTTGGATATCGGTCTTGGTTCTTCTCCTTTGTTGGCGGATATCAGAAATTCAACACTATCCATTCCGTTTGTTGAAAGTTTTCCTTTTTCATGTTTAACATCTATGATTACGTTAGGCATATCAAGAAATTTAAGTTCTTCGGTAACACAACTGATAAACTTTTCAGCTGTGGCAGCTCTGTATTCAGAAAGTTTTCTTGCTTTCCGTGTTGTTTCCTCAAGGAGTCTGTTTTTTTCTTCGGTTAGTTTATCTATTATTTCAGAACTGTTTTCCATATTGTACAGTTCCGCTGCTGCATCCTCATACATTGAAATCACTTCATTAAGATTTCTGTTGTATTTTCGTTTAAGGCTGCTGATTTTGTCTCTTCTGGCTGAAATAGCTCCGAATGTTTCCTCATCAATTTCCAGCGAAGATGCACAGTGAAAAAGCTCAGATGCTATATCCGAAAGCTCTATATTAATTGATCTGATTCGCTCAAGAAGAACGGCTGCAGGTGAATAAACATCTGTCACGCTCTCAAGAAGTGCTTCTGTATCATTAAGCCCGGAGATAATGCATTCATCATCACTGCTAATACAGTTTCTGGAGGATAACAGTGCTTCTATAATATCAGTACTGTTTTTAAGCATTTTGTATTCTTCTTCAAGCTCAATATCTTCATCTTCCTCAAGTTCAAGAGGCTCTATCTCATCAACTACAGACTGAAGATATATCATCCTGTCTGATGCCTGCTGCTGCTGTTTCTTCATATCCGACAGTTTTCTTGCACACTGCTGAAGCTCCCTGAAGCTTTTTCTGTAATCCTCAAGTACACTACCGTCTCCGCCGAAGCTGTCAAGAATTGTTATATGACGTTCCGGAGCCATGAGAATCTGGTTGTCATGCTGTCCGTGAATGTTTATCAGCATCTCTCCAAGTTCCCTTAGAACAGACACAGTCGCTGCCCTGTTGTTAATTCGTGCTATACTTCCTCCGTCCGCACTGATTTCTCTTGTTACTGTAATCTCGTCATCCGGACAGCTGATTCCGAGCTCTTCAAGCTTGTTTTTTACACTGCCGGAAAGATCAGTGAACAATGCCGTTATTACTGCCTTCTCACTGCCTGTTCTGACAATATCCTTTGTAACACGCTGTCCGAGAACAGCATTTATGCCGTTTATCAGTATTGATTTTCCCGCTCCCGTTTCTCCGGTAAATGCATTAAAGTTTTTCCCCAGAGGAATAACTGCATTTTTGATAACAGCAAGATTTTCAATGTATAATTCTCTTAACAATTATTTTCCTCTTTTCTGTTTGTTTTTCTCATTTTTCCCTGCGGACTTTCTGCCGCACTGTATCAGATTTAACTGATCATTTTCTTTATGCTCTGCATGAGCACTCTCGCATTTTCTTCATTTCTCAGAAGAATGAATATTGTATCGTCTCCGGCTATAGTTCCAAGTACCTGTGAATAACCCATTGAATCAATCATGGCACATGCTGCCTGCGCCATACCGGTATGACATTTTATTACAACCATGTTCATGGCATAATCAACGCTTATTATTGTCTGAAGCAGAAGATTTGAAAACTTTGCATCAGTGGTACCTGACTGAACATATCTGTACTTTCCGCTGTCAGACATCGTCTTTACAAGTCTGAGTTCCTGTATATCCCTTGAAATTGTCGGCTGTGCAGCAGTGAATCCTTCTCCGGCAAGAGCAGCAAGAAGCTCTTCCTGATTTTCAATTTCACTTCCTGTAATTATCTCAAGAATCTTCCTTTGTCTTTTATTTTTCATTTAGCTTCCCTTCAGTGATCTCATTAGCTTTTTATTCAGTGAATCATAAAAGGTTATACCTGTCATGTCTACCAGACGTATTTTGCAGGATGATTTTCTGATAACAAGCCTGCTGTCCTTTTTAAGCACAACCGGATCATTACCATCAACTGAAAAACACACCTGGACATCATCACGCGAATGATGAACCAGGGTTATCACGCTGTCAGAATTGAAAATCATCGGTCTTACAAAGAGTGAATGAGGACAGATAAGATTCATCTCCAGACACTCAAGCTCAGGTTCAATTATAGGCCCGCCGGCAGACAACGCATATGCAGTTGAACCGGTAGGCGTACTGAATACTGCGCCGTCAGCAAGATAATTACCTATCAGATTCTCTCCGACATAAACGTCGAATTCCATAATCTTGGAATATCTTCCGGCAACCACGACATCGTTCATGGCACGTCTGATTGTAAGTCCGTTTTCGTCTTCATACTCTGCAGCCAGCAGCATTCTCTCGGAAACCTTATATTTTCCGTTAAACAGATTCTCCAGAATACTGAGACTGTCTTTTTCAACCGATGCCATAAAGCCAAGACGACCCGTGTTAATTCCAAGAAGCTTGGTGTCAGCACCACGCATCGCTGAAGCACACTTGAGAATTGTGCCGTCTCCCCCAATAGCAACTGCAAAATCAGCATCTGCTGCGAGCTCCCTGAAGCTGCCGTATTTTACGTAGTCAAGCTCAGGGAATTTTTCTCTGTAAGCTGCATCCATTGAAATTTCAGCACCCAGTTTTTTCAGGATGCCGCATACTTCCTGCGTACATGACCATGCATCATTTTTCAGAAGATTTGGATAAATAACTGTTTTCATATTACTGCTTCCTTAAAGCTTCCTTTACAAGTTCATCTGTACTGAAAAGAACTGAAATATTACCTTCACTTTTATGTTTCAGATAAAGCAGATACTCAGAGTTTCCGGTTCCTCCCTTAATCGGTGAAACACATATACCTGAGATACAGAATCCGTTCTGATCAGCAAATGCTGTAATATCGGAAATAATCTGCCTGTGTACCTTTGGCTCCTTCACTATACCGTTCCTGTTCAGATTTGATTTGCCTGCCTCAAACTGAGGCTTAAGCAGAACAACCGCAGAACCGTTATCCGCAAGAAGTTCCTTAATTTTAGGAAGAACAAGCTTAAGCGAAATAAATGACACGTCTGTCGCTATAAATGAAAGCGGTCTGCTGAAATCTGAAACCACAGAATCTCTGATATTTGTTTTTTCCATATTAACAACACGGACATCAGAACAAAGCTTATCGTCAAGCTGACTGTGACCGACATCAAGAGCATATACCAGTGCAGCACCGTTCTGCAGCATACAGTCGGTAAATCCTCCGGTTGACGCTCCAATGTCAAGACATACAGCACCGTTAAGATCAATGTCAAATTCTTTGACTGCCTTTTCAAGCTTCAGACCTCCGCGTCCTACATAGCAGTGAATATCACCGGTGACTTCAATTCTGTTTTCTGACGAGACCGAAGCAGAAGGCTTTGTGCATACCCGGCCGTCAACTGTTACCTTGCCGTCCTTAACAAGCTGTCTTGCACGTTCTCTGCTCCTGCATAAGCCTCTTTCATAAACCTCAACATCAAGTCTGTTATCTGCCATTTTACTTTTCTCCGGAAACTGCTGATCTGACAGTTTCTATAACAGAATCCGTATCAAGTCCGTATTTTTTCATCTGACTGTTTACAGAAGCCTGCTTTACAAAGCCTTCAACCGCAGTTATTCTGAAATTTCCCCTGAACCCTTCAGTTACTGCAGCTGACATAAGATGCTCAGCAATGCCTCCGTTTTTCATTCCTTCCTCAAAGAAGAATATGTTTTTATATCCGGAAACTTTTTTTATCATTTCACTGTCAAAAGGATAAATTTTATTAAGCTTCAGAACATCGCACTTTATATCATACTCATTTTCAAGAAGCTCTCCTGCTTTTCTGACATTTTCAGATACTCTTCCGTAACTGACAGCAAGAGTGTCTGAACCGCGGTTTTCAAACGAATAGTCAGCAAATTCGGCAAAATCTGATTCTGCTCCTGTATCCTTGCCTCTGGGATATCTCAGACATACGATGCCTTTATACTTATTAACTGCCTGGTTAAGATCATACTTAAGTTCTGCATATCCTGAAGGAGAAAATACTGTTATTCCCGGCAATGATGTAAGCATTGAGACATCAAAAAGTCCCTGATGGGTTTCGCCGTCTTCACCGACAAAACCGGCACGGTCTATTCCGATAACCATATGCTGTTCCGATAATGCAGCATCATGGAAAAGCTGGTCATACGCCCTCTGAAGGAAAGATGAATATACTGCAAAAACAGGAACAAATCCCATGCTTGCAAGTCCCGCACAGTATGTAACTGCGTGCTGTTCTGCAATGCCGACATCAAAAAACCTGTTTCTGTATTCCTCGGCAAAAAACTGAAGTCCTGTACCGTATTTCATTGCTGCCGTAACAGCGCATATTTTATCATTATCCGCAGCAAGGTTTACAAGCTCACGCCCGAATTCGGATGAAAATGAATCAGAACTGCTTACTTCAGGATTGCCGGTTGCAATATCAAACTTTGATATACCGTGATATTCACCCGGATTTCTTTCAGCAGGTGCATAGCCCTTGCCTTTGGTTGTATTTACGTGAACAAAAACAGGTCTGTGCATTGACTGTGCAAGTCTCAGAACTTCTTCGAGAGCTTCAACATTATGTCCGTCAACAGGGCCGAGGTATTCAAAACCAAGATCCTCAAACATTGTGTTTCCCTTAAGAACCACGCCCTTGATAGCAGTCTTTGAAGCGCTGAGCACCTTACTTATAGGCTGTCCGACAACAGGTGTTTTCTTAAGTACCTGGTCTACTGCATTTTTTGTATCTATGTATTTCTCCTTGTTCCTGATGCTTGAAAGATACTTTGCAAGAGCACCGACATTTCTGGAGATAGACATATCATTATGGTTAAGAATTACTATAAGGTTGGTGTGACTCTTGCCTGCATTGTTCAGACCTTCGTATGCAAGTCCTCCTGTAAGCGCACCATCACCTATAACAGCAATAACATGATTGTTTTTATTTTCAAGCTTCATGGCCTCAGCTATTCCGCAGGCTACGGATACTGATGTACTGCTGTGTCCGCTTACAAATGAATCATGCTCTGATTCGTTTGGTTTAGGAAATCCTGAAAGGCCGTTTTCCTGTCTGAGCGTGGAAAAACGGTCAAGTCGTCCGGTCAGAATCTTATGGGTGTAAGCCTGATGGCCAACGTCCCAGACTATCTTGTCTTCAGGTGAATTAAATACTCTGTGCAGAGCAAGAGTAAGCTCCACCACACCAAGATTCGACGCAAGATGTCCTCCTGTCTTCGAAACAGTTTTAACAAGAATACCTCTGATATCCTTGCATAATGAATTGCATTCATCAATGGTAAGATTCTTCAGGTCACCCGGAAGATTCATTTCACTAAGTTTATTATCAGTCATATTATAACAGCCCTTTATTTTAAAGGAAGCAGAAGCGCTACAGCCGTACCTACAACAGCTCCGCCGAGCACCTCAAGCGGTGTATGTCCCAGAAATTCGTTAAGTTCCTTAATTCCGACCTTCTTCGAATTTTCTTCCTTTATTCTGAAATTAAAAAGTCTATTGATAGTGTTGAGTTCCTTTGCATGCAGGCCGGCTGCATGTCTGACATTCATTGCATCATATATAACAACAGCTGAAAACATAAACGCAAGCCCAAACAGAGATGAACCTGTGCCTTCAGTACGTCCGATTGCAATAAGCGATGAAATGACAAGTGCTGTATGTGAGCTTGGCATACCGCCCGCTCCAATCAGTCTTTCAAACACCACTTTATCGCTCCTGAAAGCATGAAATATAGTTTTCAGTATCTGTGCTGCAAGCCATGAAAGAGCACCGCACACTATTACGTAATTAAACATATTTCCAATACTCCCTTTCAGATTTACAGACGAAAATTATTTTTCCTCTGTTATCAGTATCTTCTGTCAAGCAGTTCCATTGTGAGAGCCCTGAGAAAACCGCTGTCCGAAAAGCTGTCAAGCAGTTCAAGAGCCTCAGCAGTAAGTTTTCCTGCCTCTTCCCTTGCCTTCTCAATACCCATAACTGTAACAAATGTTGTTTTATTGTTTTCCTCGTCACTTCCTACCGGCTTTCCGAGTTCTTCAGTTGTGGAAACAACATCAAGTATATCATCAATAATCTGGAATGCAAGTCCCAGCTTTGAAGCATACTCATCAGCAGTTTTCACGGTTTCTTCAGAAGCACCAGCTGCTATGCATCCCATACGACAGGCAGTTCTGATAAGTGCGCCTGTCTTGAGAGAATACATATATCTGAGGTTTGCCTCATCAACATCAGTTCTGCTTTCGTTGTCAATATCTATAGCCTGACCTCCGATCATTCCGTTTACCGCTGTGGCAGCAGCAAGGTCAGAAATCAGCCTTACTTTCTTTTCGCTGTCAAGATTTCTGTCATCAGCAATCACCTGAAAAGGCAGAACTGCAAGCGCATCACCGGCCAGTACGGCCTCTGCCTCTGAATATGCCCTGTGGCATGACGGACGACCGCGTCGGAAATCATCATCATCCATTGCAGGAAGATCATCATGAATAAGAGAAAAGGTATGAATCATTTCAATAGCAGCAGCAGGCGCTGCAGACATTTCCATGCTTCCGCCGCATACTCTGCAGAATTCTGTAACCAGCACCGGGCGAATTCGTTTTCCGCCGGCTTCCAGAGAATACTGCATTGCTTCTGTCATTCTTTTCTGTGCTGAATTTCCGGAAGTGTCCTCTGTAAGCTTTTTTAAGCTGCTTTCTATTCCGGAAATATACCCGGACATAATATCCTTATACTTTTGTTCCATTCTGTTCACCAGCCATAGTAATTTTCATTTTTGCTTCATCGATTTCCTTACGGCATGCAAGTGAAAGCTTCATGCCTTCACCGTACAGTTCGACTGCCTGATCAAGGGAAATCTTTCCGCCTTCAAGTGCAGATACAATCTGCTCAAGTTTCTCAAGTTTTTTTTCAAAAGACATTTTATTTTAACTCCGTTTTCGTTACCGATGCATAAGCAGAACCATCAGAAAAATCAATTCTGATGCTGTCACCGGTCTGTATTTCAGAGATATTTGTTACAATATCATTGTTGTTTCTGTAAACCGCTGCATATCCTCTGTTAAGAACTTCAAGCGGATTAAGCACTTCAAGCCGCGATATTCTTGAACAAAGTTCCGTCTCCTTTTTCTCAGTCAGATTCCGGAATGAGTATTCAAGCCGTTTTATTTTAAGTTCAAGTTCTGATGTTCTTCTTTCAAGAACCATTTCGGGTGACATCTTCTGAAGACGCTCTGAAAGGTTCGATATGCGTGACTGAAGTCTTCCGGTTAAAAGTTCAAACGAATTAGCCGCCCTTGACTCGAGTGAATCTATTGCTTTTCTGATCTCGCTGATATCCGGAACAGCCAGCTCCGCGGCTGCTGAAGGAGTAGGTGCCCTCATATCCGCAGCAAAATCAGCAATGGTAAAATCCGTTTCATGTCCGACTGCACTGATTACCGGTGTATTAAGATGATAAATATAATATGCAAGCTGCCGGTCATTAAAGGCTGAAAGATCCTCGTAAGAGCCTCCGCCTCTGCCTATGATGATAACATCACAGTCATCGCAGTCAGCAATACTAAGTGCACGGCAAAGTGACGCCGGAGCATCAGCTCCCTGAACAAGCGAAGGATAAATATACATTTCGGCAAGAGGATATCTTCTGGACATAATATTTATCATATCCTGCAGTGCGGCGCCTTTTTCCGAAGTAACAACTCCGACTCTTTTCGGAAAATCCGGAATCGCCTTCTTGTGTGCAGAATCAAAAATTCCTTCTGCCGCAAGCTCCTTTTTCAGCTTTTCAAATTCAGCCTGCACACTGCCGGCTCCGTCAGGTATCATATCGGTTACATAAACCTGATATACACCGTCTCTTTCAAAAACTGAAACAGAACCCATCACAACAACGCTTTGTCCGTTTTCAGGCATGAATTTCAGGTTATCTGCACTGCTTCTGAACATTACGGCTTTTATCAGGCTTTCCCCGTCTTTAAGGGTAAAATAAAGGTGACCGGCATTTTTGAAATTTGAAATTTCTCCCTTAAGGAAAATTCCTCTGAGCTTCTGGTCTTCCTTAAGTTTAGCCGCAATATATCTGTTCAGCTGTGATACTGTCAGTATTGTCAATTTTTCCGTTCTCCTGATTTTAATTTAGCGTATACAGCCAGACCTGCCGCGTTGTCGCATGAAAACTCAGGCTTTGCAAAATATGCATCAAAATCTTTTTCAAGTCTGAGTCTGATAATACGGTCAGACATTACCCCGCCTGCAAAAACAACCGGCATAGTACCGTATTTTTCAATTGCCGCAGAAGTCATAGCCCTGACCGTTTCATACACATATGCAAGGCAGAAAGCTGCAATATCCTCATAGGGTTCACCGTCGTCCTTCATTTTCCGGCACTTGTTTTCAAGTCCTGAAAGGCAGCAGTCATTTCCCCGGATAACAGGTTTTATCTTAAACTTTCTGATGCTTTTCTCCGCCAGCTTCTCGAGAGCCGCTCCGCACGGAAATTCAAGGTCAAGCATTAGTCCCACCCTGTCAACTGCCTGTCCTGCCTTAAGATCCAGTGAGGTTCCTGCCTGTGAAATATCAATTATATTTTCACTGTCAGGACTGCAGACCAGACAGTCCGTTGTTCCGCCGCTGACATGAAAAGCCAGAAATTTCTGTCCTGTGAGATCAAGTCTTCCTGCTGAATAGAGTGCTGCAAGAATATGTCCGGTCTGATGCGATGTTCTGAATAAAGACGCACCGGTTACTGCAGAAAGCGAACGGGCAAGTCCCTCTCCGCAGAGAAAACAAGGCATATACGAACCCTCCGCAAGTCTTGGTTTAACGGACACACCAATGGCATCCGGTTTAATTTCAGAGGTAAGCGCTTCAATCAGCTCCGGAAGCTGTCTTGTATGATGAAACACAGCATCACTCTGTCTTAGTCCGAGACTTCCCTTTGCAACCGGCAGAAGCCTCTTCTGCTGCTTCATCTCACCTGTTGTTGTATCATAAAGTGCAGTTGATGTTGTGTAGTTGCTTGTGTCAATTCCGAGGAAAAGTGACATTATTCCTTTTCACCCTCAATACTTCTTGTATATGTGCCGAGAATACCGTTAACAAATGAAACATCATCCTTATGAGCGTAGTTCTGTGCAAGAAGTACAGCCTCATGTACAGCAGCATTTACAGGAATTCTGTCATTGTAAAGAATTTCGTAAAAAGCTATTCTGAGAATTGCCACATTAATCTTCGCAATACGTGAAAGTACTCTCTTCCTGCTGAACTGTGAAATCATAGCATCAAGCTCTTCTGTTTTTGCAAGAATATCATTTACCATGAACTTTACTTCATCGTCAGCTGAAATTTCGTCAATGTCCTCTGCAATTTCAAAAAGTTCTTCGACAGGATCATCTCTGAGAAGCGTTTCATAAATAATAAAGAATACACTTTCTCTGATTTCTCTTCTTGTCAATTTTTCTGCCATATAAAAAACTCCTTTTATTTCTTTTCAAAGCTTATTCCTGATATATTAACATTAACCCTTGATACCGTTATACCTGTCATGGACTGAACCTCAGCCTTGACAGCATCCTGTATTTTTTCAGCAGCCTTAACTGCATTTACACCGTTTTTCAATATCACATCAGCGTTTATTTCGACGATATCTCCGTTTACCTTAACAGTAACCGGTTTGTTCTGGTCGATAAATCTTCTGAAAAATCCGTAATCTGAACGAATTTTTTCAACGCCTCTGATTTCATTGACTGCATTTGATGCAATCGATACAATTACGTTTTCTGAAATACGAACTGCACCTGAATTTTCCTTTGCCATACTCTTCCCTCCGCATCTGATATATATTACAGTGAACGTCAGAATAAAATACAAACGCCTGCTGTAAACGGTCATCCTGAAGTATAGAATCATGTCTGACCAAAGAAAGTATCTGAAAAATCAATCTTATTTATTATAACATTTTTCAGAAATTTTTACAACTGTTTTATAAGGGAAATTTCTATTATTTCAGTAAAATTTTGTAATAAAAAAGTTCCGGAACAATGAATTTAATCATCATCCCGGAACTGCTGCGTTTACAGTTATTATTCAGTTTTTATGATAAAATCCCTATCCTTCTCTTGCTGCAGTGTCATTTCTTACTGAATTGAGAATTACCAGTGAACGCGGTTTCACAACAACTGTGTTGTCATAGCGTTCTGTAAGCTTGTTGTAGTCAGTGTCCTCTCCATGGTCAAACCATGTATCAACAGCAACATTCCATGTAAATCCCTGAGGAAGTCCCGGAAGACTCATGTTCTGGTTTTCCCAGAAAGTGTTTATGCAGATAAGAATAAAGTCATCCTCCGTATCATCAGTGGTACGTCCCGAATACATTATGCCAATAAGTCTTGTATCATGGTTGAATGTCTCATTCCATGCTGAACCGTTATGAACACTGATATCCGGATACCCGCATGTTGACTGTTTTGTCTTTCTTCTGATTACATTATGAGTCATTCTGAATTTTATCATAAATCTGCAGAAGTCAAACATATCCCTGTACTGTTCGAGTCTGCTCCAGTCAAGCCATGAGGTTATGTTATCCTGACAGTACGCATTGTTGTTACCGAACTGTGTATTGCAGAATTCATCACCGGCAAGAAACATAGCTGCACCACGGCTGCACATAAGAGTTGCAAAAGCATTTTTTCTGAGACGCTTTCTGAGTGAAAGAACCGTCTCGTCATCAGTTTCGCCCTCTATGCCGCAGTTCCAGCAGTTATTGCTGTTGTCGCCGTCGGTATTGTTCCAGCCGTTCTTTTCATTATGCTTTTCGTTGTAAGCATACAGATCATAGAGGGTAAATCCGTCATGACATGTGATAAAGTTTACAGAAGCGTTATTTCCTCGGTGATCAGGATTATAGAGATCTCTTGAACCGGTGATTCTTGTTATGGCATTTTTGGCCATACCTCCGTCACCCTTAAGGAAACATCTGAGGTCATCACGGTATTTTCCGTTCCACTCTGCCCATCTTTTCCACGCAGGGAAGCTTCCGACCTGGTAAAGTCCGCCTGCATCCCATGCCTCTGCAATAAGCTTAACCTTACCAAGAATAGGGTCAAATGCAAGTGCCTCAAGAATCGGTGGATTCTGCATAGGTGAACCGTCTTCGTTTCTTCCCATAATCGCAGCCAGGTCAAAACGGAATCCGTCTATACGGAAATCAATTACCCAGTGTCTCAGACAGTCGAGGATGAACTGGTGAACGATAGGATGATTACAGTTAAGTGAATTTCCGCATCCGCTGAAGTTGTAGTAATGTCCGTCCGGAGTAAGCAGATAGTAAATATTGTTGTCTATTCCCTTGAATGAGAAAACAGGACCTCTCTCATCACCTTCAGCTGTATGGTTGAATACAACGTCAAGAATAACCTCTATTCCGTTTTCATGAAGCTCTCTGATAAGCTCCTTGAGTTCACGTCCCTCATGATTATGTTCACGCTCTGAGGTATAACCTGTATTAGGAGCAAAGAAGCCAACTGTATTGTAACCCCAGTAATTATAAAGAGTCGTTCCGTCAACTACACGGACATCCTCCATCTCGTCAAATTCAAAAATAGGCATAAGCTCAACAGCATTTACACCAAGCTTTTTGAGATAAGGAATTTTCTCTCTGATTCCTGCAAATGTACCTCTTCGGTTATCCTTTACGCCTGATGACTTGTCATATGTAAAGCCGCGTACATGAAGCTCATAAATAATAAGGTCACGGAATCTGAGATGAGGCTGTGAACAGTCTCCCCAGTCAAAAGTATCATCAACAACTCTTGCACGGTACACATTCTTTTTCTGTTTTCTCTTGACCCCCCATTCAGCCTGTCCTGTAACCGCTCTTGCATACGGGTCAAGCAGATATGCCTCCTTATTGAAAATGAGTCCCTGTCTGGTGTCATAAGGACCGTCCATACGATAGGCATATTCAAACTCTGTAATATCAATATCAAAAACAATCATTGAAAATGTATTTCCGACTCTGTATGACTCAGGGAACGGAAGAATAGCGAACGGTTCTGTTTCATCCCTTCTGAAAAGCAGAAGTTCACATGAAGTTGCGCTGAACGAATGAATAGTAAAATTTACACCGTTCTGAATAGCGGTTGCACCGTTTATAAGATAAAATCCCGGACGCACCTTGTAGCCGTTTATCTCGTGAATAGGCAGTAATGGTTCTTTAACATTTGCAATTAAGTTTTTCAATTTTTTCTAACCCCTTTTAATTCATTTTTAGCATGCAGTCATAACACACCTCATGCTGATTTTATTCCTCCGACAGATACATTACCCCTGTAAAAGGCGGAAGATGAACGGTAACACGTGAATAATCCCCGTCACCGTCGTAGTAAACAGCAGGTTCATTTTCGCCTCTGCGTGAAGAACCGCTGTAATAGTCATAGTCACTGCTTATAAGCTCAGTGATTTTTCTTTTTCCCTGAACATTGAAAATATATTCGCTGTAGTCATTGTCAGAGAAATTAAAAGCAGAAATTATTTTCTTTTTTCCAAGACCTGTTTCAAAAATGTAAACTGACTTATCCCTGGCATAGGATTCAATCCACCTGAAATTCATGTCATTAAGTTCATCTTTGTAAAGCGCTTCATATGATGAGTAAATTCTGTTCAGGTCTGTAAAATATCTGTGAAAACTGTCATGAAGCGGATATTTCAGCATATCCCAGTCCTGTTCTCTCTTTTCATCCCATTCACGGAACTGAGCAATTTCATTTCCCATGAAATTCAGCTTCTTTCCGGGATGAGCAAACATGTACATATAGAGAGCACGTACCTGAGGGAATTTTTTGTCATAGTCACCCCACATTTTCTGTGAGATGGTTGCTTTTCCGTGAACAACCTCATCATGCGAGAAAGGAAGAATAAAATGCTCACTGAAGAAATAGTCCATTGAGAAAATAAGTTCATAATAGTGATCAGGTCTGTACTGAGGAGGAACCCTGAAATAATCAAGAGTATCATTCATCCAGCCCATATCCCACTTATAGTCAAAACCAAGTCCGCCGTATTCAGCTGATGCAGTAACCTTGATAAATGATGTGCTGTCCTCAGCAATCAGCATAGCCTGAGGATGAAGAGCGTGAAGTCCGGTGTTCATAGCCGCAATAAACTTCACTGCATTTTCATTTACTCCTCTGTTTGGATCACCCTTCCAGTAAATTGCGCGGCTGATGGCATCCATGCGGATACCGTCAAAGTGATATTCCTTCAGCCAGTAGTTTGCACATGACTGAAGAAAACACGCAACCTCACGTCTTGAATGGTTAAAATTCAGAGTACCCCATTCACTGTTTCCGACATCATTGTTCGGAAGATTGTAAAGATCAGAACCGTCATAGTAATTGAGTCCGTATCCGTCAACTGCAAAATGAACAGGTACAAAATCTATAATAACACCTATCCCGGCCTGATGGCATTTATCAACAAGCTCCATCAGTTCAGCTGCTGTTCCGTATCTTGATGTAGGACTGTAAAATCCGGTATTCTGGTAACCCCAGGATTCGTCAGCCGGATGTTCAGAAAGAGGCATAAACTCAATGTGCGTAAATCCGTTTTCCTTAACATAATCAATAAGCCTGTCCGCAATCTCCGAATAGGTATACCACCCGTTTTCGTTATCGGGATTGGTACGCCATGAACCCAGATGAACCTCATAGATACTCAGCGGTGAATTAAAGTTTCTTGTCCTTTTTTTCATCCATTCACCGTCATGCCAATTGTAACTGCTCAGATCCGTAATAACCGATGCGCTGGCCGGACGAAGTTCCATGCCGAACCCATAGGGATCACAGTGATCAACAGCATTACCGTCGCTGTATTTTATACGATACTTATACAGGTCACCGAATCTGGCGGTATCCGAGACGAAGGTAAAAACGCCGCTGCGTCCTTCCTGTATCATTCTGCCGCCGTTCCAGCCGTTGAAACTGCCAATCACATCAATATACTCAGCATTCGGAGCATATGTACGAAAAATCATTTTACCGTTTTCCCGATGCGCACCGAAAAACTCATAGGCATCAAATGATTTTCCGTCATAAAAATCCTGCAATATCATAAATCAAACACCCCTTTATTTTACCAGCCGGCTTCCCCTTCGGAATCAGGTATATTTCCTTCGGAAGAAGATTCAGCTTCTGTCTCTTCAGTCTCTGCTGAAGAATCTGTACTGTCAAAAGTATCATCTGCATATTCTGAACTGTCATCATATTCTTCTTCATCCGGAGACTGATAATCAGCCAGTTCCGGATTTGAGTTAAACAGATAGAGATATGAATCATCATAGTCAGGAGAAAGTTCAGGTATCTTTACTGTTACGATAAATCCGTCTGCATTGTTTCCGGAAATATCATATTCCCACTTGTCAGCCCCTGTTCCGAAGGCTTCATAAGGAATAGGAATCTCGGTCTTGTCACTGTCCAAATCAGCAGGTACATAATAAATTCTGTAGAATTCAGTATCTGAATGCCTGTACTCAAGAGCGTTGTCAAATTCAAAATCCTTAAGAAATCCGATATATTCCTCATACGCAACACCCATTTTCCAGATAAGTGATGCATGAACAGGTCCGACATATCTGAAATGCCATGATTCAGCCATGTATCCTGTAATATGCCTGTTCTGTGAAGTATATCTCAGAAACATGCCGTAGTTATGCGCATTGTCATAAATCCACTTGTATTCGCCTTCATTTTTCAGAGCCGGATAGCCGTCTCCGCTTGCAACAGCAAAGTCCATTGCCAGACCTGTATGATGCTCACTGTGTCCGGGAGGAGCAACAAGCTCTGATTCTGTAAGACCGGTAGCCTCAAGATCATCATCATACATCTGCTTCTGTTCTTCAAATGAACGGTATCCGCTGTTTGCAATAACATTTGTGATGCCTGTTTTTGCAGCAAAATCATCAAGCATTGTATTGATTGCATTCAGCATATCCCTGTCAAGTTCCATTGTGGAACCGTCAACTGTATAGTTATCACTTTTATTCGCGTAAATATTTACAAGATTAGCGTTGAAACTGTCATCATATCCGTATTCTCTGTTTACAAGAATAAGTTTGCCGTCGTGAATCTCCTCATTGGCACATTCAACATAAACCGGCGGAATATAGTCATCAGCATCTTCCTCTTCCGGAACAGCTTCTGTTGTAACTGCAGCATCATGTTCAGTATCCGCTGTCTGTTCAGCAGCTTCCTTCTGACATGAAGTAAGCACAGTGCCTGCAGAAAGCATAAGTGACAGTGTAAATGCCAGAAAAACCTTTCTGTTTTTCATTATATATAATCATCCTTTTTTATCTATAAATTATCATATACAATACAAATATATACGTATTTATTATAACATAAAAGAATCCGGCTTTCAACAGAAAATCCAGAGTGAAATTAATTTTTATCATAAAATCGTTCCCGAAATCATTTTGTTTTCCTTAAGGAAACACTGATTAAGTCTGGCGTACAGAATGCGCAGTCAGAATTTTCGTCAGACTGAATAAAAACGACGCAGGCATACTATCGTATGTCAAGGAGTTTTTGTG
>DCGK01000056.1:0-2137 GCA_002315235.1 Ruminococcus sp. UBA1780
ACTGGTTCAAGTCCAGTCGGGGGAGCCATTATAAAGAGTCCGAACAGTTTGTTCGGACTCTTTTTTTACATCTGTTATTAAAAGGAATAGACAATTATATTAAACGTCAAATATATTTTGACTTTCACTATAAAATAAATATATATAGGCGGAGGATATCCTCTGTGATGTTATATTATACAAAAATACCAATGAGAATTAGTGTGTTCCATAATCAGGTATAACGATATAGATATTGACCATATAATAAAAATGAGTTATAATATAAGTATTGTTAATATGATCTGAATTTATAACTGAAAGGTATAAATATTATGGACAACGTTATTATGATAAAGCTTAATTCCAGGGCTGATCTCAAAGAGTTTATGGACTGTGTGATTAAGATAAGCGGGACGGCGCGAGCAGTTCAGGGCGCAACAAATGTAGATGCCAGGAGTACCCTTGGTATTGCATCAATCATGGAGAACGGAGCTTTTGAGTTAAGATTTATTGACTGTTCAGAAAGTGAACCGGAAATGTTCAGCAAATGGAAAGCGTAGCCGTGAAATAAAAAATGCTGAATGCAAAGTTATTATAAGCGGAATCTAAAAAAAGTCTTCGCAGGAATGAGCTGCGAAGACTTTTTTTAGGGGTTGTTAAATAGAGTACGTAAATACGTATCTTGGTTTTGCTGCTTTCTTAGTCAGGCAGGATCTCAATCTTCTGCTGAATGAAAGCAATTCTTCGATGTGAAAAGCAGAGCGCCTAACATCCGTCTGAAAAACTGGTTATAAAAAGAAAAACCTTCGATTAAATCGAAGGTTTTTGAGCAGGGGTGGTAAGAATCGAACTCACGTCAAAGGTTTTGGAGACCCCTATTCTACCATTGAACCACACCCCTATTTGTGATGTTGTTTTCAACAGGTATTATTATATCATACAGAGCATGATTTGTCAATAGAAAATCGTAAAAAAACCAGAATTAAAATAAAAATTAGAATTTATGTGAAGTATAGCGGTCTGATATTGTACCAAAAAGAGAATTAATACTTGTTTGTTGACATGATTTTGTTGACAGTGTATAATTGAGATATGGTATTTTATTGATTTAGTCTGCATCATAATATATCTGGTGCCGGCTGCTGACCGTTTTGTGCGAAGCCTGTCTGGCGTATGTGCAGAATGGTATTGTACTGGGAGGGATTTGTTTGAAAAAGGATAATGTTTCGGCGCTGGTATCAGTTATCATTGTCGGAAGCTGTCTTGCACTGGGGTATTATGTGCAGAACAGTGTTGAAATTAACAGCTCAGTAAGTTCTGATTATTCCGAACTGAGCTTTATTGTGTCTGAATCCGTTTCTGATGCAGCACAGCTTACAGCAACTGAAGCTGGCGCTGCATCAGGCGTTAAGCAGAGTGTAACTGTAACGTCAGGGCCGGAGTTGTCATCCGGTACAGTTTCATTTTCTACTGCAGGAACGACTTCTGTAATGACCACAGTTCTTACTGCTACGGATGTGACAGAAACTTCACCGGCGGCTGCTTCTTCAGTTACATCAGATACAGAGAGGAAGGAGTCAGAAACCGAAAATCAGTCTGAGACCGAAACTAAAACGGAACCTCAGGAAACTGATCCGCCGGAAACTGAAGCACCGGCACAGCCTGAACCTGAACCGGAGCCGGCAGTTATCAATACCGAAGCTCCGTCATCAGCATCTGATTTTCAGAGAGAGGTTTACAGACTTATAAATGAAATAAGAATTCAGAACGGACTGAATCCGCTTGAATGCACGGAATTATATAATTCCGCAGCACAGCACAGGGCTGAGGAACAGCCATCCAGCTTTGGTCATACAAGGCCTGACGGAAGTAAATGGGATTCAATATTCATCGAATACAGACTGCCTGCAGGAGCTATGGGGGAAAATGTCACTGCAGGATCGGATACACCTTATGATGCGGTTATGCAGTGGATGAACTCTGAAGGACACAGGGCAAATATTCTTAAACCGGACTACAGGGTAACAGGTATTGGATACTGCTTCAGTAATGACAGTGAATATCATCATTACTGGCTGCAGCTTTTCGGATGACAGCTCTGTAATTAAGGAATCACTGATTAAGTCTGGTGTACATGATGCGCAGACAGATTTTT
>DCGK01000056.1:2214-24917 GCA_002315235.1 Ruminococcus sp. UBA1780
TGTCAAGGAGTTTTTGTGCTGGATGACGGGAAATATGCAAGCAGAATGTGCGCCAAGTCGAAGACGTGATTTAATCAGTGGTTCCTTAAAGACTGTTGCAGGATCACCGGCTGAAAACAGCGTTTCTGAGGTTACACTGTTAGTTCAGTATAAAAAATAAACAGCACATCAAAGTTACGATACGTATTTGATGTGCTGATTTTTTATTCTTCTGAAAGTTTTCAGTTTTCTCTGTATATAAACAGAAGCTTTGAACCCCGATATTCTGATTTTTGACAGGGGTATTATCGTGTTTTATTAACAGAATTATTCGATTACCCTTGCAGCGGAACCGTAGGCTTTCAGAGGCCTTCCGGTTTCGTCGTACTCAGTTGTATACCTTATGATGAACGGTATGCGGTCAGGAGTGAGAGGAATGATTCCTTCAAGTGAAGATACACCTTCTTCAAGCTGTTTCATCCAGTCATAGTACATATCAGAGTAGTCAGCCGGGAATAGTCCGGACTCGAACAACGGTGCAGGATAATTTTTAACCAGTTCAGGGAGACCAAGATTTTTTCTGCATCTGTAGCATGGTTTCATATCCCTGGTCTGTATGTCATATTCCCACATATATACATCAATCTGTTCAAAAGCACTTTTGAATTCTTTTTCATTTTTGATAAGTTCAGATATTGCTTTTTTCTGTTCTGTAATATTTTTTATTCGGCTGAACACAAGATAGTCTTCGCCGTTTCTGCCCATAATCTGAATGCCGGATCTGAGCAGAATGCGTTCCTCACCGCAGCATTCTGATCTGAATGTAAACCATGTTTCACATTCTTCTTCTGCTCCGGATTTGATAGCACGTTCGATTGTATCGATATAAAGCTTAACATTATCACTGTCAAGGAACTCATATGTTTCCTTGTTCATAATATCCTTTTCAGACATATTCATTGAAATTTCCTGAAGGTATTTTTTGTTTACACGCAGGATTTCCATTTTACTGTCTTTATATTCGAATATTGATGCTGCGCCTACAAAATGATTGAATACAAGCGAGTTCAGTTCATCATCATTCCAGAAATAATTGCTGTTGAATCCGTTGTCTGAAATGTGCATTTTGGTGAGAGCGCTGCCGACAGAGCTTTCACCAAGAAGTTTTTCAAACTGATTCTCAGGAAGCGGTCTGGAATAGAAGAACCCCTGAATATAATAGCATCCGATACTCTCCAGGAAATCAGCCTGCTCTGAGGTTTCAACGCCTTCTGCGATTATCGGAAGATTAAGCCAGTTTACCATACGTACTACTGAGCTCAGTATAGTTGTACCACGATTATTGTTCAGACTTCCGTTATCATCGAGGAACTTCATATCAAGCTTGATAACGTCAAAGTCAATGTCCTTGAGGATATTCAGTGATGAATACCCGCTTCCGAAGTCATCCATCTCGACGATGTATCCGTAGCTGTGAAGCTTGCGTACGGCTTCGTTAATGAATTCACTGTTTCCGAGAGCGGCAGATTCGGTGATTTCAACGCGCAGATACTTTGAAGGAATATCATATCTGGTTCTGATTTTTTCAAGATTATCAATAAAGTCCGGACTGAAAATGTCGTATCTGGTAAGGTTTATTGATACCGGAACCACATGCATCTTTGTAACAATGTTTTTTCTGAGAAACTGACATGTTTTTTCAAATACATACATATCAAGTTTTGTGATAAAGCCATTCTTTTCGAATATAGGAATAAACAGTCCAGGTGAAATAAGTCCTTTGTCAGGATGCTGCCATCTTACAAGTGCTTCTGCACCGACAAGCATACCGGTTGAATGATTGTACTGAGGCTGATAGTATACAACAAACTGCTCTTCGTTGATTGCTGTTTTCATGAGACCGGATATTTCCTGTTCGGTTATAAGTTCATTTCTCAGGCTTTCTGAATATACAGCGTATCTGTTTGTGTAGCTTCCCTTTATTGAACGCTGAGCTATAACAGCACGGTCAATGGCAGATTCAGCACTGACATTTTTGTCGATAATATTGTAAATTCCGGCATTGCACATTACTTCAAAAGAAAGTTCAAAATCAGATATGCGTTCGAGCAGATTCTGAATAAAACTGTCAATTTTTTCAGAAGGACATCTTGTATAGAAAAGAAAACGGTCTGATTCGATTCGGCATCCTATTCCGGAATTTTTGACTGTATCAGCTATAATATCTGCGACGTATTTAAGAAGTTTATCTCCGGTTTTTGAGCCGAATATATCGTTCACCATCTTGAATCTGATAACATCGAGATATACAAGTATGTAATCTTTGATTTCTTCCAGAGGCTTCACTGCTATTGCTGAATTGAGGTCATCAGTAAACATTTTTCTTGTAAGAAGTCCGGTAAGTTCGTCTCTGAACCGGACAGGTATATTTGAAATACAGCTCAGAGTAATGATTATTGTTTTATCGACTGTATTTTTGATGAAAACAGCATTTATTTTTCTGTAGTTCATATCAACTGTTTTCATGTTGAACTCATGAAACAGTATACTCATGCTGTCGTCTTCAATCAGACTATGTATTGCTTTTCTGATTTCTTCGCCGGCTGAAGGAGCAGCTATGTTTTCATCAGAAAAGATTTCCCATATCGGTCTGTTGTCAAAGCAGTCGCCGAAAATTTTGGTTACTGATGGTGTATATATAAACTTTTTTGTATCATAATGATAGGTAACATACGCGTTGCAGTATATGTTTTTTTCGTCAGTTCCCTGCATCGTATCCCTCCCCCTGACATATAAAACATCATTTTAGTTATTATAACATATTTTTAAGATAAATACAATGGAAAAATGTAAAATCGACGTAAATGTTTATTACATTTAATTGTGAAAAATCACCCCATGAATTACTGCTAATCCATGGGGTGATCTTAATCTGAAGTTATTGTTGCCCTGGCTTGTTTTCTGAATCAGATTTTCTTATTCAGATATGCGAGTGAAAGGGCCATATTTTCGTATTGTACAGGGATTCCGTCAGGGACGGTAAGTGAGCATGGAGCGAAGCACCAGACTGCACGTATACCGTTTTTTACAAAGCGGTCGCATACTTCCTGAGCACTGCTTGCAGGGACTGCGATTACTCCTATCCGGATATTGTTTTCCCTGCAGAAATCATCCAGAAGATCCATGGAGTAAACAGGTTTGCCCTGTTTGCTTTTTTCAGGTTCATTTACTTCTTTGTCAAATGCGGCCATTATTTCAAGACCGTAGTCTTTAAATCCGCTGTAGTCAAGCAGTGCTCTTCCGAGTTTTCCGGCACCTACTATAACAACATTGCTGCTGTCATTTCGGCCGAGAAATTTTTCGAGAACACTTATAAGCTCTGATACATTATAGCCGGTTTTTGGCCTGCCAGCGCCGCTGACAGCGGCCAGATCCTTGCGGACCTGAACTTCACCCAGACCAAGCTCTTTTGCAAGGGCAGTAGCAGAAATATTTTCAGTACCTGATTCTGTACTTTTAAGATACTCCAGATAAACCGGAAGGCGACCCATAGTCGCACGCGATACCTCAATCTGTTTCATATTTACCACCCGTCTGATTTACAGTGAACGTCAAAATAAATTTGACGTTCACTGTATTTATTCTATTAATATTGCCTTGCACATCCGATGCCTTCGGCATCTCCGTGCATATCGGCTAATAGTAAACGCAATTTATTGCGTTTACTATAACTGTAATTCTGTGCTTACAGTCAGCTGATTTGTGCTGTATATTTATCAGCAGAACATTATAATGAACTGTGAAACAAGTACAACAGCGATAAGAGCGATTGGATATGCTGCTGCATAAGCAGAAGCAACGTCATCAGTCTTTGCAACGTTGATAAGTGTACCAAGTGCAGGTGTTGATGTCATACCGCCTGTGATACCGCCGAGATTGTTGAAGAGAGGAAGCTTGATAACAAACTTTGCAATGATAAAACCAACAATCATAGGAACGAGTGTCATAAGCATACCGTAGAGGAAGTATTCAGCCTGGAAGTAATTAACGAATGAAGCACCGCCCGGGATACCGGCGCCGATAAGGAATGCCATAAGACCGAATTCACGGAAGAGTTCGAGCATTTTCTTTTCAGGCTTCATGTTAATTGGTCCGAAGTGACCGAAGTGAGCAACTACGAGTGATGCGAGAAGACATCCGCCTGTTGTACCGAGTGAGAATGATGATTTACCCATTGGAATCTTGATGCCGCCGATGAACATACCGATAACAACTGCAATAGCAAATGCAGCGAGACCGAAATTATCAACATTGAAAAGCTTTTTGCCTTCGTTTTTGTTTGCACCAGTGTCTACTGAAGCGATCTTTGCACGTTCTTCATCAAGGTTTGCCTTAAGAATTTTAGGAATAATCTGTACAAAAAGTACAACGCCTACAACACCGAAGAGGTAAGCAATACCGTGACCAACAGTTACGATATCTTCAAGCTCCTGAATCTTGTCTGCATTTCCTTCATAGAGTGTATTGATAGTATCTTTTGCTGCAGAGAATGCAGGTGTTGATGTGAGAGCACCTGAAAGGAGACCTACAGCCATTTCTGTTCCGCATCCGAGAACCTTGATACAGAATACTGTTGTAAGGCCGCCGAGGATGATGATTATAAGAGAAAGAGCTGCATATGACTTGAAGTTCTTCTTAAGATTTGAGAAGAAGTTCGGACCGGCAATAAAGCCAACTGAAGTAACGAACATGATAAGTCCGAGATTTTCAATAATCTTGAAGTTTGATTTGGCAACTGGTGTGTTTTCAGCACCGAAAACGCTTGTAACAAGGTTTGTACCGTCAACTGTGAATACGAGTGCACCAAAAAGAAGTGCTACAATGAATACACCGGCTGTTCCGAGTGA
Source organism: Ruminococcus sp. UBA1780 (assembly GCA_002315235.1). Lineage (GTDB taxonomy): Bacteria > Bacillota > Clostridia > Oscillospirales > Ruminococcaceae > HUN007. Next base: position 7,101 of record DCGK01000056.1, read on the forward strand.
AACACCCTTGATTGTTATTCTTCCGAGAAGATAACCAAGTGCTGTGACAATGAATACTACGAACATCAGGAAACCGATTCCTGTAATGGATATAACACCATTAAATAAGTCCATTAAAAAAACCTCCAAAAAATACATACATGGCAGCCGACATGCTGTTTTTGTCGGACTGTCCAAACAATTATATTGAAGCATCATTCCTTTTTGTGATTTGGACGATGCTTAAAACACACGTCAAACCCCTGCAGAATGCAGGGGTTTGAGCATGGTGTTTCTGTGATTTAAGAAGCAGAGATGATTACATGCCTGCCTTGTCAAAACGATAGTCAGGAAGTAACTTTGGTGAAACAACATCTGTCTTGATGCCGGCTGCTTCTCTTTCAGCATCGAACTTAGCGATGTGATCGAGTGTAAGCTTGCCTACTGTTACATTCTTTGCTGTAGCTGCAGCGTTGATACCAGCGTTACGACCGAATACGATGATGTCGAGGAGTGAGTTACCCATGAGACGGTTCTTGCCGTGGATACCTCCGACAGCTTCACCGGCAACAAAGAGGTTTTCAACGTTTGTTGTCATACCGTTTACGCTGATGTCAAGACCGCCGTTCTGGTAGTGAAGTGTTGGGTAGATAAGGATTGGTTCCTTGCGGATATCAATGCCGTATTCTGCGAACATACGCATCATAGCCGGGATACGCTTTTCAATTGTGCCTTCGCCGCCGATGATTTCGATCATTGGTGTATCGAGCCATACAGCTTTGCCTGTACCAGTGCTTATACCGTTGTTTCTGTCTGAACATTCACGGATGATTGAAGCAGCAGATACGTCACGTGTTTCCAGTGGGTGCATGAAAACTTCACCGTTTGCATTTACGAGCTTAGCTCCGAGTGAACGTACCTTTTCAGTTACGAGAGCACCGAAAATCTGCTGTGGGAATGCAGCACCTGTAGGGTGGTACTGAAGTGTTTCAGGATAGAGGAGCTTAGCGCCTGCTCTGTAGCCGAGTACGAGACCGTCAGCTGTTGCACCGTAGTGGTTTGATGTAGGGAAGCCCTGGTAGTGCATACGTCCTGCACCGCCTGTAGCGATAACAACTGTCTTTGCACGTGCAACCATGAGTTCCTGTGTTTCCATGTTCATGAGAACTGCACCGGCTGCTCTTCCGTTTTCGTCGAGGATGAGTTCAACTGCTGATGTGAAGTCAACAACGTTGATACCGCGGTTGATAACTTCGTCACGGAGTGTACGCATGATTTCAGCACCTGAGTAGTCCTTTGCTGCGTGCATTCTCTTGCGTGATGTACCGCCGCCGTGTGTTGTTACCATACGGCCTGTTTCGTCCTTGTCGAATTCTACGCCGAGTTCGTTGAGCCACTTGATAGCGCCGGGAGCATCTGTTACGAGCTTTGCAAGGAGTTCCTTCTTAGCAGCAAAGTGACCGCCGCCGAAAGCGTCGATGTAGTGCTGTGCAGGTGAGTCATTTTCCTTGTCAGCAGCCTGGATACCGCCTTCAGCCATCATTGTGTTTGCATCACCCATACGGAGCTTTGTAACGATCATTACGTTTGCGCCTGCTTCGTGAGCTTCAACAGCTGCAGAAGTACCTGCACCGCCGCCGCCGATGATGAGAACATCAACGTCATACTTAATATCGTTAAGGTCAACGTCTGAAGCCTTGATACGGCTGTTAGCCTGAAGGATTTCAACGAGTTCGTGAGGAACTACTTCACCCTTGTTAGGACCGATTTTGAGCTCTGAAAATTCGCTCTTCTTATAGTCAGGATGGTAAGCTGCGAGGAGATCGTCCTTTTCCTGAGCTGTCATACGTCTTGGTTCAAGAGCAGTATTTGCAGCTCTGTTAGCTTCAACCTTCTTTAATGATTCCTGAAATTCTGCTGAATACATTGCTGATATCCTCCTTACTTTTCGATTTCTCTTGTATTGTAGAGTTCTTTCATTTCTTCAACCGGCTTGCCCATGAGACCTTCAAGAAGTTCCTTGAAGTCGCCGTTTTCGATTTCCTTAACTCTGTTTTCGAGGTGTTCACTCTTAGGTGCGAGGTACTTACCGTTGATTCTTCTTGCAAGCATTGCAACCTGTGGGTGTGAGATACCAGCAGGGCAGCGTGATGAACATACGCCGCACATTACGCAGTCAAATGATTCTTCAGCACAGAGTTCGAATTCGCCTCTCTGTGCATAAGCGATGTACTGCATAACGTTGAGCTTCTGTGTACAGCTCTTTGTACATGCGTTACAGCCTACACAAGCGTAGATTTCAGGATAGAGCTGCATCATAACCTGCTCTGTTGTCTTTACTTCATTGATATCGTAAACCTGCTTAACAAGCGGGAAGAAAGGAAGTGTAGCAACGTACATGCCTTCTTCAACCTTTGTCTGACATGCGAGACATGTTCTGAGCTGTGTGTCACCCTTGATACGGTAGATAGTAGCACATGCACCGCAGAATCCGTTACGGCATCCGCATCCACGAACGAGCTGGTAACCAGCGTATTCCATAGCACGCATGATTGTGAGATGATCCGGAACAGAATACTGTTTGCCGAACAGGTATACATTTACCATGTTTTCCATATTATAAAAACTCCTCTCGGTTTCTTTTAATTGTTGTATATTGCCGTGCACATCAGCTGACACAGTCAGCCTTGTGCTTTCCGGCGTACAGAGAACGAAAAATTCGTCGTCCGCTGATATTAATATTCGTCAGGAAGTTCGTCAACCTGATCGCATCTGAATACAGGACCGTCCTTGCAGACATACTTTGAACCGATATTGCAGCGACCGCATTTACCGATACCGCACTTCATACGAAGTTCCATTGTTGTGTAAACCTGTGTCTTGTCAAAACCGATTTCCTGAAGACCTGCGAGTGTGAACTTGATCATGATCGGAGGTCCGCAGAGGATAGCTGTCTTGTTTGTGTCGAATCCGAGTTCCTTAACATAGTTAGGAACGAAACCAACGTGACCTGTCCATTCAGGCTGCTCACGGTCGATAGTAAGATGTACGTCGATACCGTCATCCTTTACCCATTCGTCGATGATTTCCTTGTAGTCAACAAGGTCTTCCATGCTTCTTGAACCGTAAACAATATCAATCTTGCCGTAACGGTCACGATAGTGACGGCAGTAGTTGATAACTGAACGAAGCGGAGCAAGACCGATACCACCGGCGATAAAGAGCATATCCTTGCCTGCAAAAGCTGTGTCAACAGGGAATGCATTACCGTATGGTCCGCGGATTGTAATCTGCTGACCTACTTCCATAGCGTGGAGCCACTGTGTGAGGCATCCGCACTTCTTGATTGAGAACTCCATGAATTCTGTGTTTGTAGGAGATGATGTAATTGAGAACATAGCTTCGCCTACACCAGGAATTGAGAGCATTGCGCACTGACCAGGCATATGGTCAAATGCCTTTTTGCCGTCAGGAGTAACAACACGGAATGTCTTAACGTCCGGTGTATCTATACGGATGTCAGTAACAACGCCGATTACAGGAATAAGAGGATCATTCATCATAGCCATTACTTGTTACCTCCTAACTTTCTCATTACCTTAACGATATTCATGTTTACAGGGCACTTGGCCATGCAGCGTCCGCATCCTACGCAGCCGAAGATGCCTTCGTTGTTTGTAGGATAGTATACGAGCTTGTGCATGAATCTCTGACGGAAACGTTCAACCTGTGAGTTACGGATGTTGCCGTGAGCCATCTTTGTGAAGTCTGAGTACATGCATGAATCCCAGCAGCGGTAACGCTTAACTTCGTTTCCTGTGTTGAAATCCTTGATGTCGTAGCACTGGCATGTAGGGCAGACGAAAGTACATGTGCCGCATCCGAGACATGATTCTGAAATTGTCTGCCATTCAGGTCTGTTGAAGAATTCCATTGTCTTGTCAGCGCCGAATGCTGAAGCATCAAGGCCTGCAAGAGGGAGCTTCTTAAGTACTTCTCTTGTCTGAGCAGTCTGAGCATCAACTGCAGCACTGTCTGTATCTTCTGTAAGAGCGTTTAAGCTTTCAAGAAGCTTGGCACCCTTGTCTGTCTTTGCGTCAAAATATACTGCATCAGCTGTTTTGTGGCATACGATGTCGCCTGCAGGAGCTGCTGCATCAATTCCGAATGTGCCGCAGAAACATGTTTCTGCAGGCTTTGTGCAGGCCATTGAAACTACAACACCGTGTTCGCGGCGGTTCTTGTAGAAGTTATCAACAGGATCTGCAAGGAATACTCTGTCAAGAATTTCGAAGCTCTTTACGTCACAGGCACGAGCGCCGAAGATAACGAAGTCTTCATATTCGTTCACAGGTTCCTTTATTTCGATATTCTTTCCTTCAACTTTGAAATCAACGAGGTTTTCAGTCTGAGGGAAGAAGAAGTCCTTTGCACTTCTTGTTGTATTGAGGGCGTCAGACATTGTCTGTGTGCCGTCATACTTTTCGTATTTTGCACCTGCAGCTGTATCAACAGGAATGTAGAGGCTGTTCTTTGATGCGATTTCAGCGAAAAGCTGATTTAATTTGTCAAGTGAAATTTTACGCATTTTCGCCACCTCTTTCCACTGCTTCACCAGGTTCAAGGTCTTCCTTTGTGAAGTCTACAATCGGAGCACGGCTTCCTGCTTCAGCACCAGCCTGATAATCACCGTAGAAACCGTTGATATCCTTGATGAACTTACGGTTAAGGAGGTGAAGCGGAATGTTCTGAGGACATACTCTGGAGCATTCGCCGCAGTCTGTACATCTTCCAACAACGTGGAATGCACGGATGATGTGGAACATCTTTTCTTCGAATGAATCAGCGATTGCCTTGTTTTCAACACCTGAATCAGGGTTGTCAAATACGCACTTTTCACATGTACATGCAGGACAGATGTTACGGCATGCGTTACATCTGATGCAGCGTGAAAGTTCGTTCTGCCAGAATGCAAAACGTTCGTCAGCAGACATAGCTTCGATCTTTGCTACTTCGTCGAATCTTGCACTGTCGAGAACTTCGCCGTCTTCGCCGAGAAGTTCATCGTATGCAACATGCTTCTTTGACTTGCAGTTTACGCATCTTTCAGCGAGCATTTCGTTTCTTTCGAGAGTGATTTTTCCGTCATAGAGTGTTTCAACAGCTACCTTGCCGTTTTCTTCTGAAACAGAAGAAATACCGTTTGCAGCAGCCTTTATCTTGCTGTCATCGAGCATACCGTTACATGGTACGCCTACAGCATAAACCTTTTCACGGTCAAATTTATGTTCTGTAAGAAGCTGATTGAAGCTGTATGTATCACATGGCTTAAGGAAAACAGCAGCCTTGCTTTCAGTCTTTTCTGCTTCTTTTCTAAGATACTTTGAGAAGTTTGCACCGCAGAAGTCGTTCCATACGAATTCGTTTTCGAGTTCTTCCTTTGAAGTGAACACTGCAGGTGTTACGTCATAATCAAATTCACCCTTCTTCCAGCCAATAACACGGTCTACTGTGCCGTCAGCAAGTAACTGGGCAGCCTTTGCTATGAGGTCTTCGCGTTTTATTTCTTGCATCGCAGATCCTCCAGTCTCTTGTTTTCGCCGAGTGCTGTAACCTTCTCAACGAAATCGTTCATTGTAGCAGCGAACTTTGCACCTTCAGCTGCTGATACCCATTCCACACGTGTACGTTCCTTTTCGATGCCGAGGTAATCGAGCATTGAGAAGAGAAGAGCCATACGGCGGCGTGTGTAATAGTTACCTGATGTATAGTGACAGTCTCCCGGATGACATCCGCAGAGGATAACACCGTCAGCACCGCGCTGGAAAGCACGGAGAATGAACATAGGGTTTACTCTGCATGAGCATGGAACACGTATAATCTTTACTTCTGCCGGATAATTAAGTCTGTTGTTACCTGCGAGGTCAGCACCTGCGTAGGAACACCAGTTACAGCAGAAAGCCACAATAAGCGGCTTGAATTCTCCGTTTACTTGCATATTGCGTCTACCTCCGCCATAATCTGTTTATTCATGAAGCCCTTGAGATCCATAGCGCCTGACATACATGCAACAGTACAGCAGCCGCATCCCTGACATACTGCTTCGTTAACAACTGCGATACGACGCATCTTTGTTGTTCTGTCAGGCATTCTGAATTCCTTGTCTTCGTATGTGATAGCACCGTAAGGACATACGTTTCCGCATGTTGAACAGCCGTTACACATGTTTTCATCTGAGTGAGCAACACATGGGTTACCTGTGAGCTTGTCCTTTGCAAGAAGACCGATAACCTTTGATGCAGCAGCGCCTGCCTGTGATACTGTTTCAGGAATATCCTTAGGACCCTGACATGTACCTGAGAGGAATACACCTGCTGTCGGGCTTTCTACAGGACGAAGCTTTGGATGAGCTTCTGTGAAGAAGTCATTTGTATCCATACTTGCTGTAAGCATTGTAGCGAGAGGGCGTGCAGACTTGTCAGGTTCGATTGCAGCAGCAAGAACAACGAGGTCAGCATCGATATGAAGCTGCTTGCCTGCGATGAGGTCTGAAGCCTGAACCTTAAGCTTGTTTCCTTCAGGTGAAACCTTGCCTACCATGCCCTTGATGTAGTGAACACCGTATTCTTCAACAGCACGGCGATAGAACTCGTCAAATGCCTTACCTGGTGTACGTACGTCAATATAGAATACGTAAACATCAGTATCAGGATACTTGTCACGTGTAAGCATAGCATGCTTTGCTGTGTACATACAGCAGATCTTTGAACAGTATTCCTTGCCTTTTTCTGCGCATGCAGCACATCTTGAACCTACGCACTGTACAAATACGATAGTGTGAGGATGTTCGCCGTCTGAAGGGCGGAGAAGCTTACCTGCTGTAGGACCTGCAGCGTTTGTAAGTCTTTCGAATTCGAGTGATGTGATAACATCCTTTGACTGTGAATAAGCATATTCGTCGAACTTGTCCATTGAGATAGGATTGAAACCTGTTGCAGCTACGATAGCACCGTACTTTTCTTCAACAAATTCGTCCTTTGCCTGGTAGTCGATAGCACCTGCCGTGCAGACCTTTGAGCAGACACCGCACTTGCCTGTTTTGAGCATTGTACAGTAGTCAGCGTCAATTGTTGCTACCTTAGGTACTGCCTGTGCAAACGGAATGTAGATTGCACGGCGGTTGTCCATACCAAGGTTAAATTCGTTAGGAACCTTCTTCTGAGGACACTTTTCAGTACATGCACCGCATCCTGTACAGAGGTCTTCCTTTACGTAACGTGCACGGCGCTTGATTGTAACATCAAAGTTACCAACGAAGCCCTTGATTTCTGAAACTTCTGAGTATGAGAAGATTCTGATGTTTTCGTGCTGTGCAACTTCAACCATCTTTGGTGTGAGGATACATGCAGCACAGTCAAGTGTAGGGAATGTCTTGTCGAGCTGAGCCATCTTACCGCCGATTGTAGGCTTTGTTTCAACGATGTCTACAGGGAAGCCGGCATCTGCAATATCAAGTGCAGTCTGGATACCGGCGATACCGCCGCCGATAACGAGAGCACGCTTTGTTACAGGGCTTTCACCAGGTGTAAGAGGAGCGTTGAGGTTTACCTTTGCAACAGCTGCCTTGCCGAGGATGATTGCCTTTTCTGTACCTACCGGCATTTCCTTATGAACCCATGAACACTGTTCACGGATGTTTGCGATTTCAACCATGTATGAGTTAAGTCCTGCAGCAGCTGCTGTCTTACGGAATGTGTTTTCGTGCATACGAGGTGAACATGAACATACTACGATGCCTGTGAGTTTGTGTTCAGCAATGGCATTCTTGATGATATCCTGACCTGCCTGTGAACACATGTACTGATAGTCTGTGGAGAAAACAACACCAGGTTCGTTCTTCAGCGCTTCAGCAACTGCTTTTACGTCTATCGTTCCGGCAATGTTAGTACCGCAGTGACAGACAAATACTCCGATTCTCTGCATGGGATTATTTTTCTCCTTTCTTACTTGGAATATTTTCTCATAGCACTCATGAGAAGCTGCTGTGGAGTTTCATCATCGAGGAGTGCCGGAATTTCGTTTGCTGTGAGATGATTTGCACCTTTTTCACGGATAACAGTAAGTCTTACTGCTTCAACGATCTTTGCAGGTTCAACGCCTCTAGGGCATCTGTCAACACATGCAAAGCATGAAAGGCACTTGTAGATTGAATCAGAATTTCTGAGAGTTTCGATATCTCCTGTTTCAACCATATATACAAACTGATGCGGATGATATTCCATCTCATCGTATGAAGGGCATGTACCTGAGCACTTGCCGCAGCGCATACACTTGAGTGGGTTTACACCGCTCATGCGAAGGATCTGTTCCTTCTGACGCTCTGTTTTATTCAGCATCTGTATCCTCCTTTACACCAAGTGCAATGGCGAGAAGTTCTGTGAAGTATACTACAGGAACAACACTTGTGTTCTTTTCAAGGTTGTACTTGCAGAGAGGACAGGCGGTAACGATCATTTCAGCGCCGTGATTTGCAGCACTGTCTGCTACCTTGCTGCTCTTCTTCTTAGCTGAGTCTGCATCCTCGAGTACTACGTAAGCACCGCAGCATTCGTTTCTTTCAGGATATACGACCGGTTCAGCGCCGAGAGCTCTGATGAAGTCTTCAATTATTGTTGGATTTTCCGGATCATCAAAGTTCATAACTTTGCCCGGACGGAGAAGCATGCATCCGTAGTAAGCAGCAATTTTCTTGCCTGTAAGCGGATTCTTTACAGCTTCTTTGATTTTGTCAAAGCCTACTACATCGCGGAGAAGTTCAAGATAGTGGTATACTTCTGTTTCACCGTTGTATGGTGCTGAAGCATTGCTGTCCTGTGACATGTAAAGATTTGCCTTTGCAGCAAAATCAGGGTCATTCTGCATTGCGCTGTTAGTCTGCTTGATTACATTGTGGCATGCTGAACAAACCGTAACAAGAGGCTGTTCTTCGTCTCTTGCAGCAGCAAGAGCACGAACACTGGAGAGCTTGGAAGCTACTTCGTCCTTTGCAGAAACGAATACGCCGCCGCAGCACTGCCAGTCTTTGATTTCGCAGAGCTCAACGCCGAGAATTTCAGCGCACTTACGAGCATAGAAATCAAGATCCTTTGCCTTTGTACGGAGGGTACAGCCTGGGAAATAACTGACTTTCATTGTTTACCTCCAATACTTTACTGTATGGTTAAACCATCTGTTCAGGATGGAATACCTCGTCAAATTTTTCCTCTGTGAGGAAGCCAAGTTCAACACATGCCTGCTTAAGTGAGATGTTGTCCTTGTATGCCTTCTTGGCTGTCTTGGCAGCGTTCTCATATCCGATATAAGGGTTGAGTGCTGTTACGAGCATAAGAGAGTTGTGAAGATTGTGGTGCATTTTTTCCTTGTCAGCAGTGATGCCTACAGCACAGTTCTTGTTGAATGACATAATAGCTTCAGCAAGGAGACGTGCAGACTGAAGGAAGTTGTATGCAGCAACAGGCATAAACACGTTAAGTTCGAAGTTACCCTGTGAAGCAGCTACTGTAACTGCTGTATCATTACCCATTACCTGAACTGCAACCATTGTTACAGCTTCACACTGTGTAGGGTTTACCTTGCCAGGCATGATTGATGAACCAGGTTCATTTTCAGGAATGCGGATTTCTCCGAGACCGTCTCTTGGACCTGATGCAAGCCATCTTACGTCGTTGGCAATCTTCATCATGTCACATGCTGTAGCCTTGATTGCGCCGTGTGCAAATACAAATTCATCCTTTGAAGTAAGAGCGTGGAACTTGTTTGCAGCTGTTACGAATGGCTTGCCTGTAAGCTCAGAAACCTTCTTGGCAACAAGTTCATCAAAGCCCTTAGGAGCGTTGAGACCTGTGCCGACAGCTGTGCCGCCGAGAGCGAGTTCGCAGAGAGGCTTAACTGCCATTCTGAGGAGCTCAGCATCTCTTTCGAGGCTTGAACGCCATCCGCTGATTTCCTGGCTGAACTTGATAGGTGTTGCATCCTGGAGGTGTGTACGTCCTGACTTAACAATGCCTTCGTTTTCAGCTTCAAGTCTTTTGAATGTAGCAATAAGTGTTTCAACTGCAGGAAGAAGCTTGTCTTCGATAGCGATTACAGCTGAAATGTGCATAGCAGTAGGGAATGTGTCGTTTGATGACTGGCTCATGTTGATATCATCGTTAGGATGAACGAGTTTCTTGTCAGCAAGCTGGTTAGCGCGGTTAGCGATAACTTCGTTTGTGTTCATGTTTGACTGTGTGCCTGAACCTGTCTGCCATACAACGAGAGGGAAATGACTGTTGAGTGAGCCTGAGATTACTTCATCACATGCCTGTGTGATAACTGCAAGCTTTTCAGCTGTCATCTTTTCGCTCTTGAGTTCGTGGTTTGCAAGTGCAGCAGCCTTCTTGAGAATTCCGAATGCGTGAGTGATTTCTCTTGGCATTGTTTCAATATCAACACCGATTTCGAAATTTTCGTGGCTTCTCTGTGTCTGAGCAGCCCAGAGGCGGTCTGCAGGAACTTTCATTTCGCCCATAGAATCATGTTCTATACGATATTCCATAGTTTATTTACTCCTTATATTTATAATCCTGATATATCTGATATATCTGAAAAATCAGTGACTCTATCAGATATCAAGATTTTTGATAACTTCCTTAAGTGCTTCTGCGCTCTTCTGAAGCTTAGCCTGTTCTTCGTCTGTAAGAGGAACATTAACCTTGCGTACGCCTTCCTTGCCTACAAGGTTGAGTGTACTTAAGCATACGTCGTCAACGCCGTATTCACCGTGCATCATTGTTGATACAGGGAGAACTGTGTCGATGCCGTGGAGAATTCTTTCACAGATGTGGCATACAGAAACTGCGATAGCGTAGAATGTAGCACCCTTGCGCTGAATAACCTGTGCGCCTGATGTTCTTACGTGGTTTTCAACGTCATCATAAACGATTTCGTCTGTACCGAAGAACTTTGCACAGTCGCTCATAGGAACACCTGCAATGTTTGCGAGTGACCACGGAACGAATGATGAATCACCGTGTTCGCCGAATACATAAGCGTGAACGTTGTTCTGGCTTACGTTGTAGCATTCGCTGAGCTTTGCACGGAGACGTGAAGTGTCGATAGTTGTGCCTGAACCGATAATTCTGTTTTCAGGAATTCCTGAGAGCTTGCAGAATGTGTAGGTAAGCACGTCAATCGGATTGCTTACGATGATGTAGAAAGCATCTGGTGCATGCTTTACAATCTCAGGAATGATAGACTTTGTGATGTTAACGTTTGTCTGTGCAAGTTCGAGTCTTGTCTGACCCGGCTTTCTTGCAATACCTGATGTGAGGATTACGATGTCTGAACCCTCAGCGTCTTCGTATGTACCCTGGTAGATGTTGCAAGGGCTGCATAACGGTGTTCCCTGGATGATGTCAAGAGCTTCACCTTCAGCTTTTGCAGTGTTGATATCGATAAGAACGATTTCAGATGCAATACCCTGAACAGTCAGTGTGTACGCGATTGTAGAGCCGACAGCGCCGGCGCCGATGATAGAAATTTTATTCATAGAAAATACACCTCTCCTACTTCAAGGAAACACTGGTTTTATGTACGCCAGACTTAATTAGTGTTTCCTTAACATATTTACTTAATTATATCACGATTATTTTAAACATGCAATAGAAAAATCACTAATTGGTATGATATATATCGATATACTATGAACTTAATGTTTCATGTGGCTAAAGATGCCGCTGTTTTGTTGGTTTTGCATAAATTGACGGCTGTTCCGGACGACAGAAAAAGTCGTATCCTGAGGCATGCGGGCAGCGGATTTTTACCGTTAACGGCGGAAGGACGGGCTGATGTAATTGTAGTGTTAAATATAGACAAAATCGGTGTGAAAAAATCAGCATTTTAACATAGTTAAAAATACTTCTGTCTTGTTGTGAAAGTTCTGATTTTGTGATATACTGATACTATATATAAACAGCAAATTATGATAAATTTCAGGGAAATATGACAGCTGTCTTCAAAACAGAATACAGGGGGGGATTAAATTGAGAAAAAATAAAATACTGCAGAATCATGCAAGATATGTCGTTATGATTATTCCGATTTTAATAATGATAGTGCTTTCGGTTGCAGTTACGATTGTGGTTTCAGGAAAGGCACGCAGGGGTTCTGCAGAACGTCTCAGAGCGATATGCGACAGCCGTGCTGAAATGACTGACCAGTGCGCTGCTGATGCAGAAGGAATTCTTGACATATTCAGCGGTACGCCTGAGGTTATCGCTGTGCTGAAAAATCCAAACGATGAAAAATGCCTTGCAGATGCCCGGAAATGCATTGATGTATTTTCACAGAAACTGAAAAATGCTGAAGGCATTTATATAAGCCAGTGGGACAGCCGTATTCTTGCACATACCGATGCTTCAGCAGAGGGAAAGGTATTCAGGGAAAGCTACGGGCTTAAGAGTCTGCGTGAGAACCTTCTGAAATACAGTCAGAAATCATTTTACAGTACTGGTTCACTGATTTCACCTGTAAGCGGCGAACCGGTTGTTGCCATGTATAAGGCGGTACTCGATGACGATGGCCAGCCTGCCGGTTTTGTAGGCATGGGATTTTACACATCTGAGTTTCTGAGGATAAACCAGATACCGGAAGAGTGGGGTTATGAATCAATCGGATTCTGTATGGCTGATGTATCTGACGGCAGTCTGATTTTCAGCAGTGACAGCAGCCGCAGTTTTGATTACACGGCAGATTTGTGTGAAAAGTTCAGAAACGGCTCTGCTGAAGGTAATTCAGGAAAGATTTCGTTTGTTATGCCTTCTGATAAAGCCAGATATATTTCAGTATACCGGTATCTGCCGGAGAGAAACTGGCTTCTGTGTTTTGATATTCCGGAAAAAGAGGCTTTTACACTTGCTTCAGATATGCAGATGTATCTGACGGTATTTTTTATACTTGTGGCTGTGATTCTTACTGCTGCAGTTGTCGAGATGAGGAGAACATCAAAGAAAATCAGCAGTGAGCGTGCCGCTAATGAAAAGAAATATCACGACGAAATGGAACGTCTTGTCTGCATGCTTTCCGCAAATTCGTCAATGATGAACGTTAACCTTGCCGGGAACGAAATGATTTCGGTTCACGGACTGTGTTCGGAAAAAATCCGCAGCATGATTTCTGAATCTTCTGACGGAGCTGTGGAAATCTGCCGTGAATTTGTACTCGGAAAAGTAAATGATTCAGGACAGCGCGAAGAAATAATAAAGATTTTTAACAGTGATTATCTTAATGAAAAATTTAATTCGGGCGAGACTGAATTAAAATACCGGTACAGCGCTGATGCCGATGACGGCAGTATAGAAAAGCGTGAGCTTTCGGTCAGAATGCTTCGCAATCTTGTTACCGGAGATCTTGAAGCAGTTTTCCGGACTGAAGATGTCTCGGATGAGTATTACCGTAATCTCGTCGGCTCACATCTTGCTACCAGACAGTTCAAATTTACTGCGGTGGTATTTCTTAAGTCAGGAATAGTAAGGTCACTGGCCAATAATACAGAGCTTGGAAACGAAAACAAATTTATTCCCTATAACTTTTTCCGCAAGGATATTTACGAAAAACTTATCGACAGGAATGAACGTGATGAATTCAACCGTAAAGTGTCTCTTGATGCTGTAAGAGAGGGTCTTGAGGAATCAGATGTTTACACTGTATACGTTCATGGTATTTCAGAATACAGGGAAAAAAGATATCTTAAATACGAATTCCAGTATATTGACAATGAACGCGAAACAGTTCTTATGTGTGTTGCCGATGAAACGCCTGTATGGGAGACTGATACACTTACCGGTCTCTGCAATTACAAGGGATTTATCAGTCTTGCGGGATACGTACTTGAGAGTGACTGGGATGATACGGAATATTCCGTTATCGTAACAAATATAAAATGGTTTAAGGTTATAAACAGAATTTTCGGGTCGGCAGTCTGCGACAAATTCCTTGTAGAATATGCTGAAATGCTGAGGAATTCTGACGTTGAACCTCTTGTAATCGGAAGATTTCCGGCTTCGGACCATTTTATTATGCTTGTGCGCCGTGACCGTATTACAGACGAGGCTCTGAAGAAAATTTCACGTCAGCATATCGAAACCGATGAACGTGAGGCTGACGTTCTTGTCACTTCCGGTATTTACAATATTTCAAGCAAAAAGGCTCCTGTTTCCGCAATGGTTGAACATGCTATAATGGCCTTCAAGAGTATAAAGGATGTATACAGCATGCCGTATTCAACCTTCAGTGAGGAGGAAGAGGAAAGATATCTTTCCGGAAAGCTTGTTGTAAGCGGATTTGACAAGGCACTCAGGGATGAGGAGTTCCAGCCGTACTACCAGCCTATTTATGATTCCGTTACACATAAGATTGTTTCGGCAGAGGCACTTGTAAGATGGAACCAGAACGGTAATCTTATTCCGCCGGGAATGTTTATTCCTGCTCTTGAGGAAAACGGAAGCGTTTCAAGAGTCGACAGGTATATCTCTGAGCGTGTCACTGCACTTCTGAGAAGAAGGAAAGCAGAGGGTAAGCTTGTTGTTCCTGTTTCCATCAATCTTTCAGCTATGGATTTTTATGCAAGTGAAACTATTGACAGTGTTATGAATGACATTGATACCATGTGTGAAAGCGGTATAAAGCCAAGATATGAAATAACTGAAACAGCCTGGGCTGATGCTGCTGATAACAGAAGCGAAATCATTGAATCCATGAGAGCCAAGGGTGCTCAGATTCTTATCGATGATTTCGGAAGCGGTTATTCATCATTCAGTACTGTAAGAGACTACAATTTTGATATTCTCAAGATAGACATGGGCTTTGTCAGAAAGCTTGGAACTGATTCCAAGGTTGACGGTATTGTAAATTCCATTATTGAGATGGCTCATTCAATCGGACTCAAGGTTGTTGCAGAGGGCGTGGAATATGAATCACATCTTAACTTCCTGAGGGAGCACGGATGCGATTATATACAGGGATATTATTTTTCAAAGCCTCTGCCTGAGGCTGAGTTTGAAAAGCTTCTTGACATGCAGGAGAATGAACAGAAGTGAATACAGTGAACTTAATACGTTTATAAAAAACTTAAAAATATGATGATTATAGTGGACGTCAGTTTCATTCTGATGTTCACTATAATTTTATTGAGTGAGGTATGAGAATGAAAAAACTGATAAAAGCAGCGGCGGCTTTTTCGGTTGCACTGGCTGTTTCCGGTGCAGCGGCAGGAGCTGCTGAAAAGTCACGCGACGTTAACTGTAACGGGAAGGCGGACTTTTTCGACCTGAACACCGTGAGCAAAAGTGTTCTTGAGGCAGATGACTATTATGATGTGTTCGACGTTATTCGTCTGAAAAATGATGTTTTTAATTCAGAAAATCCGAATCCTTCAAGTAAAAAAAGAACATCAGTGAAATACAGCGTTTCGGAAAACGGACTGGTTTCAGAACGTTTCAGAAACACAGTAAACATACCGATGGGAGAAAAGGGAAAGTGGTCTGTATTTGTATACATGTGCGGATCAGATCTTGAAAGCACTGACGGAGAGGGAATCCGTGACCTTAAGGAAATGATTGAAGCTTCGAAAACTGACAATGTAAAATTTATTGTGGAAACAGGCGGGGCTAACAAGTGGCACGGATTCGATATAAAAGCCAGCAGAAAACAGCGTTTTGTAATCAGCTCAGGTGAAATTAATCAGGTGACGGAAACAGAACAGGCTGACATGGGAGAAAGCTGTACTCTTGCAGATTTTCTTAAATGGGGTGTTCATGAATATCCTGCGGAAAATATGGGGATAATATTCTGGAATCACGGCGGAGGAAGTGTCACAGGTGCCTGCTATGATGAAAACTACACAGATGCCGGCGGATCACCTGATACTCTGCTGCTGCGCGAAATAGACGCTGCGCTTCTGAATGTGTCCGAATACATGTCCGATACATTTGTTTTTGCGGGATTTGATGCATGTCTTATGTCGAATCTTGAAACGGCCTGTGTAATGTCGTCGTATGCAGACTACATGTATGCTTCAGAGGAGCTTGAGCCTCTCTTCGGATGGAACTATACAGAATTTGTTTCATATCTTGAGGAGCATCCTGATGCATCCGGAGAGGAACTGGGAAAGGTAATAGCAGAAAGCTATTATGATGCATGCGTTGAAGACGGATACGATGATCTGGTAACCTTTTCTGTGACAGACCTTGGAAAGACAGATGCAGTTGCTTCAGCCTTTGAAAAGTTTGCAGCGGATATAAGCCGGGTTTCAGAGGACAGGGGTGTTCTGTTCCGGCTTGTCAGGGAGCTTGGAAAGACAGAGTATTTCGGGAGCAACAGCAGCTGGGAAGGGTATTCGAACATGGTTGATATTGCCGGACTGGTGAATTCTGCTGAAAAATATTCTTCTGCCGGCAGTGAGGTTATCAGTGCTCTTGAAGATGCTGTATCTGTAAATTTCACAGGCTCTGACCACAGGAATGCATGCGGACTTTCAGTATATTATCCGCTGAACTGCAACGGTGCTGCTGAGCTTCGCACAATAAGCAGTGTTTTTCCGGGAATCAGTTATACAAATATGATTTATAACCTGGTTACAGCAGGCGGCAGTGTTTATGTTCCGCAGATAAATGAGCTTGCCGGTTACGGCGGTGAATTTTCCTACATCTTCTCTGAAAAAACAGGTTCGTACGAATACAATAATCCTGACAGCAGTAATTTTGGGAAAACAGATGATGTAATGGAGCCGGGGAATGTTCTGAAGTTTGAAAACGAAGGAACTCTGGAAGCGGATAACACATATCTCTGTAAAATTTCTGAGGAAACCTTTGACCGTTTCCGGAATGTATATGCAAATCTGTATCTGGTGTCAGATGACCGCAGTGACCTTATTTCCCTCGGGGCTGCCACCAGAGGAATGAAGGTGTCTGATGACGGTGAAATCAGCCTTAAATTTGACGGCAAATGGTTTTCCTTACCGGACAGACAGATTCTTTCGGCATATTACGAAAGCTCAGGTGACGGATGCGATATATTTACAAGCCCCGTTATTGTTAACGGAAGAGAAACGAATCTGAGAATTATTTATAATTATGAGACAGGAACGGCATACATAAGCGGCATTTACAGCGGGCTTGATAATTCCGGTGTGCCCGGAAGAATAGGTAAACTGAGCACCGGAGATGTAATCGTACCGGTTTATGACAGCATTTCTCTGGAGGACGGCAGTTATGATGAGCCATATCTCGGAGATGAGTATTTTTATGACGGAAATGATGAACTGATTTTTGATATTCTCTATGACGGTCTTTATGGCATGGCATATACCATTTATGATGTTTTCGGTGACTATTATTACGGGGGAAGCATTTATTTCGAAATAGCAGATGAGAAAATGGAATGGATTTTTACAGAATAATATTTCAGAAAAAACAACAGTATTTTTTTGTGAAAATTTGTTGAGAATGTTCTATATTTTTGTTTCGTTTTTGAGGATAATGTGATATAATATCCCGAGTTTGACAGTTATCAACAAACAAACAGCCTCTAATCAACGTAGATACGTTTTTTAGAGGCTGTTGATAATTTTCCGGAAAAGTAGTTATTTTTCTGGTAATTAATGGTGTTTGCTGTTTTTTTCAATTGTTCTCATTTTCTGCTTGGTAATAAACTTGAAATCCGTTCTAAACCCGCATTTTTCGTGCAGATCATCGGTGATTTTTGTTCTTTCATAGAGTGGCATATAACCTTGTTCCTGAA
>DCGK01000061.1 GCA_002315235.1 Ruminococcus sp. UBA1780
TTCTTCCTGCCTTCTTTTCCTTGAGAGCATAAGCGAGGTCGAGCATTGATTCACCTGATGAGATGATATCATCAGCAACAAATACATCCTTGCCCTCTACTGAGTTTCCGAGGTATTCGTGAGCTACGATAGGGTTTCTTCCGTTTTCGATTCTTGAGTAGTCACGTCTCTTGTAGAACATACCGAGTTCAACGCCGAGAACTGAAGCGTAGTACATGTTTCTGTTGAGAGCACCTTCGTCAGGACTTACGATCATGAAGTTGTCCTTTGTGATATGGAGATCAGGGATGCTCTGGAACATTGTCTTGA
Organism: Ruminococcus sp. UBA1780; assembly: GCA_002315235.1. GTDB lineage: Bacteria > Bacillota > Clostridia > Oscillospirales > Ruminococcaceae > HUN007. The sequence goes on from DCGK01000061.1 coordinate 310, forward strand.
GAACCTGGTATGTAGGCATAACGTTGTCAAAGCCCATAAGAGGAATAGCGTTGTGAACTCTCGGATCGTGTGCGTCAAAAGTAACGATGTTTGAAACGCCCATGCTCTGAAGTTCCTGAAGTGCCCATGCACAGTCAAGTGATTCACGGTAGTTTCTTCTGTGCTGTCTTCCGCCGTAAAGAATTGGCATGATAACGTTGATTCTGTGCGCCTTGCCGCTTGCAGCCTGGATGATTCTCTTGAGATCCTGATAGTGATCATCAGGAGACATGAAGTTTTCCTGTCCGAACATCTTGTACTTGCAGCTGTAGTTGTTTACATCAACGATGATGAAAAGGTCGTTTCCGCGAACTGTTGACTTGATAAGACCCTTGCCGTCGCCTGATGCAAAACGCGGACACTGGTTTTCGATAAGGAAGGAATCCTTGTTTTCGCCGCCCTGCTTTGCCCATTCAACGAGGTACTGGTTGATCTTGTCGCCAAGCTCTGTTGCACCGTTCATAGCGATAAGACCAAGTGGAGCAACCTTGGTTTCAGGATTAAAAATAACCTCGTTTTCAGAATTCATTGACATTTAACCATATCCTTTCAAAATGAAAATTAATGAAAATAAAAAATAGATAATACCACGATATCAGGGAGGTTCTGCGCCCGTCCCCAAGCATTATTAAGCATTACATTAAAAGTATATCATTTAAAGTTGTATCTTGTCAATTAACGTTTTAATATAAATTGCACAAGAAAAAGTGCAATTTATCGTCGAATACTCTAATATGGTTAAACAGTAATAAAATCACGTACGTTTTCCGCAGTTTTCTTTCCTATTCCCGGAACGGAAGCAATCTCGTCAATGCTCGTGAAAGCGCCGTTTGCGGCTCTGTATTCGATAATATTCCTTGCTTTTTTCTCACCGATACCCTTAAGTGTCATAAGAGATTTCATATCGGCTGTATTGATGTTTACAGTTCCTCCGGCTGAATTTTCAGAAAAATTTGTACTTAAACCAGCAGAATTTTCAGTACACTGAACCGCCACGGTATCTGTATACAGTGTTTCCTGTTCCGCAAATGATTCATCATACCCTGTTTCCGTGCCTGCGGTCAGTGTGACAGGAGAAGGGACAAGATTTTCCCTTGTAATTTCCGTTTCGTTTGTTTTTCCCGATGGGATTTCGCGGTATATCATTACAAGTGCAAGGAACACTGCAAGTGTTGTGCATACCGCGTAATAAATTTTCTTATCTGTATTTATTTTTAATCATCTCCGTAAAATAACATTCTTTTTATATTTTACACTATTATTCATGAAATGTAAATACCTTACAGGAAATTTTGGTAAACACAATTGGGTTGCGAAATACCTTTATATAATGTATAATGGAATAACAAACCTGATTAATCGCTGAAAAGAAGGGGGAAGAATAATATGCTGCAGATTTACTGCGGTGACGGCAAAGGGAAAACAACAGCTGCTGTCGGACTGTCTGTCAGGGCAAAGGGGGCAGGTATGAATGTGTGTTTCTTTCAGTTTCTGAAAAACGGTTCATCCTCCGAGACAGCTATGCTCTCCGGACTGGGGATATACACTGAATGTTGCACGGCATGCAGCAGGTTTACTTTTCTGATGAATGATGAGGAGAAGAAAAATACGGCTGAATACCACAATAAAATGCTCATGAAAATAAAAAAATACGCTGACGAAAATGCACCTGCTGTTATTGTCATGGACGAGTTTCTTGATGCGTACAACAAGGAAATGCTGGACAGGAAACTGGCTGAGGAAATCATCTGCGAAATATCAGTTGCTTCCGAGGTAATACTTACCGGAAGAAATCCTGCCGGTGTCTTTACCGGAAAAGCTGACTATATCAGCGAGATAAAGGCTGTAAAACACCCGTACCGCAGCGGTGTACCGGCAAGAAAGGGAATAGAATTTTAAGGAGCAGTGATTTGTTAATCCGGTGCATAAAATGCGCTTAAAGAAGCCCGAAAATATATCAATTGCCTTATTGACTTTTATTTTAAAACATGATAAAATATAAGTACCTCTTTGTGAGGTGCATTTTTTTGCTCTTTTGCAGAAAATCACACTCATTTTCAGAGGGAGGCCGAGTAAGCATTAAGCTTACATAAGAAGTTATACATTCAGGAGGTGCCGACACGTGAGAGTTAAGGTAACATTAGCTTGTACAGAATGCAAGCAGCGTAATTACGCAACAAAGAAAAACAAGAAAAATGACCCTGACAGAATTGAAATGAACAAGCATTGCAAATTCTGCAGAAAGCATACTCTGCACAGGGAAACAAAGTAATACCGGAGGTTTGCTCTATGGCAAAAGAAGATGTAAAATCTGAAAAGAAAAAGGATAATACTCCGGCAAAGTCTTCTGCCAAAAACCAGAAGAAGCAGCCAAACAAGGTTGCTAAGTACTTCAAGGACCTGAAGAGCGAATTCAAAAAGGTTGTATGGCCTACAAAAAAGCAGGTTATCAACAACACAACAGTAGTTCTCGTGACAATTATCATCTTAGGAGTTTTTGTCGGAGCATTTGATACGCTCGGCGGATGGTTACTGAAGTTAGTATTAAACAAATAAGCAGTTACAGCTAATTGCAAGGAGGTAATTTTTTTATGTCAGAAGCAGCAAAATGGTATGTTATTCACACTTATTCGGGTTATGAAAACAAAGTTAAGCAGAACATCGAAAAAGTTGTTGAAAACAGAAAGCTTCACGACCTTATCCTTGAAGTAAGAGTACCTACAGAAAAGGTAACAGAAATTACTGACGGCAAGACAAAAGAAGTGGAAAGAAAAACTTTTCCTGGCTATGTTCTGCTGAAAATGGTATACACAGACGATTCCTGGTATATAGTAAAGAGCACAAGAGGAGTTACAGGATTTGTTGGTCCTGCATCAGAACCTACACCGCTTTCCGAAAAGGAAGTTGAAGCACTTGGTGTTTCACTTGACTCACAGACAGTTGAAGTCAACATTTCCGCAGGAGACAGTGTTCGTGTATCAGGTACTGCAATGGACGGTTTCGTTGGTGTTGTACAGAAGGTTGATGTTGAAAACGGTACAGTTGATGTTCTTGTTTCAATGTTTGGCCGAGAGACTCCGGCTACACTTAGTCTTACACAGGTTATTAAGCTGGAAGATATCTAATTAACAATCAAAAGTAAACGTATTTTTAAAAACTGGCTGAAGCAACAGTCAGTGTGGGAGAGGTAAAATTATTCAATACCTCGTCGTGACCACTTTATGGAGGTGCAAAAAACCATGGCACAGAAAGTCGTTGGCTATATTAAATTACAGATCGCTGCAGGTAAGGCAACACCTGCTCCACCGGTTGGTCCTGCTTTAGGTCAGCACGGTGTAAACATCATGGCATTTACAAAGGAATTCAATGAAAGAACAAAGAATGATATCGGTCTTATCATCCCTGTAGTTATTACAGTTTACGCTGACCGTACATTCTCATTCATCACAAAGACACCACCGGCAGCTGTTCTTATCAAGAAGGCTTGCGGAATCGAAAGCGGTTCAGGTGTTCCTAACAAGACAAAGGTTGCAAGCATCACTAAGGAACAGATCCAGAAGATTGCTGAAACAAAGATGCCTGACCTTAACGCTGCAAACATCGAATCTGCTATGAGCATGATCGCTGGTACAGCTCGTTCAATGGGCGTTACAGTAGTTGACTGATTCAGTACTGAAAACTCATAACAAATAATTAATGTACGTTATCTAATGGTGGGAGGAAATTCTTTCCGCTAACCGAAACTGCGTATAAGCGTTTTGGTATTACCACTTTATAGGAGGATAAATAATGAAACACGGCAAGAAATATATCGACAGCGTAAAGACTGTTGAAGCTGATAAATTTTATGATTCTGTAGAAGCTCTCGACTTAGTTTGCAAGAATGCAAAGGCTAAGTTCGATGAAACTGTAGAAGTTCACGTACGTCTCGGCGTTGACTCAAGACATGCTGACCAGCAGGTTCGTGGTGCTGTAGTACTTCCAAACGGTACTGGTAAGAATGTAAGAGTATGCGTATTCTGTAAGGAAGACAAGTACGAAGCTGCTAAGTCTGCTGGTGCTGAAATCGTTGGCGGACAGGATCTCGTAGACAAGATCGTTAAGGAAAACTTCATGGATTTCGATGTTGTTATCGCATCACCTGACATGATGGGTCTTGTTGGTCGTCTTGGTAAGGTTCTTGGTCCTAGAGGCCTCATGCCAAACCCAAAGGCTGGTACAGTTACTCCTGACGTAGCTAAGGCTGTTACAGAAGCTAAGGCTGGTAAGATTGAATACCGTCTTGACAAGACAAACATCATCCACTGCCCGATCGGTAAGGCTTCATTCGGTGCTGAAAAGCTCGAAGCTAACTTTGCTACACTTCTCGAAGCAATCGTTAAGGCTAAGCCGGCTGCTGCAAAGGGTACATACCTCAAGTCATGTGTAGTAACATCTACAATGGGTGTTGGTGTTCCTGTAGCAACAAACAAGTACGGCGCATAATCAGACTTTTTAAGACGTTAAACCTCAGGTTTGGCGGAAACATACAAAATTCCCCGGTACAATTTGTACCGGGGAATTTTTTTGACTATTGACATTTGTATTGTTTTTAGGTTATAATAACAATATAGTATTGTGGTATTGTGTATATTTTTACACGAAATGACAAAAACGTTTTACTTTGAAGTCCTGCGGCGAACAGAAAAGAAGTTTCCGTTTACTGCATGTATATATCGGAAAGGGAGACAGAAAAACAAAAAAACACAGGGGAGGGATTATTGTGGAGAATGTACTTGACAACAGTCTGTTTGAGGCATTTGCATCATCATCAGACAATGTCTATGTATATGTTACTGATATGACTACAGGCATGACGCGTTTTTCAAAAAATGCAGTTGAATTTTTCGGACTGCCGGAAGAATATATGGCAAATGTTCTCGCCATATTTCAGAATCAGGTTCATCCCGATGACTGGGACGGATATCTGGCAGACATAATGGGGGTGTTTACCGGAAAGTCCACACGCCACAGCTATCAGTACCGTATCAGAAATATTTACGGAAAATATACATGGGTTGAGTGCAAGGGAAGCGTAATAGAAAAGGACGGAAAACAGATTGTATTTGCCGGGCTGATAACCAGGCTTGACAATCAGAACAAGTATGATCCTGTAACGGGACTTGCAACGCTTTATGATTTTTACAACTATGATTTTAAAAATAAAAAGGGATTCCTGCTTCTCGTCGGTATTGACAAGTTCAGAAAGATTGTAAGCAATTTCGGCTACAGCTTCGGAGACAAGGTGCTTGTTGAATTTTCAAAGAGAATAAAGGAACTGTGCGGTTCTGAAGGTCGTGTTTTCAGAATGAACGGGGATGAGTTTCTGTTTATTCTTGAAAATGCAGACAGGGAGGCTGTTGAGACTCTTTTTAACAATATTAAGTCAGTATCAGAGGAGATTGAATTCGAGGACGGAAGAAAAGTCAGCTTTTCCGTTACAGGCGGTGCGGCCGAGTTTCCGGCAGACGGAACAGGCAGGGAAACACTGCTTAACAATGCAGAGCATTCACTCGAATACAGAAAGAGCAGGGGCAGGGGTGCCCTGGCTGTATTCTCGAAAAAAATTGCTGACGGTCATGTACGTGTTCAGAAGCTCAGAGATGAGCTTAAGGAGAGTATAAACAACGATTTTGAAGGTTTTACACTGTTCTTCCAGCCTATTGTAAACGGTGCAAGTAACAGGATAATCGGCTGTGAGGCGCTTCTGCGCTGGAAGGGCAGCACAGTAACTGATTCACGTCCGGATGAGTTTATCAAGATTCTGGAGGATGACGGTGATATTATACCTGTCGGAAGATGGGTTATGGAGCAGGCTGTTAAGCAGCAGAGCATATGGAATAAAATTTATCCAGGAATAATTGTCAGCTTCAATGTTTCATATCAGCAGTTTGCGGATGACAACTTTGTTGACAATCTTATTGAAACTGTGCACAGATATGATGTATCTCCTGAATGCATGATTGTTGAGCTTACGGAGAGCTGTCGTGTCGAGCAGGCTGATGCGCTTGCCGAGTGCTTCGGAAGACTCAGAAAAGAAGGCTTCTATGTTGCACTTGATGATTTCGGTACGGCCTATGCGTCACTTGAGATGCTTAAGAAGCTTCCTGCAAGCATAATTAAAATCGAGCATTCATTTGTAAGGGAACTTTCAGAGCCGGGTCATGAGATTGACTATATTATTATTGACAGTCTTCTGGCACTCAGCAGAAAGCTTAACTGTCATGTCATAGTAGAGGGCGTGGAAAGCGGCGTGATTGCTGAGATGATAAGAAAGCTTGATTCGACATTCCTTCAGGGATATTATTATTCCAGACCTGTTTCAAGCGCTGATTTTGAAAAAATGCTTTCTGAAGACAATGAAAAACATAAGGATACATAATAAAAAAACTCCCGAAATGAACGGGAGTTTTTTTATTGTAAACGCATTAAATTATTGTAAACGCATTAAATA
>DCGK01000091.1 GCA_002315235.1 Ruminococcus sp. UBA1780
CAGATCCTACAAAGCCAGCTACAGACCCAACAAAGCCTGCTAATAATGACGGCAAGACAGTACTCGGTGACGTAGACCTCAACGGCAATGTTGATATCACAGACATCTCTGTTCTTTCACTTGCTATCCTTGACAAGAAGCTCCCTACAGGTCAGGCATTCACAAATGCTGACGTAGACGCTGACAAGGAAGTTGGTCTTACAGACCTTGCTTCACTCAAGCAGTACGTTTCAAAGGTTATTACAAAGTTCCCTGCTGAACAGTAATCTGCTTTTGAAATAAGAGTAAAATAATAATTCCGCTCTTCGTTCGTTTTGGACGGGGAGCGGTTTTGTGTTAAGGAAAAGAATATGACAGTAAAAGAAAAACTGAAACAGCTGCTGAATGATAACAGAGGACAGTTCCTTTCAGGTGAACAGATTGCAGATACTATCGGATGTACACGCGGAGCAGTCTGGAAGGCTGTACACGCCCTTGAAAATGAAGGGTATAAAATACAGGCGGTGACGAATAAAGGCTACTGTATGGCCGAGGAGAACGATATTATAAGCCAGGAAGGTATAAAGAGGTTTATAAGAGAAGGCGTAATATCGGAACTGCATGTTTTCAGAATAACTGACTCAACAAATCTGCAGCTGAAAAAACTTGCTGCATCAGGTGCACCGGAGGGTACACTGGTTATATCAGGTGAGCAGACTGCCGGCAGGGGAAGACTGGGAAGAAGCTTTTATTCTCCATCGGATTCGGGTATATACATGAGTCTGCTTCTTCGTCCTTCACTTCATACATCTGATGCTATCAGAATAACAACAGCAGCAGCTGCTGCTGTTGCTGAAACACTCGAGGAACTGACAGGAAGAAAAACATCAGTCAAGTGGGTAAACGATATCTACATAGAAAACAGAAAAGTCTGCGGTATTTTAACAGAAGCATCATTTAATGTTGAATTCGGCGGATTTGATTATGCTGTTCTTGGAATAGGTATTAATGTATACGAACCGGCAGGTGGTTTTCCTGAAGATATATCAGGTATTGCCGGTGCCGTACTCAGGGACAGGGCTGCGGATATGAGAAACAGGATAATTGCAGGTGTTACGGAAAGGTTTACGGACTACTACAGAGATATTGACAGCAGCAGTTATTTTGAAAGCTACAGAAGCCGTATTATGTGGATCGGAAAAAAAATAAATATTATTTCACCGGCAGGGAATACAGCTGCGGTGCTTAAGGATATCGACAGCGAGTGCAGGCTTATTGTTGAATATCCTGACGGTACTCAGGGCGTTGTTTCCAGCGGTGAAATCAGTATAAGAGTAAATGAATAACAAAAACGGGACTGTTTTTTAACAGTCCCGTTTTTTGGGTGTATTCGCAGACAGTAAGAGCAGGTAATGTGACTCCGGATGTCAGACGAAAAATTATGAATTCAGAAGAAGATATGTTTCATCAGAGGAAACAAAAGTGTCGCCGGCTTCAAATCTCCAGAAAATAATATCGTCTATACTAAGCGTTACAAGGTTTTCAACTGCATATTCAGGAGAAATAGGCGAGTCAACAATTACCTGTCCGGTGACTGTATTATTTTCAGTGTCTATAGCAACGGCACGGATGCATATTTCGTCAGAAAGGTCGCTGTCGTCATCATCATCGTCTTCTTCGTCAGTAGGGTATACTGTAAGTCCGATGATAAGCTCGCTGTTCTCAACACGTTCAAGAGCATCAAATGCATAAGGCAGATTTCTCTGTGAAAGTACAGCCTCAATGCGAAGAGACTTAAGTGAACTTCTGAAGTCTGTTTTCATACGTACTTCGTAAGGAATTTCATTTACAAGGAATCCTTTTTCAAATTCAACGTCATCTGCACTGAGATAGAGTATAGGAACAGCAAGATCGTTGTCGGATCTTGTGAAATTATCCGGATAGGCTTTTTCCATAGGAAGCCATGAAAACTGAACTTCGCTCTGTTCATTGTAAACTACTCCGAAGCCGGTTGTACAGCCTTCATCACGAAGCTCTGTAAAGCCGCAGATGAGGTCGGCAATCTGGGACAGTACAAGATGAATAAACTCAAGATCCTCTTCCTCAGCACCAACAACAGTCAGGTCTCTTGATGCCTGCTGTGCAAGTCCGGAAGTGATTACATCATACTTTGTCTCGTCGTATATGGAAGGATATGCATGCACGCTGTACATATACTTGTCAAGCAGAGGAAGCCTGCCGGATGCATGAAAATGAACCCATTCTGATGACAGCATGGTTCCGTTTGTGACGCATAGAATAACAGGTGAATTCTGTGTGTTAAGTGCGTCAGCAAACTGCAGAAGTCCGGTAGCTTCTGCGTTTTCCGTTCCTTTGTGAAACAGTGTTGAAATAACTATTGTTGAATGGCATTCGTTTATGACTCTTTCAACAGCATCCTCCGGAATTCTGTGAACAGGATGGTATTCGTCAAGATCCTCCGGTTCACAGATATTAATACGGCACATAAAACCTGTTTCAATATAGCTGTTATATCCGCAGATGATAACCGTGCCTTTGTCAGTTGCAGAAATATCATTGAATTCAATATCAGGAACAGTTCTCATCAGCTCAACTATTTTTTCCGGCGAAGGTATTTCGTCCTCACTGGTAAAAGGAACTGCAAAGGAAAAAGGAAGTCTCTCTATAGTGCCGTGTTCAGGCAGCGAGAGCTCCTTTACAGGCTCGGAAGGATATTCATAGTCAAGAATGTCCGTATAGTATGTGTTCCTGTAGCTGTTGTCAAATTTTTCAGCAATCTCCGAAGCTATACCGCGGAAGTAGTCGAACATTATATCCGGGTCGTACTGGTTTTCTTCATTGAAAAGCTCGAATGTACGCGGAAGCTTCATGCTTATAAGCTCGTTTTCATCCCTGTTTACATTTTCAAAAAATCTTGCTGCGCCGTTTGCAAAGGCAAATTTCATTCGGGGATTTTTGCTGCGGATAAATATTTCGAGATATTTGCAGAACAGACTGTATGCTGAATTAGGATGTGTATATGATTTAAGAAGAAGGATACTGCCTGCTTCCGCCAGAAAATTAGGGTTGACATTCATCATTGGTATAAGCAGGTCAGCATAGTAGTCTGCTTCATCAAGGTCGCCTATACGTGTGAAATGGTCTACACAGCAGCCGTAGGTTTTCTGCGGCACTTCAGAGCAGGAGATGTTACGGTTAATCATTGAGGAAATCATTCGTACAGCCTTCTCCTCGGAACCGGTAAGAAGCTCAGCCTGAATTTCGGTATCAAGTTCGCATGCACTGCAGTCGCTGAGATCGTCTGTGGCACATTCCCTGCAGAGCTTAAGCTGCTCACGGATTTTTGAATGATCATGAATCATGTAGTATTTGATTCTCAGCATATGGTATGTTCTCTGTGAATAACCGAAACGTTTTAGGTATTCAGAGTATTTCTGAAAATACTGTTCTGATTTTTCAGGAGTAACCTGATAATAGCTTATTGTTTCCTCAAGAATCCATTTGAAAGCCGTCATAAATGAGAGCGGATTGTGGGATTCGGAATTTTCCGAGAAAATGGTCATATACTCAGGGAACATAACAAGAGCGCTGAAGCTGTCTCCGTCAAATACTGATTCTTCAATGTATTTGTAACGAAGGTCAAGTGCCTCGGAAATATCCCTGCGGTGGTCAGCAACTGCTATGCATTTTTTCAGGTAGCGAAGTCTTTCATCACCTTCAGTAAGAGTTTCAAAGTATGAGTAGTCGAACATTTGTTATAGTCCCCATTCGAGAAGTTTTATAAGGTTTTCATTCATAATGAAGAGTTCAGGAGGCGAAACCGGAAATCCTCCTGCGATAAGTGCCTGAATATAAATTATATGGGCGCAGACTTCAATTTTGTCCGGATCATCAATGTCAGCAAGCTTCATAATGAGAGGATTTTCAGCATTGAGATACAGAACGGATGAAGAATCTGCAGACAGCTCTTCGCTGAATGCGTCAAGCATTTCGTCAAACATTCCGTCAGAGTTCTGTTTTGATTTTTCAATATCCCTTTTGAGCTGCCCGTCGGTGTTGATTGTATAGAGGGAGGTTAGCTGTGCAGGAATAATGCTTTTTATTCTTACGCTGCAGTCATATTTTTCAAGAGCAATTGAAGAAATAGCGCAGAGATAGTCATAGTCATCAGCATCCGGCGGGTCTTCAAGGAAGGTATCAAGAAGGGATTCACTTACTGCTTCAGTATGTGCAATGCTGAGCTGGTCAAGCATGCAGATTAGTTCTTTAATGTATACCTGACTTGCATTGACAAGAAGCTCGTCCTTTTCACAGAAAACAGGTCTGAGCTGTCTGAATGTATCCGCATCGGTTGTGTAGAATATCGTGTAGTCATAGTGCATCAGGGTTTTACCGCTTCTTATGCCGAAGCTGCTGTCAAAGTTAAAGTACGGCATAAAAATCTTGAACAGACGTTCGTTTTCAGCGGCTACAGACTTAAGTGCATTTCCGTGAATTGAGACTATACGTGCGAGAAGGGCTGGGTTCTGTATTGAAATACGTTCAAGATATGATGAGATACAGTGTTCGATTTCACTTTCGGCCGTTTTCAGAAGGTCATTTCTGTAGAAGTTTTCTCTTGAAGCATTTGCGCTGAGCCTGTCTGTATTGAAGAAGCACTGTACAAAGAAAGCCCACTCAGGCAGAATGGATGAACCGTCTTCAGTAAGAAGTATGTTTTTCAGATAAATACGGTGGTTTCTTACAGAGGCTGCTGATACAGTAAACGGAAGTATATATGCAACGCCGCTGAAAAGCCCTGTTTCTGATTCGAGAGGAATAAAGTCAATAAAATCAAAATCAGTTCCGAATATATGCCTTCCCATTGTGAGAACATTTTCACGGTCGCTTGTGCTTGTTTTGTTGAAGAGAGGGTTTGCACGTGCTGTGAAGCTGCCGTCTGAAACATAGACAGGGTACGGAAGAGGGAGTGCATAATATCTTACCGCACTTATTATGTCACTGAGCGTAAACCATTCCGCATATTTTTCGCCGGCGTTTATGATGATTTCGGTGCCGACAGGCATGTCTGACTGGATTTCAGAAACTGTATATTTTCCGCTGGTATAGCCGTGCCATTCATATACTTTTTCAGGGGACTGTGCTGAACGGCTTCTGAGTATTATTTCGGAGGTAACCATAAAGCATGAAAGCATACCTATACCGAAACGTCCTATAAAGGAGCTGCTGTCCCTGGAATCTCTTTTTGATGACTTTCCTATAACAGAAATAAATTTGTGTATTTCATCCTTTGTAAGACCGCTTCCATTGTCTCTGAAAACAAGTGATTTGTTTTCAGTTACGGTAATGTCTATGCGCGGTTCTTCCTCCATGCCCCATGTTTTTCTGAGATTTACAGCATCTGCTGAGTTCTGAAGAAGTTCTCTAAGAAATACCTTTGGTGTGCTGTAAAGATGATTTGAAAGCAGATCCATCATGCCTTCAAGATTTACATTGAAAATAAATTCATCCATAATATATCCTCATATCCTGCCTTTAATACAGTGAAAGTCAGGTCTGTTCCTGCTTTCACGTTAATTGTGTTTACTGTACAGAAAATAATTATAGTGAACACAGAAAAATATTCTGCATTCACTATAGAAAAATATTTTTTTGTGTTTTGTAAACGCATTAAACAAATGCATTCACTATATTATTCTTCGTCAGACTCCTCGTCGTCATCAGAATCAGAATCGCTGTCTTCGTCGCTGTTTTTGTCTTCGTCAGTGTCATCATTTTTGGTTTCGAACATTGCGATGTTTTTGATTTCTTCATTCTTTACAATGAACTCAGCTGCAGCGTAACCTGTGATTCTGTCATCGTAAATTACCTGATACCATTCTGTGCCGTCATCAGCCTTGTATGTGTCAATGATTTCAACTTCATCACCGTTTACAAGCTCAAGAAGGGCGTCTGAAGAGTATGAAGGCTCTGAACGAAGATTAAGGAAATCGTCAAGACCTGTTACTGTAGCCATAACCTTTTTTACGATAAGTGAAGAATCCTCAACTGTTACTTCCATAGGAGCACGGTCTGTTGCTTCGTCGTCAAACCTGAACACAAGGTCAAGTTCCTTTGAATCAGCTGTGTACTTTTCCCTGACATAGTAGTAAGCATCCTCCTCATTGAGTTCAGGTGCATTTGCCTTGAATCCGAGTACAATCTTAAGATCATCGAAAGTCATGTCAGCTGTAACAGCAGGTGTAATCTGACCGTTACCTGTGATGATAACCTTTGAGATTACTGATTCGTCTGTAAGCTCGAGATCAAGAGTTGAAAGTGTTACAGGAACATCAGTATACGCAACAAGTGTTGTGTCTGAAAGCTTGATGCTGTACTTGTCTCCGAGTACTTTTTTTACATCGGAGAACGGCTTGCCGATGAAATCAACCGCATTGTAAAGAACCGGTTCAGCAGGTGTTTCGGCTTCTGAAATCTGAACATCCGGATCAGCGTCTGCTGTTATTTCGGAAGGTGAATTTTCATCCTCAGTGCTCTGTTCCGTGTACTTGTTGTATCCCAGAAGAGATGCATACGCAATAACAAGTACAGAAAGAATAATGAGACATACATTAATCATTACTGAAGGCTTTTCGACGTTAAGATTTTTTTCAAGTTCAGGGTCAAGCCTTACCATATCAATATATTCATACGGTTCACCGCATTTTGGACAAATATCTGATTTTTTCGGAACCTTTGCTCCGCAGTTTCTGCATATTTTTTTCATCGTAATAATCACCTTTATATAAAAAATCTGTTACGGATAACATTGTGCGTTTACCATAAATAAACTAAACATAAACGTCAGTTTCTTTTGACGTTCACTATAATTATATAATAATTCGATGCTGATTGTCAATAAAATTATATATTTATTCTTCGGGTGTTTTAAGAACGGATTTTTTCTTGTTCTTCTTCTGCTGGTAGAGTATTTCATCTGCCTTTTCAAGAATGTCTGAAAGAACAATATCACTGCCGCATTTGAAAGGGAATATTCCGATGCTCATATTTACGTAATACGGCTTGTCGCATTCCTTGTTAAAGCGATCAGCAGTGTCTGTGATTCTGCTGTGAATCTGGTTTATGTTCTCAGTGCTTCCCATAAGTGCAAATGCCGCAAACTCGTCACCGCCGATTCGTCCGACAATATCAGTTGTTCTGAACGAATGTGAGAGAATTTCAGCTATGCTCTTAAGGCTGAAGTCACCGTCGTCATGTCCGAAACGGTCATTTACAATCTTGAGGTTATCCATGTCAGCGAAAACAACAATGGCATCCTTGCCTTCATTTGCAGGATTGTGAATTATCGCTTCAGCAGTATCAAAGTAACCTCGTCTGTTGAATACACCGGTAAGCTCATCATATTTTGAGATTTTTTCGAAGTTACGGCTGTTCTTTTTCTCAGTAGCAAGAAGATTCTGAAGATTGCTCAGAATGCTGTTGTATCTGAGTGCGGTACTGATCTGAAGAGTGATTTTGTTTATGTATTTATACAGATCCGAATCCACAGTGAAAATTATGAAGCCGTATATTTCCTCGTTTGAAAAGAGAGGACTGATAACACGGGAAACACCTGCGGAACCGCTGTCGGAATTCATGCATATAATCTGTCTTGTAGGTACAGGCGCACTCTTTTTGTGGTAGCAGACATTGTTTCCTGACTGTGAGTAAACCAGACGTATTTCAGGAGGCGGAACAAATCTTGACCCGTCACTGTGATCACACGGCTTGTCGAACAGGTACATGAAGCTTTCCTTAATGCCGACTGTGTGAAGTCTTGTCATTACAGGACGAAGTGACTGTCTGTTTGACTCTCCTGTAATAATTACGTCATTTACAATATAGTTTATTATTGAATCCTTTGCACTGACGGTTTTAACATTCTGACGTCCGCTGGTATGCTTGTATGTTGCAAATTCCCTGTAAATCTGTGAGAAGACAAATCCGGTGTCCTCATCATCGGAAAACCCGGATGCAAGTCTGTACTGGATTGCATCGAGTATATTGTAAATCTCGTCAGAAGGCATTACGGAGAGAATTTCCGTTTCAATGATGTCGTGAACGGCGTTCTGAACTGACTTGACGTAAAGCTCCGGTTTTTTGAAGGATTTGTAGTCAAGAATAATCTCAAAAAAGTTTTCAAAAACCTGGATTATGCGTTTGTACTCTTCCCCGGAAAAGGACTTTGAATACTTGAGTGCAGCCGTTTCCCTGAAAAGATAATTCATATAATCGTTTTCACTGAAAGCAGAAATCTGTTCTCTTGTGAGCTTTGTACCTGAAAAAATACTGCTGAGATTTTCGTATGAAGCGTTCTTGCAGCCGCATGAGTTGCGGACAACGAGATTTGAAGGAATCAGTATATGTCTGATTTCATCTGTATCGGTCAGCTCAGGAACATTTTTTACTGCTTCATATCCTAGCAGGTAGCTGTCTGCATTTACTGTGGTAAGCAGAGGATAGAGGTCAGTAGCTGTCTGTGAGTTGTCAAATCCGACTACTGAAATGTTTCTGCCTGTGATATATCTGCTGCTTTTTTTCAGTACGCGGTATCCGCCCTTGGCCATTTCGTCATTGGCAAAACAGATTGCGTCAATGTCATCATTGTGTTCAAGAAGTGTTTTTACTACTGAATCGCTGTTTTCAGAAAAATCTCCGTTCACTATAAGGTTGTAGTCAATCGGCAGCCCGTTTTCAAGCAGCGTTTCGACGTATGCTGCGAGACGTTCCTCAGAATCCGAGTTAAGCTTTGAACCGCTTACAAAGGCAATTCTGCGGCAGTTGTGTCTGTGAATGAGGTGATTAACGGCCTTTTTCATTCCTGTTTTATTATCGAAGCAGACTGAATGATGATTGCTGAACTTCGATGAAATAGTCATGACAGGAACACCTTCAAACTGTTCGACGAACTTCTGTGTTTCCTCATCGGAAAGTGTGTTGCCGATAATTCCTGACATTATTATAAGAAAATCGAGATTTTCCTTTCCGCCCATTTCGTAGACTGTATTGTACTGATAGTAGTAAGGTGATCTGAGCGGATCGTTGTAGTCACCATTGAGATGCATGCCCGGAAATATTGTAAGACTGGCGTTCATTTCTCTGGCAGCTGCGGAAGCACCTCTGCATACTTCATAAACTGAAACGTCAGCAAGATTGCTTACGTACAGTCCGATATTTAATTGTGGTTTTCCCATTAATTAAACTCCTGTTTGAATTATTTAAAATACATGAAAAGCTGACACTTAATCATACCGTTATAAAGTTTGCGTCTCTTGTCAGCCGGTCTTCCGAAGAAATGCTCAAAGTTTTCGTGAGGGGAGATGATGTAGTATGTATTGCCTTTTCCTTTTGTGAATTTTCTGCCCATAACCTTATAAAGCTCTTCAGCTTCTTTAATTTCAAGCATACGTTCGCCGTAAGGAGGGTTACAGATAACGACTGCGTTTTCCACCTCATCAAAATTACGGATGTCCGCCTGGTATGCTGTAATTCTGGATGCAACACCTGCTTTTTTTATATTGTCGTTTGAAAGCATTACGCATTCATCATCAGCATCGTAGCCGGTGGCTCTGAACTGTGCGTCCTTTCTGACGAGTGAAACAGCACGTTTTCTTTCGGCAGCCCAGATTTCGCTGTCGGAGATTTCCCATTTTTCAGCAGAGAACTTCCTGTTGATGCCCGGAGCTATGCCGAGTGCCTTGTATGCTGACTCAATAAGAAATGTACCGCTTCCGCAGAACGGATCACAGACAAAGCTGTTTTCGCGGACATGGGCAAGGTCAATGATGCCTGCGGCAAGAGTTTCCTTGATCGGTGCAAGGTTTGAGTTGCGTCTGTAGCCTCTTTTGTGAAGTCCGGCGCCGCTTGTGTCAAGGTAAACTGTAACGATGTCCTTCATAATGCCAAACTGAATCTGGTGAACTGCTCCGGTTTCATCAAGCCAGTTTACGCCGTATTTTTCCTTCATTCTTTCTACTGCAGCTTTTTTGATTACTGACTGGCAGTCAGGAATGCTTCGAAGCTGTGAATTGAGTGAATAGCCCTTTACAGGAAACGCTTCTGTTTTTCCTATGAATTCTTCAAACGGAATGCTTCGCACGCCCTGGAAAAGATCCTCAAAAGAAAGTGCTTTAAATTCAGCAAGCTGAATCAGTACTCGTTCAGCTGTTGAAAGGCAGATGTTTGCCCTTGCTACAATGCTCATATCACCTTCAAAAGTTACACGTCCGTTATCTGCAGTGACATTTTCAGCACCGATTTTCTTTGCTTCGAATGTAAGTACGCTTTCAAGTCCGAAATGACATGGACAGGAAATCTTATATCTGTTCAAAAAAACACATCCTTATTTACAATTAATGTCCGTACATATACTCTAATATTATATCATATTTATGAGGCTTTGTTAATAGGGTTCCTATAAAAATTTTATATCCGCTATTAGCCGATTTGCACATACTGTTTTTGTGTATGCGGGACCGGTCAGATAAAGCGCAGCCGGGAGAGGGAATAAAGAAAAACGGCCCGGAATAAATCCGGACCGCAGTAAAATCTATTAAGTTTATCAGTGGTATCCGCAGTAAGGATCTTCAGGCTTGAAGTATCCCATACCGCCGCTCGGACATCTTGATGTTGCCCTTGCACCGGAGTATGCACAGTAGCTTTCGTTTGATACTGATTCACATTCAGGGAAGTAATCGCCTGACCAGTGCTCATCAGCGTATGTACCGAATACCTGCTTCCATACCCACGCTGAGTCCATGCTTTCGATTGCCCATGCGTTTGTACCTCTGTCGTAACCAACCCATACGGCTGATACATAGTCAGGTGTAAGACCTACGAAGCTGATATCACGCCAGTCTTCAGATGTACCTGTCTTACCGACAATCGGAGTGCCGCCCCAGAGTCTTGCACTTGTACCTGTACCGGCAGAGATTACGTTTGAAAGAAGCTTGTTCATGATATATGCGGTTTCTTCGCTTACAGCCTGTTCGTAGTCACGCTTTTCGTTGTCAATGATTACTTCACCTGTCATAACGTCCACACACTTGCCGATAATACTTGCCTTGTAGTATTTACCGCCGTTACCGTAAGGCATATAGGCGTTTGCAAGGTTGATAACGCTCGGACCTGTACGTGTAGCACCGATGGCGAGAGGAGCATAGTCAACGTCCCATTCAGGGTCAAGGCTGAGATGAAGCTTCTGTGTTGCAAAGTCAAATACCTGTCTGAGCTGGTTCTCACCGTTGTTGTAGAGAATCTGAGCAGGAAGGGTATTGATTGACTGCTTGAGGAAGTACCATACCGGCTGATAGCCGCCTGAAGGAGCACCGTCGTAGTTGTGAGGCCAGTAGTCAAATCCAGGTACAGCCTGGTAAGGGAGGTACTGGTCATAGAAGAATGAGGAGTAGGTCATATAACCGCTCTCGATTCCGTAACCGTATGTTGTAACCGGCTTGATTGTTGAACCCGGCTGACGGCCGCCCTTGTAGGCGATATTCCATCCTCGGTTTTCGTCCTTTGTCTTTTCGCCGATTTTACCTTCGACGCCGAGTATATGACCCTTGTAGTCCAGTACCGCAATTGCTGACTGGATTCTCTGGTCTTCAGTACTTGTTGCGTATGTGAACGGATCCCATCCCTCGTACATGTAGTCAAGGTGTTCCTGCATTTCGCGGTCTGTAGTAAGGTAAACCTTGTAGCCGCCGCTGTTGAACATCTCAAGACCTTCCTTGCTTGACTCAAGACCGTTTGCATCTCTGAGATAGTCACCGATTTCTGAAAGTGCTGTTTCAAGAGGCCATGAGAAAATCTCAGGATTCTGGAATTCGTCATCACTTTCTGTAAGCTTTCTTGCATTCGGATGAACTCTGTTGAACTGAGGATCTGTGGTAAGGAGAATTTCCTCGCTCATTGCAGCTTCATATTCGTCTGCTGAAATAACACCAAGTTCAAACATCTTGTAAAGACATGTTTCCTTACGTTCCTTGTTAGCTTCAAAATCTATAGTAGGATTGAAGATGTTAGGTGCTTTCGGGATGGCAGCAAGTACTGCTGCTTCAGCTATTGTAAGCTCGCTTGCCGGCTTTCCGTAGTATCCGACTGAAGCGGCTTCGATTCCGTACATATGATATCCTTCGATACCGCTGAAGTAGATTTCGTTGAGGTAGGCTTCAAGGATATCATCCTTTGTGTAGTTCTTTTCAAACTTCATGGCCTTGAAGATTTCTCGCATCTTACGGTCCCATGTAACCTCGTCATCACCTGTAACGTTTTTGATGAGCTGCTGTGTGATTGTGGAACCACCGAACTCGGCACGCTGAACGCCAATCTGCTGAAGTGCTTCGTTGATGATAGCGGCACCTGTTCGCTTGTAGTCAACACCTTCATGACTGTAGAAACGCTCGTCTTCGATACTGGTGAAGGCAAACTTTACGTGGTCAGGAAGCTTTTTGATATCACAAGGAAGCTTGATGTTGTGTGACTGAGGTGTAACCTTGTATATGAGCTCGTATTCTTCGGTTTCATTGTTCATTTCATAGATGTATGAAGCAAAGCTCTGCTGGAAGGCTTCAAGCACAACTGAATCTGAAGTATCCATGAAATTAAGAAGATAGACTGCAACAATAGTTCCTACAATAGTTCCTGTAAGTATAAACATAAGGAACAGTGTGAAAAATGCAGTTCCTATAGCTCCGAAGAATTTTTTTACCGACCATACAAGAACGTATCTGTCGCGCTGCTTCTTGTCTCTCGGAGGTTTTCCGCCGTAAAATTCGTACATTCTCTGTCTGCGCCTGATACGGCGTTCTTCTTCGTAGTCAGAGTAAATTTCTTTGTACTGTTCGGCAATCTCGGTTTTGATGTCACCGATTCGCTCGATGAACTTTGACGAGGACTGGCGGTCACCGTCTGTTTCGTTTTGTTTTTTCTTTTTCTGCTTTTCCTTTTTCCCTGATTTCTGCGAAGCTTCAGGTACAGGTTCATCAGGAATTTCGCTTTTGCCGTCTATTTCGTCGATTATACTGTCAATATAATCATCGGAAACATTTTTGTTTTCTTTATTATCCATTGATGAGCTCCTTTCAGAAGCATTTGTATGAAGGACAGCGGATCTGCGCTGTCAGAGCAGTACGGCATGTCCGTTTATACATAATTAATGCAAGTATAACCATTATATCACATATATCCGGTTTTGTTAATATGTTTTTTTGCGGCACTGTTTCAATTTGTTGAAAAAGCACTAAAAAGTATATTTCTGAGATTGTATTTTATTCACCATTATCCTGCTGCTGTTCAGTTACAGGTAATGTTATTTCCTCCGGAGCCGGAGCTTCAGTTTCCGTTACCTGTACTGTAACCGGAGCGGATGTCTGTGTGACAGCAGGCAGATGTGCTGATTTGTGCGACTTGCTGCATTTGGAAAATCCTTCTGCCCTGTAGAAGCCCTGACCTCCGAACGGACATTTTTTGCCGGAAGGTTTTCCGGTTTCGGCGCAGTATGCCGAGGCGATTACATTTTCACATTCAGGAAATTCAGCACCGGATACAACACTGTCAGCGTAGTTTCCGAAAACATTTTTCCAGATACGGGATGATGAGGCGTTTTTCAGTGCAGATGAGTTTATACCGTTTTCATAGCCTGCCCATACAGCAGAGACATAGTCCTCGGTAAGTCCGGCAAAAAGGATGTCACGGTAGTTTTCTGTTGTACCTGTTTTTCCGCAGAGAGTTTTGTGTTCAAGCTGTGCCGGTGTTCCGGTACCGGATGTGATAACCTCCTGCAGCATTTTTCTCATGATATACGCGGTTTCTTCAGAAATAACCTGTTCGCCTCTGCGTGTATCATTTTCCATGTATATTTTCTGTGAGAAGCTGTCTTTGATTTTTGAAACTATATGTGCTTTGAAGTACAGACCGCCGTTTCCGAAAGGCATGTATGAATTTGCAAGACTGAGCAGTGAAGGGCCGGAGCCGGTTGCGCCTACGCTCATGGCTGCATAAGTTATGTCGGTTTCTTCATTCAGGTTAAGCTTCATTGTGTCATGTGCAAAGTGAAATACTTCTTCTGTTCCGAATCTTCTGCAAAGCTGTGCCGAACCTGTGTTAAGTGACTTTGCAAGGAACTTCCATACCGGATATGATTTGCCCGTGGTTTCTCCGTCGTAGTTTACAGGCCATTCGTTTTCATCAGCCACGCCTGCGGGGAGAGGGGAATCAGTTATAAAATCCGACCATGAAATGAGGTCGTTTTCAATTCCGTAGCAGTAGGCAGCGAGCGGCTTGATTGTTGAGCCCGGCTGTCTGCATGCATCAGTGGCATTGTTCCAGCAGAATGATGTCTGCTTTTCACCAAGACCTCCGCAGATTCCCTTGATTTCACCGTGATAGTCCATAACAACTGCGGCAGCCTGAACCTGTTCGCTATGCTCCTCGCCGTTTTCGTCAGTATAGTATGCATATTCTTCCGGGAAAAATGTATAGTCGGACATGTTTTTTTCAAGCTCAGCCTGTACGTTCTCATCTGCAGTGAGAAATATTTCATAGCCGCCGCTCATGAATTCCTTCATTCCGTCCTCGTAGCTGAGATCCTTGTATTCGCAGATGAATTCGCAGAATTCCTGCAGGGCCATGTCTACCGTCCAGGGAGTAACATCAGGATTGGTAAAATCACGGCTGAGTTCGGAAATACGGACAGTGCCTTCATCCTCTGAATGAATCAGGTTCAGCTTTTCGCTGCATGATTTTTCATAAACTTCAGATGAAATAAAGCCTTCCTCGAACATTTTTCTCAGACACCAGAGCTGACGGTTACGGTTTCGTTCATTGTCATTCAGAGGATTTCTGAGATACGGATTTTGTATTACCGCTGCCAGACATGCGGCCTCTGCCGGAGTAAGATCCTTTGCGTGCTTTCCGAAATATCCTGCAGCCGCAGCTTCGATTCCGTACATGTTCCAGCCGTCCCCGGTCTGACCGAAGTAAACTATATTGAGGTATTTTGAGAGAATCTCTTCCTTGGAATAATGGGTTTCAAGACTGACTGCACGGGATATTTCACGGAGCTTTCTGTCAACTGAGACTTCATTGTCATAAGTGATGTTTTTAACAAGCTGCTGGGTAATTGTTGAACCTCCGCTTATTTCTTCAGTACGTATGAATCCGGCCTGCCGCAGAACTTCCTTTGCAACAGCCATCGAAGTGGTGATGGGATCTATTCCGTTATGCCGGAAAAAACGTTCATCCTCAATGCTCACAAAGGCCATGCGGACGTATTCGGGAAGCTCGGAGATATCAGTTTCCTTTCTGGCGTTTCCGGTGTACGGTGTCACCTTCCAGATGAGTTTGTATTCACCGGTTTCACTGTCCGGTATGTAGATGTATGAGGATTTTTCCTTTTCCGGCTCAGGAATGACTATTTCGGTTACATTTTCAAGCTTTACGGATGCATTGTATACTGCGGCTATTGAAAATATTACTGCAGATACAAGTACAATGAGTGTTATGGAAAGGACTGTTGAAATAACAATCCAGATAAATTTTGATATAATGCCCTGTTTTTCTTCCGTAGTGTACACCTCCTCAGCCTTTTGTATCTATTATAAATCAAAACAAATATAAATACAATATAAAACTGATCCTGCTGGTTATGTGAATAAAGATTCTGATACAGATGACTGAAGATTCTGAACGAAATAAAGCTTAAGGAAAAGCAGCAGAAAAGCCGCTGGCAGTAAAATGTCAGCGGCTTTTCTGATATTAAATAAAAAAATATTAGTCGTATAATGCGGTGAATAAAGAATATTATTCGTCAAGAGCAGCTCTGAGTGAAGCTGTAAGTTCAGCAATCTTTGCTGTTGAACCTGCTCTGTCATCCTCATCGATAAGACGTACAACAGCACTTCCGACGATGATGCCGTCAGCGTATGTCTTGATTTCTCTTGCCTGCTCAGGCTTTGAGATACCGAAACCGAGCATGTTAGGAACCTTTGAATATTCCTTTACAGTATCAAAGAAACCTGTGAGGTTTGTATTGAGGTTGTCTCTTACACCTGTAACACCTGTTGATGATACGCAGTAAAGGAATCCCTTAGCCTGTGAGGCAATCTTACCTGTTCTTTCAAATGAAACAGGAGTTACAAGGCTGATCGGGATAATGCCGTATTTTTCTGCAGTGCCGTTGATTTCGTCATATTCTTCGTACGGAAGGTCAGGAACGATAACGCCGTCAATACCTGCATCCTTGCAGCATGCAAAGAATTTTTCTGTACCGAATCTGAAAATTGTGTTGATGTAGAGCATGAGAAGAAGAGGCATCTCTGTCTTTTCACGGAGCTTCTTTACCATTTCAAATGTGCCTACAAGAGTTGTGTTTCTGTTGAGAGCCTTAAGGCTTGCCTGCTGGATTACAGGACCTTCTGCGATAGGATCTGAGAAAGGAACACCGATTTCGATAAGATCAGCGCCGGCTTTTTCCATAGCGAGAACAGCTTCTTCAGTCTGTTCGTATCCGCCGCATCCTGCTGTGATATATGTGATAAGAGCTTTTTTGTTCTGAGCCTTAAGATTGTCAAGGCAGATTTCAATTTTATTCTTCATCTAATTTTACTCCTCTGTACTTTGCAATAGAATAAACGTCCTTGTCGCCGCGTCCTGAGAGACAGATAATCATAATCTGATCCTTTGTCATCTTCTTTGCTTCCTTCAGAGCAGCAGCAACTGCGTGTGATGATTCAATAGCAGGTATGATACCCTCTGTCTTTGAAAGATATTCAAATGCACATACAGCTTCTTCGTCTGTAATGTCAACATATTCAGCACGCTTTGTTTCAAAGAGATTAGCGTGTTCAGGTCCGATACCAGGGTAGTCAAGACCTGCAGAGATTGAGTAAACCGGATCAATCTGGCCTTCTTCATTCTGGAGGAAGAGTGACTTCATTCCGTGGAAGATACCTACTGAGCCCTTTGTGATTGTAGCTGCGTGGAGAGCTGTGTCAACGCCCTTGCCGGCTGCTTCAGCACCGATGAGTCTTACGCCTTCATCAGGAATGAAGTTGTAGAACATACCCATAGCGTTTGAACCGCCGCCTACACAGGCAACAACTGCGTCAGGGAGTCTGCCTTCAGCTTCGAGGATCTGTGCTCTTGCTTCTTCAGAAATAATCTTCTGGAAGTTACGAACCATTTCAGGGTACGGATAAGGACCCATTACTGAACCGATACAGTAAAATGTTGTTTCTGAATTTGCTGACCAGTCTCTCATAGCTTCGTTGATAGCATCCTTAAGTGTCTTTGTGCCGCTGTCAACAGGTACAACCTTTGAACCGAGGAGTTCCATTCTGTATACATTGAGTGACTGTCTTTCCGT
Organism: Ruminococcus sp. UBA1780; assembly: GCA_002315235.1. Classification (GTDB taxonomy): domain Bacteria; phylum Bacillota; class Clostridia; order Oscillospirales; family Ruminococcaceae; genus HUN007. The sequence continues at coordinate 17,405 of DCGK01000091.1, forward strand.
ATCTTCACGTCCCATGTAAACTGTACATTCAAATCCCATGAGAGCGGCTACCGTAGCAGTAGCAACACCGTGCTGGCCTGCGCCTGTTTCAGCAATGATTCTCTTCTTGCCCATTTTCTTTGCGAGGAGAAGCTGGCCGAGAACGTTGTTAATCTTGTGTGAACCTGTGTGGTTAAGGTCTTCACGCTTGATATAAATCTTAGGACCGCCAAGGTCTTCAGTCATCTTTTCTGCATAGTAGAGAAGTGATGGTCTTGAAGCGTAGTCTCTGTAAAGAGTACGAAGCTCCTTGTTGAATTCCTCATCGTTTACATATTTGTTGTAGGCCTTATCGAGTTCCTCAACAGCGTGCATAACTGTTTCAGGGACATACTGGCCTCCGAATCTGCCGAATCTGCCTTTTTCCTGTGACATAATTCTGATCATTCCTTTCATTTATTTGTTTATATTAATAAGGTTTGTCAAATTTTATTTTCCGTGCTTTGCGGTCGCCCGGACCTTCGCAGACGTAATTCCCGGGTTGTCTGTTTTACTCTCTTCCGAGTATTGTACTGATAACAGTCATTTTGCTGAGGTCCTTGCAGCCGTCGGTTTCTATGCCGCCGGAGATATCAAGCCCGTAAGGGGAGAGTGAGTAAAGTGCTTCGGGTATGTTTTCTGCCGTAAGCCCGCCGGCTATGAAGTAAGGCATGCTGATATCCGTGTTTCTGATTACATCCCAGTCAGCAACCTTTCCGGTTCCGCCGTAGGCTTCCTTTGAAAAGCTGTCCAGAAGAAGTACATCTGCACCAAGCCTTTCTGCATTTAAAATATCTTCAGAGGATTTTACTCTGACAGCCTTCCAGATTTCACATTCAGTCCATTCCCTGAGATATGAAATCATCTCAGCGTTTTCATCTCCGTGAAGCTGGATTACATCAAGACCGCATCTGTCTGCTGTGTGAACAATATCAGAACCTTCCGCGTTTACGAACACGCCGACTTTTTTTATAGCCGGATTAAGGTTTTCAGATATTGCCGCAGCATCCTCCGGACTTATATATCTTTTTGAAGGAGCAAATATAAATCCGATATAGTCAGGCTTTGTGATGTTTGCGTATTCAATGTCCTCAGAACGTCTGATACCGCAGAATTTCAGCTTCATACGATGTCCTTTCTGAGTTCAGCGACTGTACCGGCAACATCACCTGTTCTCATAAGTGTTTCACCGATAAGAACCGCATCAGCACCGTATGAACGAAGGACCTTCATGTCTGCATTATCTCTGATGCCGCTTTCTGAAACAACTATGCAGCCGTCAGGAAGCTTTGCTGCAAGAGAACCTGTTGTATCGAGTGAAACCTCAAATGTTTTAAGGTTTCTGTTGTTGATACCGATAATTTCCGGCTTTGCAGGAAGGAGATTTTCGAGCTCCTCTTCATTGTGAATTTCACAGAGACAGTCGAGACCGAGTGAATTCGCAAGAGCCTTGAACTTTATGATAGTATCAGTATCAAGGATGGCAGAGATAAGAAGCACTGCGTCAGCGCCGATTACCCTTGCCTCATAAATCTGATACTCGTCAATGATAAAGTCCTTTCTGAGTATCGGAAGGCTTACGTTTTCACGGATGTCCTTAAGATACTTTGATGAACCGTTGAAGTAAAACTCCTCAGTGAGGCAGGAGATTGCATTTGCACCTGCCTGTTCGTATTTTACAGCCTGTTCAACAGGACGGAAATCCTCGCAGATGACTTTTTTTGACGGGGAGGATTTTTTTACTTCTGAGATAATGCTGATTCCCGGAGCAGCAAGTGCGTCCCTGAAGCTTATGGTTTTTCTGGTGCACGCAAGAGCAAGCTCTTTCATTTTTTCAGGAGAAATTTCTGATTTTTCCCTTTCAAGCTGGATTTTTCTCTTTTCAACAATATCATCAAGAATCATTAAATGCTTCCTCCGTTTGTAATCTTTATAAGCTGATTTAACTTTTCAAGTGCCTTGCCTGAATCGATAGCATCTTCAGCAAGCTTAACACCTTCCTTGAGTGAGGCAGCCTTGCCTGCGGTGTAAAGTGCAGCTGCTGAATTCATTACTACGATGTTTCTCTTAGGTCCCTTAAGTGTTCCTGAGAGAATCTTAAGTGTTGTATCGGCATTTTCAGTTGGTGTTCCGCCGACAATTGAATCCTTGGATTCTGTCTTGAAACCGAAATCTTCAGGTGTGAGTTCATATTCTGAAATTTCACCGTTCTTTATTTCACATACTGCAGTAGGAGCTGAAATTGAGATTTCATCGAGGCAGTCTGTTCCGTATACGAGCATTGCTCTCTTGATTCCGAGCTTGATAAGAACCTCAGCCATAGGTCTGAGAAGATCCTTTGAGTATGTTCCGAGTACAATATAGTCAGTTTTTGCAGGGTTGGTAAGAGGTCCGAGAATATTGAATACTGTCTTGATTCCGAGCTGCTTTCTTGCAGGAGCAACGAATCTCATACTGCTGTGATAGCTCTGTGCAAAGAGGAATGAAAGACCGATTGTATCGATGTATTTCTTTGCTTCTTCAGGAGTTGAAGCAATCTTTACGCCTACGCTTTCAAGAATATCAGCTGCACCGCTCTTGCTTGAAACGCTTCTGTTTCCGTGCTTTGCAACCTTGGCGCCGCATGCTGAGATAACAAATGATGATGTTGTTGAGATATTGAATGTGTTTGACATATCTCCGCCAGTACCAACGATGTCGATTGCGTCACTGCAGCTTGTAACTTCAGAAGCCATTTCACGCATGCCCTTTGCAAATCCGGTGATTTCATCGATGCTTTCACCGTTGAATTTCATTGCTGTAAGAAGAGCAGCTATCTGTGCGTCTGTAGCACCGCCGTTCATGATGCAGAGCATAGCCTCATGAGCTTCATCCTCAGTGAGGTGCTCATGTCTGTCAGCAACCTTTGAGATATATTTTTTGAGTTCTGTCTTTTCAGCTGCCGCCTGAGCAGGAGCTGCTGCAGGAGCCTTTTCCTGCTTTCCGTAGCTTTCCACATTTTTAAGAAAATTCTCAATCATAACTGCACCCTCCGGAGTAAGTATTGATTCAGGATGGAACTGAACACCGAATACCTTGTATACTCTGTGTTCAACTGCCATTATCTGTCCGTTTTCATCTCTTGCAGTAACGTGAAGACAGTCAGGATTTTCCGCACTGTCAGAGATAAGTGAATGATATCTTGCAACCTTTATCTGTTCAGGAAGTCCTGCAAAGAGTTCTGAGTTTGATGAAGTTGTCACCATGCTTGATTTGCCGTGCATGAGCTGTGAAGCCTTTACGATCTTTCCTCCGAAAGCTTCGACAATAGCCTGATGTCCGAGACACACGCCGAGAATCGGAATCTGTGTTGCGAAGTGCTTGATTGCAGGAATTGAAATACCTGCGTCGGCCGGATAACCCGGACCGGGTGAGATTATGAGCGCCTCCGGATTCATAGCCTCAAGTTCTTCAATGGTAACTGCGTCGTTTCGGAATACTTTTATGTCTTCATACATCGTACCAATCAGCTGATACAGATTGTAGGTGAATGAATCATAGTTGTCAATCATTACTATCATGATTTATCGTTCCTTTCACTTGTTTTTTTAAATTATCAGTAGTTAATGCCTTTACCCGGCTTTGCGGCCTGATTCTGCATTCCCGCCGGATTTTAAGATTAAAGATTTGCAGCTTCGATAACTGCATTTACCATGGCGTTGGCCTTGTTCTTTGTTTCCATGTATTCCTTTTCAGGAACTGAGTCGGCAACAATACCTGCGCCTGCCTGGATATATGCCTTGTTGTTTCTGAACAGAACAGTTCTGATAGCGATGCATGTGTCGATGTTTCCGTCAAATCCGAGATAGCCGACTGTACCGCCGTAGAGACATCTCTTTGTTTTTTCAAATCCGTCGATAAGTTCCATAGCTCTTACCTTCGGCGCGCCTGAAAGAGTCCCTGCAGGAAGAACGGAGAGGAGAGCGTCAATAGCATTTTTGTCTCTGTGAAGTGTTCCTGATACATCTGACACGATATGCATAACCTTTGAGTAACGTTCGATATGCATAAGGTTTTCAACCTTTACCGTGCCGTATTCTGAAACCTTGCCGATATCATTTCTGCCAAGGTCAACGAGCATTGTGTGCTCAGCGCATTCCTTTTCATCTGAAAGAAGGTGCTTTTCAAAGCTGAGGTCTTCCTCGTCAGTCTTTCCTCTTGGCATTGTGCCTGCAATCGGCTTTGTAGTAATAACTGAATCAGTAACATTAACAAGCATTTCAGGAGAAGCACCTGCTATGCAGTAGTCTGGATTTTTGAAGTAGTAGAGATACGGAGAAGGATTTGTTGCACGGAGCATTCTGTATACAGCAAAGCTGTCCGGCGGATTGTCTATTTCAAAACGCTGTGAAAGAACAATCTGGAATATGTCGCCGTTTACGATGTGTTCCTTTGCCTTTGTTACATTGGCTTCAAATTCTTCCTTTGTAACATTGGAAGTTACCTTGTATTCTCTTGCTGACAGTCTGTCTCTTGTTACTGTGTATGAAGTAAATGTCTGTTCGTAAACGTCATTTGCTCTTGCACATGCCTTTTCAAACTGTTCCTCGATGCTTACAGGTGAGTCCTTAAGAATGTTTTCGATAATGATTATCTTCCCGCTTAAGTGGTCAAATGCGATAATCTCGTCATAGAGGAAGAGGTCACAGTCCGGAAGACCGATGTCATCCTTTGGTATATTCGTAAGCTTCGGCTCCATGTATCTTACTGTGTCATATCCGAAATATCCGACCAGTCCGCCGAGGAGCTTAGGTGCATTTGCCACCTTCGGCATTTTGTATTTTTCAATGAAGTAAGAGATAAATCTTACCGGATCATCAACCTTGGCGGTTTCTGATGATGTGGAAGATTTGATTTCAGCCTGATGATCCTTGATAATGATTTCAAGCTTAGGGTTTATACCGATAAAAGAGTAACGTCCCCATTTTTCGTTGTTGTCAACACTTTCGAGAATGAAGCTGTTTTCTGTTCTCTGGCTGAGTGTCTGATAAACTCTTACAGGAGTCTGTGTATCAGAAAGTGCTTCAAACATTACCGGTGCCATGTTGTAATCAGCAAGATAATTTCTGACTTCGTCAATTGTTGTGATTGTCTTTAGCATTGTGTTACCTCCATAAAAAAGTCGTGTAAAAACAAAAAAATGCCTATCGTCCTTCATAAAGAAAGGGACGATAGACATACCGTGGTGCCACCCATAATTTGAGATTAGTGTAATCTCCTCTGCAGATACCAGTATAAAAACTTATATCCTGTTCCTGTAACGTGGAACTGACGGCTCCGGATACTCAGGTTCCCCGGGCTCCTCACAAATCCATTCATACATCAGCGTATCTGTCCTGCTTCCACCGCTGCCGGACTCTCTGTAAGACCGTTTTAATGACTACTTACTTTTGCTCATGGGATTTAGCGTATTAAAGTAATAACGTGTTATCACAACATGTTACACATATATTATAAATCTGCGGATTAATTTTGTCAATGCTTTTTTTGAAAAAAATAACAATAAATATTCCTACACGGCCGGCTTCCTGAAATGACCGGTAATATTTATGATGATAAAGACAAGCAGTATGCCGGTAACCGAACCGGAAAAATCAATCATAACATCTACAGGACTTCCGTATCTTCCGTCAGTGAAAAGCTGATGAAATTCATCTGATGCAGCATATAAAAGACAGAAGGGAAGTGTAACCAGAAATCTTTTTCCTGCTGTTTTCAGATACTGAACAGCATTGAGAAAAGCAAGGATTCCGAGAAGTGCGTATTCGGAAAAATGTGCAGCCTTACGTACATAAAAGTGCATTTCCTCAACAATTTCCTTCTGCTTTTCAAAGTCAAATGTTTTAAAATCCTTTACAGTCAGGCATGCTATTTTGTATGTGATTCCTTCACTGAGGTCTCCGGATATGGATGCATTCTGCGACGAGAATACGAAGATAAGAATCATACATGTGACAAGCAAAATCATAAGAATTATTTTTTTAGCCATAGATTGTTCCTTTCGCTTTCGAAAAAACAAAAGCGTTCAGCTCCGGAGGAACCAACGCTTTCGTGATAAAATACAGTGAACGCAAAAAAAAGACTTCTGCGTTCACTGTGGTAATGAGGGAAACACTGATTAAATCACGTCTGACGACCTGACGCACAGTCTGCCTGCATAATTCCCGTCAGACTGTGCGTTCTGTACGCCGGACTTAATCAGTGTTTCCTTAGTTTAAGAATCTGAATTTTCTTTTGCTTGAAGTGAAGTAGCGGTATGCATCGTCGAGGTTTGTTGCATCTGAACCGCGGAATCTTACTTCGTCATTGATTGTAAGTACGTCGCCGTCCTTTGAGTTTGAGCTCCATACAGGAACGATGTTGAGCTTGTTCTTTCTTACATTGTAAACAACTCGCTTGAAGCCCTTTTCGACGAACTTTACACTGCCGTAATCAATATCGTAGGTATTTGGTTCTATAATAACTCTTGTTGAACCTTCCGAAGAGTCTGTTGTGTCAACAACATAGCATCTGTAGGTTTCGGAAGGGGAAACTGACTGATATGTGACTACGTCGATAGTGTTTCCTGCGAAAATCGAAACATACAGGTAATAGACAAGTATGCATATTACATAAAGAAGAAGGTAAATCGTTCCGAGTATGGTTTTGATTCCTTCTCCGGCACCGCTTGTGAAAAACAGTGTAACTGAAAGTATTCCGAGAGGAACCAGAATTATCAGGTTTTCACTGCTGTAATACAGTACAACAACCGGCAGATAGAATAGCAGACCGAAAAGACTGCATATCGAGGTGATTATCTGTTTTCGTGTGTATATCATTGTTCCGCCGAATATAAGGGCAAGGATTATTTCGAGCGCCGCGAACGCTGTCTGGTTTACAATCTGCATATCATAATAGAGAGATGCAAGTGCCAGAAATCCCATCAGGCCGGCATATCCGATACTGATAAGTGAAAGTATCATCTTTATCAGGAACTGAGTTTTTCTATTTTCAGGCAAATAGTACTCCTCCTTAGTTTGTTCTGTTTTTCTGAACCGGTTTCTGATGAACCGACTTCTATAATTATAACATTTTATATTGTGAGATACAATACTTTTGATGAAAAATATTTTCACGTGTGTTTTCCTGAATACAGGAAAATCATAGTTAACCAAAAAGACTCCTTCGAGAAGGAGTCTTTTTGGTTATGATATAGGGATTATTGGGGATTT
>DCGK01000081.1:0-11252 GCA_002315235.1 Ruminococcus sp. UBA1780
TTGGAATTGGTCCTGCAGGTACAGGTAAGACTTATCTTGCTGTTGCAATGGCCGTAAAGGCTTTCAAGGCACACGAGATAACAAAGATTATTCTTACAAGACCTGCCGTTGAGGCCGGCGAAAGTCTCGGATTTCTTCCGGGTGATCTTCAGGACAAGGTTGACCCTTATCTCAGACCTCTTTATGACGGCCTGTTTGATATGATGGGTGCTGAAACCTTCCAGAAGCACATGGAAAGAGGTACCATCGAGGTTGCTCCTCTTGCGTATATGAGAGGCCGTACACTTGATGATGCGTTTATCATTCTTGATGAAGCACAGAACACCACACCGGAACAGATTAAGATGTTCCTTACACGTCTCGGAAACAACAGCAAAATGGTCATTACAGGTGACGTTACGCAGATTGACCTTCCGTCAAGCAAAAAATCAGGTCTTGTCGAGGTCACAAAGGTTCTTAAAAATGTCGATGATATTTCAATCCAGAAATTCTCCGACAAGGACGTTGTAAGACACAAGCTTGTTCAGGACATTATAAAAGCATACGAGAAATATTTCGAAGAAGGGAAGAAAAAATAAATTATGTCAAAGCTCAAGGTGTATATCAAAAATTCTCAGTCAGAGGTAAAGGTTCCTGTAGGTATCAGACTTCTTATCAGACGCTGCTGCCAGGCTGTTCTCATCACTGAAAATTTTAAGAGAGATACAGAAGTAAGCGTTTCATTTATCAACAACAAGGAAATAAGAAATCTTAACAGAATCTACAGAGACAAGGACAAGTCAACAGACGTTCTTTCATTTCCTCTCGGCGAGGACGGAAACTATGATATTAACACAGAAACCGGTTATGTAATGCTTGGTGACATAGTTATCTCACTTGAAACAGCTATCAAGCAGGCTGAGAATTTCGGACATTCACTTGAGAGAGAAATTGGTTTCCTTACAGTTCATTCAATGCTTCATCTTCTTGGTTACGACCATGAAACAAGTACTCTTGAAGCAAGAATAATGAGAGAAAAGGAAGAGGCAGTTCTTGAAAAGCTCGGTATTTCAAGAGACGCAACTTTCGTTTCAAAAGCAGCACAGTAAGGAAAGGAAATGCTAATGACAAAAACAGTATTTATCACTATAGCAGGCAAAACAAACGCAGGTAAATCATCACTTCTCAACGCTCTTATCGGTGAAAAAATTGCATCGGTAAGCAGCAAGAGCCAGACAACAAGAACAAAGATCACGGGTGTGGTAAATGTAGATGAGACACAGCTTGTTTTCATTGATACACCTGGTCTTCACAAGGCTAAGAACAAGCTGAGTGAATACATGCTTAAGGCTGTAAGAGAATCAGCTTCGGATATTGACGCAGTGTTCTTCATGGTTGACTGTACAAAGAAAATCGGGGATCAGGAAAGGGATATGCTTCGTTCTGTAGGCGCATCAAAGACTCCTCTGGTTCTTATTCTCAACAAGATTGATCTGCTTAAGGATAAGACTGTTCTTGCTCAGAAGATAGCGGAACTCAGCTCGGAATTTAATTTTGACGATGTTATTCCGATAAGCGTTCTTGAAAATGACGGTGTTGAGCTCGTACGTGAAAAAGCGCTTTCACTTGCTGTTGAAGGACCGCATTTCTTTGCTGACGACGCAATCACAGACCAGCCTGAAAAAATAATTGCAGGCGAGATTATCAGGGAAAAGCTTCTTGAGCTTCTTGACGATGAGGTTCCTCATGGTATTGCAGTTGCAGTTGAGTCCATGAGAGAACGTGAAGACAAGGATCTTCTTGATATATCTGCTGTTATTTTCTGCGAGAGGGATTCCCACAAGGGTATCGTTATCGGCAAGGGCGGAAAGATGCTTAAGAGAGCGGCTACACTTTCAAGACAGGAGCTCGAGGAGTTCTTCCAGATAAAAGTCAATCTTCAGTGCTGGGTTAAGGTTAAGGAAGACTGGCGCAACAGAGATGCCATCATAAGAACTCTCGGACTTTCAGACAATAACTGATATGTTACGGGCGAATACAGGATGTGATACAAATGCAGCTGACGACAGTCAGTGGTCTTGTAATAAGAGAACGGCAGTCAGGGGATAACGACAAATTTCTTGATATACTTACAGAAACAGACGGAGTTGTTGAGGTCATGGCAAAGGGTGTGAAAAAATACACCTGCCCTTTTGCTGCGGCCTCGCAGCTCTACGCTTATTCCCGGTTCTGTCTTTCATACAGGCGCGGAAGATACTACATCGACAGCGCAGAACCTGTTAAAATATTTTATTCGGTAAGAGAGGAACTCGAAAGGTTCTCTCTCGTTTCTTATTTTTCAGAGGTTATTTCATTCTGCCAGTTTCCCGATAAGGAAAACAGCAGGGATATACTCAGACTGTTCCTGAATATCCTTCACTATCTTACCGAAGGTACCAGGGAGATGTCACTTCTGAAGAGTATTTTTGAGCTGAGGCTTATGTCTGAAACAGGACACATGCCTGACGTTGTGGGATGCAGTGTGTGCAGACAGTATCAGACGGATAAAATGTATTTTTCAGCAGCAAAGGGGAATCTTTACTGTGAGAACTGTTATTCCGCGCATCCTGAACACGGAGCAGTATGTATAGGACCGTCCGTGCTTCATGCGGTAAGACACATAGTGCTTACTGATTTTGACAGGCTTTTTAATTTTAAACTTTCCGGGGACAGCATGACTGTTCTTTCAGATATTTCGGAACAGTATCTGCTGATACATCTCGGAAGAAGCAGATTTAAAACACTTGATTTTTATAATTCACTCTGCTGATGCGCACTGTGAATTTACGGGTAAAAGAAATGAACAAATACTATAAAACACTTGAACTTCACAAGGTTCTTGAAATGCTTGCTGCTCATACATCAAATGAAGCAACAAGGCAGATGGCTCTCAATATAAAGCCGGAAACTGACCTTGAGGAAGTAAAGAGAGAGATTGATAAGGTTACGCAGGCTTTTGAACTTTCTGTAAGGTTCGGAACGCCTCCTTTTTCTGATTTTAAGGATGTGAACGGACATCTCAGAAGAGCAAAGTCCGGCGGACGTCTTTCGCTTAAGGACCTTCTTGAGGTTCTGTCCATGCTTAAGCAGATCAAGGGGGTACACGACTGGTACAGGCACTGCGAGGACACGAAAACAGACCTTGACTATCTCTTTAACAATCTCATACCGAATGATGCTCTTCTGACAAGACTTGAGACATCCATTGTTTCAGAGGAGGAGCTTTCGGACGGTGCAAGCTCCGAACTTGCGAATATACGAAGAAAAATAAGACAGACAGGAGCAAAGCTGCGTTCAACTCTCGACAAGATGGTGAAATCATCATCAATGCAGAAATGCCTTCAGGAATCTGTAGTCACAATGAGAGACGGACGATACGTTCTTCCTGTCAAATCAGAATACAAGGGTGCGGTACCGGGTCTTGTTCATGATACATCATCAACAGGCCAGACATACTTCATCGAGCCTATGTCAATTGTTGACTGCAACAATGACATCCGAATTCTCGAAAGCCAGGAGCAGGAGGAAACTGACCGCATTATACGCGCTCTTACTGCCGAATGCGCACAGAGCGCTGACAGTATTTCAGAAGGCTTCAGAGTATGTACAATTCTTAATCTTTATTTTGCAAAGGCAAATTTTGCAGCAAAGATTAAGGCGTCCACTCCTGTTATTTCAGATGACGGGGTTATAGAGCTAAGGAAGGCACGTCATCCTCTTATTGACCCTCAGAAGGTTGTACCGGTTGATATTTCAATAGGTGAGGAATACAGCGCACTTATTATAACCGGTCCGAATACAGGCGGTAAGACTGTTTCCCTGAAGACAACGGGGCTTCTCGTGCTTATGACAATGTGCGGAATGCTCATTCCTGCGGCGGAAGGAAGCCGTATTTCAATATTTGAAAATATTCTTGTTGATATTGGAGACAACCAGAGCATTGAGATGAATCTCTCGACATTCTCCTCACACATCAATCAGGTAATTGATATTATTGACAGGGCTGACAGAAGGTCACTGGTTCTTCTTGACGAGCTTGGTTCAGGAACTGATCCTGTTGAAGGTGCGGCACTTGCTGTATCCGTTATCGAAAGACTTAAGGCAGACGGAGCAAAGCTCATGGTTACAACCCATTATCAGGAGCTTAAAATCTATGCAATAGAGTCTGAGGATACGCAGAACGCGTCCTGTGAATTTAACATTGAAACTCTCAGGCCTACGTACAGGCTTGTTATGGGTTCACCGGGTAAATCAAACGCCTTTGCTATCTGTCAGAGCCTTGGTATGCCTTCAGATGTTATTGATGAGGCAAAGTCACTAGTAAGTGAAGAAAACATGCGCTTTGAAAAGGTAATTGAAAATCTTGAGGCGGCAAGGACAGAGCTTGAGAAGCAGAATGCAGAACTTGAAAAGCTCAGACGCGAGGCAAGGGAAAATGCTGAAAAGATTCAGAAGGAGCTTGCTGAGCTTGAGGATCTCAAGGAGAAGGAGCTCGAAAAGGCAAGAAGCATTTCAATGAATATCATTGAAAATACAAAGGTTAAGTCAAATGAGCTTCTTGACGAGCTTCAGTCTATGAAGAAGCAGAAGAACAAGGCAAAGCTTGATACTATAGTATCTGATGCTGAACGTATAAGCAAAAGTAGTCTGAATAAGATGTATGACAACGCCAACCCTGTTGTAAAGAAAAAGCAGACTGACAACTACAAACTGCCTCGTGCACTGAAGACAGGTGACTATGTATTCATTCCTTCAATGAACAAAAACGGAACAGTTGTCAGCAATCAGGATGCAAAGGGATTTGTATTTGTTCAGGCCGGTATAATGAAGATGAAGATGAACATTACGGATCTTCGTCTTGCAGAAAAGCAGCCGCAGCAGAATCAGAACAAGGCTAAGTTTACACCTAAGAAAAATACAGCTTCGCGCCAGGTTCAGCAGGAGCTTGACATCAGAGGCTTTGCAGCTGATGAGGGCGTAATGGAGCTTGATATGTTCATTAATCATGCAGTTATGACAGGACTTACTCTTGTAACTGTTATTCACGGCAAGGGAACAGGTATTTTAAGAAATGCCGTTCATGCGCGGCTTAAGAAAATGCCTGTTGTAAAAAGCTACAGACTTGGCGTTTACGGCGAAGGCGAAGACGGTGTTACAATCATTGAACTGAAGCACTGACGACTTCACTAACTTCACTATAATTAATACTTACAGGAGTTTGAATAAATGGTAGATATATGTCTGGCAGGAACAGGCGGTATGATGCCGCTTCACAACAGATGGCTTACCTGCTGTTATATGGAGTACAACGGAAAGGCAATCCTTATCGACTGCGGTGAGGGAACACAGATTGCACTTGTGGAGGCAGACTGCAAGCTCAGCAAGCTTGAAACTCTGCTGATTACTCACTTTCACGCAGATCATATTTCGGGACTTCCGGGACTTCTTCTTTCGCTTGGAAATTATTCCAAGAAAACCCCTCTTAAAATATACGGACCTAAGGGGCTTACAGAAATTGTCAACAATCTCTGCTGTATCTGTGGAAAACTCCCTTACGAAATCCGGTGTATTGAATTTCCGACAAATGAGATTACTGAGTTCTCAGTACCTGAAATTGATGAAATGATTTCAGTAAGAGCGTTTCCTCTTAAACACAGGGTACCGTGTCTCGGTTACTCGTTTGTATTCTCACGCAAGCCTGTTTTCAATCCGCAGAAGGCGGAAAGCCTTGGTATTCCGAAGCAGATGTGGAAGCTTCTTCACAAGGGAGAAACAGTTGAATTTGAAGGAAATACATACACAACTGAGATGGTAACCGACGGACTGAGGAAACCTGTGAAGGTGACATATGCAACTGACTCACGTCCTGTTGATACAATTGCTGATGAAGCCTTCCGTGCTGATCTTTTCATTTGCGAGGGAATGTACGGAGATGAAGAGCATGCTGACAGCATGAAGGAAAAGGGTCACATGCTTATTTCCGATGCAATCAGACTGGCAGAGCTTGCAGAGGCTGAGAGACTATGGCTCACACACTACAGTCCCGCAATGACATGTCCGTCAGTGTACGAGAAGGGAATAAAGAAAAAATTTCCTGCTGCCGTTGTAAGTACAGACGGTCAGAAGATTAATCTCTGATAAAACAAAAACACCGCTGAACTGCTTAATTATGCAGTTCAGCGGTGTTTTTTATAGCTGTTAAGGAAACACTGCAAGCAGGATGTGCGTCAAATCTTCAGATGTGATTTAATCAGTGTTTCCTTAAAGTACGGATCGCTGCGTACGGCAGTTACTCTTCCGGCTTCGCACATACATGGCGCGTTTTGTCAGGAAAGCGGCAGTATACATGAACCTGCCCTGGCACGTTATGCGAATCTGAAAAACTGTGCGAAGTCTCCACAGCAACCGCCGTACTCCGCTGTGGTGTAAAAATTTAATTGTATTCGGATATTTTTTTAAGAATATCCGTGGCTTTCAGATTTCTGTATACTGCTCCGCTGTCAACCGGGGTTTCATCAGTATCATCATCTTCATTTTCATCATTATCTTCCGGTTCCTCATCGTTCTCTTCCGGAATATATTCTGAACGAAGTTCATAATACCTTTCTTCGGAAACTTCATCTCCGTCGACGCTGTAGGTCATTTCAGATGATGAGGATTTGTATGATAAAAATTTGTGAGCCGGTCTGAAGGTACCCTGGCTGTAGCTGTAAAACTGTATGTCCTCGCCCTTTCCTGTGCCGGTAACACCAAGATATTTACTGTCTGCATAAATATCAAAATCAGTACATGCCTCGTCAGCACTGAATGATACCAGATTTCCGTCGTATACTGAATAAACGGATATATTTTTCTTTCCTGACTGTGCGGTATCAGACATGCATATTAATTCCGGTACATCATCATAGTTCAAATCAGCAAGTGAATAACGGTTTTCAGTTTTTCCGTTTGAATTTTCCCTGAAACGGACAACCTCATCGTATTTGTCCTGCCACGATGAAGCAGAGCGGCTGTATTTAATATATTTTTTGTTCACATATACTTCCGCAGTGTCATTGTTTTCGGTTACCCATGAGATTCTGTACGTGTTTTTGTCCTCACCTGTAACACGTACTATCGTTCCGCTCTGCTCATATGCGAAGCGTTTCTTTTCGGAGGAATCCTTCCAGAGAGGAACGTCTGCGGAATCGGAAATCAGCATGCCGTAGAAATGGTCAAAAGCATTGTCCTGAAACCTGACCGTGGTTTCAGTTTTTACATCAGTTTCCGGATAAATAATCGTTTCCTTACGTGACGGGTCAGACACTGCTGAGTAATTTCCGAGAACACGTTCAAGGTCGGAAAGACCGAGTTTTTCAAACAGAGTGTCACCGGAATGCTCACTGAATTCCTCTTTGTATTTTTCTTCAGACACCTTCTGTCCGTCGATGATGTACAGAACAGTATCATTTGTGCTGTCACTGCTGCCGGAGGTGCAGTAGAAAGTTTTTTCCTTTACTCCGTTGTCAGACCAGGTGAGGGCAGTGAAATATTCACCCCTGAATGACCTTCTCATAAAAAGTTCGTGCGTTTCTGAATTGTAGCCGGACTCCTCAATTGACCCGGGACGTCTTGTGTCAACATACAGACAGCTTTCGTCGGCTGAAAATATCTGAAAGAATGTGTCCCCGTCATCTGTTCCTGATGAATAGCTGCAGATAAGCTCAGGCACCGTGTCGGTATCCAGATATTTAAGACAGAAGCTGACTTGTTCATTTTTTTCCGCTTCTTCACCGAAGTATTCACAGATGTCAGAGGCAATCTGTCTGTATTTTTCATTCCACTTTCCGCAGTACTGACTGAGAACAATATAGTCAGCCTTTACGTATCCTGATTTTTTATCTCCGCTTTCAATCCGGTACCATCCGTCCTTTTCACCTGAGATATAAACAAGACTGTCCTTTTCAAGGCTGCCTGCTATGTCACTGCCGGATGAAGGTGATTTGCGTATATTGAGTTTTCCTTTTGTGGTGTTTACTCTTCCGAAGATTCCTGAAACATTTCCGAGACTGTCCGGAACAGTTGGCTCGTCTGTTACCTCTGGTGTCGTTTCCGCAGCTTCAGGTTCTGTCAGAAAAGCTGTTGTCTCTGATGCTGTTTCCATGGTTGTGACAGCAGTGACAGATGCGCTTTTCTCTGAACCGGCAGGGTTTCGCGTGCTGTTAAGATATATGGCACCGCCTGCAGCAAGTGCCATAACAGCAAGTGAAGCAGCGGCAGGTATAATAATGTTTTTCTTTTTATTTTCAGCCAAAATTCAGTAATCCTCCTGACAGTTTTTTTAATCTTTCTTCCTCATACAAAAAGCTGTATTCCTCTTCAGAGGTAATACTTATTCCGGTAATCATGCACGGATTTTTAATCAGATTCTCCTTGTCCGGACGCTTCAGTTTCTTCAGCGCGCATTCCATTTTTCTTGCAGCGGTACTGCTGTCAGTGCTCCAGAGTGCTTCGATTTTTTTTACACCGTGCGCGTGTGTGTATTTTGCACCGCCTTTTATCAGCCCGCAGTGCTGCTTCAGCCGCTTTTCCATATCTGAAGCAATTCCGGTGTACAGCGTGTCATCAGCACATCTGAGAATGTATACGTACATTGATTTACCTCCTGTACACTGATTACGTATTTATTTTATTTCCTGCTCAAGTCCGACAAATATATCATCGTTAAAAAAATCTTTCAGTGTTATTCCAAGGCCGTCGCATATTTTCTTGAGTGAAACGACTCCCGGATTCTGGCTTTTTTCATTAAGCATGCTGTATACAGTGGAAGGGGAAATCCCGGCCTGATTTGCAAGTGTGTTTACAGTGATTTCATTTTCCTCGCACAGAGCAAGTATTCTTACAGCAACAGCTTTTTTTGCATTCATACACAATACTCCTTGTTTACGATATATCCTCAACAAACATTATAATGAAAATTCATGTTTTCTGTGTGGGATATATCGCAAACAGCAGAGATATGTGTTATAATTACGATATATCGTAAATCTGCAAAAGGAGCAATAAAAAACACTCTGAACAAAAATTTTCAGAGTGTAAAAATTTCGTAAAGTATATCATTTTGCGAAAATTCATACAGCAAGCTGTATTCTGTTCATAGCTTCAGTTTTCTGTTCGATGGAAGAATGAACATATCTGTTCAGTGTAGTTTCCACGCGGCTGTGTCCGAGTATCTCTGAAAGTGTTTTAATATCAATTCCGAGTCTTATGCATTCCGAAGCAAACATGTGTCTGAGTGCATGAAAATGAACTGACGGTAGTTCTGCATTTTTCAGTATCTTTCCGAATCTGTTTTCCATGGTTCTCGGCTCAGTTGCCTTACTGTTTCCGGATACAATATAATAGTTGTCATCTTTCCTGTGCTTTCTGAGAAGATTTACAACACAGTCAGGTACAGGTATCTCACGAACCGATGACCTTGTTTTAGGCGGTGTAATAATGACCTTTGTCTTTTTTCCTGTGCCGTCAGTATTTTTGATGCGCTGTATTGTTTTGCTGACGGTAATTATGCGTTTTTCGAGATCAATATCCTTCCACATCAGAGCACAGAGTTCACCGATTCTGAGACCGGTAGCTACAGCAAGCGTTACCCCAAGTGATGCTGTGCTGTCATCTGCTGCGAGTTCTGATTTAAGCTTCGTATATTCAGTGCTGTCAAGCAGTTTTACCGCAGCCGACGGAATAAAAGAAAGCTTCAGTCCCTCTGCAGGATTGAAGCACTGATATTTTCTTGCATAAAATTTAAAAACTGACTTGATCAGAACGACCATGTCGGATATGTATCTGTCTTTGAGACCAGCTTCTCTTTTCTGAATTACAAAATTAACGATATGTTCTCCTGTTATTGAAGTGCCTTTATCAATGGAGTCGAAGTACGGAAAGAGATGCTTTTCAGCTTTCATTCTGTAATTGCATGCCGTCGATTCCTTTATTCCAAGTGATACTGAAACATACCATTCCTCAAACATTGTTCTGAAATCAGCGGTGCACATTTCCGGATTTTTCTGTTCAATATATTTTCTGATTTCCGCTTCGACGATTGCTCTTGTCATACCATATATGTACTTAAAGCGTCCTTTACCGGAACTGTCTTCTCCTGTTTTTACACGTCCTTCCCATCTTTTGTCTTTTCTCTGATATATGTTCATAGTTTTTGTTCTCTCCGTTCATATTAATTGCATAATAATCGTGTTAATGAGTCCCCACAATTATCGATATGTTAAAATTGCTCATAAGCACTTGACTTTGTTTAGTCGATATGCTAAAATGAAGTGTGTGTTAAATATGTGATAACGTATTTCAAACACATTTTTTAAAAAAGCCGATTTTCGCAAAATGATATAATCTGCGAAACCGAATGCAGTTGATCAGCAGGGAGAGTGATGTTCAGTGGCACTTGATTTATATCCGCATAATCAGGAAGCATACCTCAGTGCAGTTGCTATGCTCAGGGAAAAAGGCAAAGCTGCTGTTATTCATCCGACCGGCACGGGCAAGTCATTCATTGCATTTAAGCTCTGTGATGACAACCGTGACAAAACAGTCTGCTGGTTAAGTCCGTCTGAATACATCTTCAGAACACAGCTTGAAAACCTGAAGGAAGTGTCAGAGGACTGCTGCACAGAAAACATTAAGTTCTTTACCTACGCAAAGCTTATGAATCTCAGTGCTGAGGAGACAGCGGAAATCGCTCCGGATTACATAATCCTGGATGAGTTTCACCGCTGCGGTGCTCAGATGTGGGGCGCGGGTGTTGAACTTCTGCTGAAGCAGTATCCTGATGTTCCGGTTCTCGGTACGTCTGCAACGTCTGTACGTTATCTGGATAACCAGCGTGATATGGCTGACGAGCTTTTTGACGGCAATATCGCGTCACAGATGACTCTTGGCGAAGCAATCGTACGAGGAATACTTAACTCCCCTAAGTATATTTTATCAGTTTTTTCGTACAAAGAAAACCTTGAAAAATATGAGGAGAAAATCCGGAAGACAAGAAACCCTGCTGTAAGGGACGAGTCGGAAAAAATATTTGAATCACTTCGCCGTGCACTTGATATGGCAGAAGGACTTGATGTTATTTTTGACCGCCATATGGAAGACAGAACAGGTAAGTATATTGTGTTTACTTCAGGTTACGAAGCTATGCAGGATGCGGTTGACGCTGCATCAGAATGGTTCGGCAGGGTTGACAGCAT
>DCGK01000081.1:11303-11914 GCA_002315235.1 Ruminococcus sp. UBA1780
CGGATGACCCTTCGGCAAGCCAGAGCTTTCAGGACTTTAAGAATGATGACGATGACAGTCATCTCAGACTTCTGTTCTGCATAGATGCACTTAACGAGGGCGTTCATGTAGAGAACATTTCAGGAGTTATTCTTCTGAGACCAACGGTTTCACCGATTATTTACAAGCAGCAGATAGGACGTGCTCTTTCAGCCTCCAGAAATAAGGTACCGGTTATCTTTGATATTGTAAACAATATTGAAAATCTGTACAGCATTGATTCCGTAAAGGAAGAAATGCAGGCAGCGATTACTTACTATCACTATACAGGTGAAAATAAGCTGATTGTAAACGAGACTTTTACAGTTACTGATGAAGTTGCTGACTGCAGGCTGCTGTTCGAGAAGCTTGAGGGTATTCTTTCAGCCGGATGGGACATTATGTTTGAGAAGGCAAAGGAATACAGAGAGCAGAACGGTAATCTTATGATACCGGCGAAGTATTTCACTGAAGACGGATATGCCCTCGGAAACTGGCTGAGTGCCCAGAGAAAATGCTATTTCGGCAGAGGAAGCAGAAAACTGACTCAGACAGAGATTGACAGGCTTGAAAGTATTGATATTGTCTGGGAC
>DCGK01000081.1:11994-13331 GCA_002315235.1 Ruminococcus sp. UBA1780
TGCAGATAACGGACTGAAGCTTGGAATCTGGATTCAGCGTATGCAGATAACGGACTGAAGCTTGGAATCTGGATTCAGCGTATGCGTTCAGCAAAATCTGATCAGAGGACAGGTGTGCTTTCCGAAGACAAGCAGAAGCGTCTTGAAAGCATCGGTATGGTCTGGAATGCGATAAGTACTCAGTGGGAGGAAAACTACCTCGAGGCCGCAAGGTACTACGAGCAGTACGGAAATCTTGATGTTCCGTCAAAGTTTGTTACTGAAAACGGTGTTAAGCTTGGGAACTGGATTGTTCACCTCAGGCAGAAAAGAAACGGCTCAGGACGCGGGCTTCCGCTTGATGACGAGCAGATCAGCAGGCTGGACAGAATAGGTATGATCTGGGACACAGACCAGTACAGATTTGATGTCGGTTATGAACATGCGAAGAGGTATTATACGGAAAACGGTAATCTGAGGGTAGCGGCAAGGTATGTCTGTGAGGACGGCTATACTCTCGGACTGTGGATAAATTTAAAAAGAAGGCAGTATAAGAAGCAGAATCTTTCAGCGGATAATGTAATGAAGCTGGAGGGTATCGGTATGTGCTGGAGTGTTCAGAAAAGGGATGCGGAGGCAAGCTGATGTTTTTTGTATTGCTTTTAAATGTATAAAAAAATCAGGAATAAACTACAGCGAACGCATTTATGGTGAATGCAGTAAATGTGTTTACTGAAAAATCAATCATTAAAAGGGAGTAACCTGGGAAATGTTTATTGCAAAAAATGAAATTAAACGTTTTGAAAACAAAATCTGGCTTTCATCGCCTACAATGCATGGTGAGGAAATAAAGTATGTTACTGAGGCATACGAAACCAACTGGATGTCAACTGTCGGAAAGAATATTAATGAGGTTGAAAGACTTTCAGCGGAGTATGTCGGATGTAAGTATGCGGTGGCTTTGTCAGCAGGTACTGCTGCACTTCACCTCTGTACAAAGCTTGCAGGTGAAAAGCTTTATGGTATGCCTAAGGCAAACGAGGGCACTCTTCAGGGCAGAAAGGTTTTCTGTTCTGATGTCACATTTGACGCGACTGTGAACCCGATTGCCTACGAGGACGGAGAGGCTGTATTTATTGATACAGAACGTGATACATGGAACATGGATCCGGCTGCTCTTGAAAAAGCATTTGAAATATACCCGGATGTAAAGCTTGTGGTACTTGTACATCTTTACGGTACACCGGCTAAGATTGATGAGATCAAAGCAATATGCGACAGACACGGTGCTCTTATTATCGAAGACGCTGCTGAGTCGTTCGGCGCTACTTATAAGGGTAAGCAGACCGGTACATTCG
>DCGK01000035.1 GCA_002315235.1 Ruminococcus sp. UBA1780
TTGTTAAAAGCAGAGCTTTGAATAGTGAAAGTCACTGTAATATTATGAATGTTAAAGGAAAACAAGTATGAATATTCAGATTTTCGGAAAATCAAAATGCTTTGATACAAAAAAGGCAGAAAGATTTTTCAAGGAACACGGAATAAAATTTCAGTCTGTCGATATCCTTTCAAAGGGACTCAGCGCCGGTGAATTCAGAAGTGTTGCGCAGGGAGTCGGAGGAGTTGACAATCTTATAGATACAAACCATAAGGACTACTGTGATATAAAATATCTGACTGACGATGCAAAGCCTGACAAGCTTGCTGAATGTCCGAAGCTTTACAGGACTCCTGTTGTAAGAAACGGAAAGCTTGCAACAGTCGGCTACTGTCCTGATGTATGGAACGAATGGATTAAGTCAGATAAAAAATAAACCGGGAAGTGAATGCTATGCTGAACAACAGAAGACTTTTAAAATGTGCGGAAATGATAAGCGGAAAAGGCACAGTCTGCGACGTAGGTACTGACCATGCATTTCTTCCTGTGTATCTTGTGGAAAACGGACTCTGCCCGGATGCGGTTGCCGGTGACATAGCTGACGGGCCTCTCGAGGCTGCATCAGCTACGGTAAACAGAGCAGGACTTTCGGACAGAATTTCCGTTGTAAAGTCTGACGGACTGAAAAACATCAGTCCTGACGGAATTACCGACGTAATCATAGCCGGAATGGGTGCTGAAACTATCAGCATGATAATTGAAGCTGCTCCGTGGCTTCATAACGGAATAAATCTTGTACTTCAGCCTATGACAAAGATTCCGTTTATGAGAACCTGGCTCTATGCAAACGGTTATGAGATTATCAGGGAGGAAGCTGTAACTGACGAGGATTACATCTACACAGTTATGAATGTCAGATTCAGCGGATACAGAATTAATATAAATGATGTTTTTGCTGAGCTGGGACTTTTTGATTTCAGTGATGCTGAAGCAGTAAAATATGCCCGTAAGCAGACCGAACGCCTGACACGTATTTCAGACGGACAGAAGCGTTCAGGAAAGGGTGCTGACACATCCGCAGTGGATGAAAAAATACGTCTTATCACAGAGATTTCCGAAGGAAGGCATAAAGTAACAGTCGGAGAAATCTATGATGAGATTAACAGGATTGCACCGTTCTGCACACAGGACAGCTGGGACAACTCAGGACTTCTTGTGGGAGACAGGGAAAATGAAGTAACAGGAATTATCACTGCTCTTGATATTACACATGAGGTAATAGGCGAGGCTGCTGCCAGAAAGGCAAATCTGATCATTTCCCATCATCCGGTAATTTTTTCTCCTCTGAAAAATCTTTCAATGAGCTGTCCGGCAGTAAGACTTGCTGCAAACGGCATTTCCGCGATATGTGTTCATACTCCTCTTGACAAGGCAGTAAACGGAATTAACGACATGATTGCAGACATGCTGGAACGCTGGTTTGAAGTTTCTGATTTCAGAGAGCCGCTTATTCCTGAGAGGGAAGGCAGTGCTGACGGTGACGGACGTATCGTGGAAATAACCGAAGAGGGACTTTCTGCTCCGGCCATGGCTGAAAGACTCGGAAAAATGTTCGGCGGAAGTCCGGTAAAGTTTGCTCCGGGAATGAAGAAAATACGCAGGGTGGCAATATGCTCAGGCAGCGGCGGTTCGCTTCTTTCAGTGGTGAAAAAGGCCGGATGTGACGCGTATATAACAGGGGACATCAAGCACGATGTATGGCTTGATGCGGCTGCGGCAGGAATTTCGCTGTTTGACTGCGGACATTTCCATACGGAAAAAATCAGTGCGGAATACCTTGCAAAGCTTATCAGAACTTCGGCATACGGAATTAAAACCGAGGCTGCGGAAACATGCCGGGATGTTGTAAATTATATACAGTCCGCCCCGGGAAACTGAGACTATCAGTGTTTGCATGGATTATGAAAGGAGAAAACAATGGCACTTGACGGAGCGTTCCTTCATCTCGTAAAGAAGGAACTTGATTTCCTTGAGGGCGCAAGGGTGGACAAGGTCTACCAGCCTTCCAGGGAACAGATGGTTATCGGCTTCAGATACAGGGGCGGAAGCAGCAGGGTACTTTTCAGTGCTGCTGCTGACAGTGCACGTGTACACATCACTGCCTCTGATATAGATAATCCGGCAGTTCCGCCTATGTTCTGCATGCTTATGAGAAAGCATCTTGGCGGGGCAAAGCTGCTGGGAATCAGACAGGACGGATTTGAGCGAATCCTCTGTTTTGATTTTGAATGCATGAACGAGCTCGGCGACACAGTAAACATGACTCTTGTCTGTGAGATAATGGGCAGGTATTCAAACCTTATACTTGTCGGTGACGACGGATGCATTATCGACAGTATACGTCGTGTTGATGCAGAAATGTCGAGGGCAAGACTTGTTCTTCCGAAAATGAAATACGAACTTCCTCCGAGAGACAGCAGGCTTATGTTTACTGAGGCTTCCGAGGAGGAAATACGTTCTGCGCTGTCCGGATACAAAACAGGGGATATTTCAAAGGCTCTTGTAAAAATATTTGAAGGTATTTCACCGGTTATAGCAAGGGAATGGGTATTCTATGCGACGCGCGGTGAGGATGTCAGCATTTCTGAAATTGATGAAAACATTATTTTAAGGCTTGTATTCAGAATAAGACAGACTGCTGAACAGTATAAAAACGGTGAGCTTCAGTACACGGTTCTCAGAACAAGGGAAAATCTTCCGAAGGATTTTTCATTTATAAACATTCAGCAGTACGGCACTATACTTATCACACAGCAGAAGGAAAGTGCGTGTGAGACACTTGATTATTTTTATGCTGCAAGGGATACTGAATCAAGAATAAAGCAGCGTGCAAATGACCTTTTCAGGCTGCTTATGAATCTTACCGAGAGAATAAGCAAACGTATTTCAAACCAGCAGGCAGAGCTTGCCGAGAGTGACAGAAAAGAAGAATACAGACTTATGGGCGACCTTCTGTCAGCAAATATTTACAGGTTAAAAAAGGGTGACAGGTCAGTTGTTCTGGAAAATTTCTACGATGAAAGCTGTCCTCAGGTTGAAATCAAGCTTGATGAGAGGCTTAGCCCTTCGCAGAATGTTCAGAAGTACTATCAGAACTACAAAAAGCTTGTTACTGCCGAAAAAATTCTCGCTGAGCAGATAAAAAAGAGCAGCGAGGAGCTTGTGTATATAGAGAGTGTTTTTGATTCTCTTACAAGAGCCAGAACGGACCTTGATATCATTGAGCTCAGGATGGAGCTTGCTGAGCAGGGCTATCTGAGAGCCTCAAAGATGAAGGGCAGGCCGCCTAAGGAGCAGCCGCCGCTTAAGTTCAGAACAAGTGACGGGTTCCAGGTGTTTGTGGGAAGAAACAACAGGCAGAATGACAGGCTTACTCTGAAAACAGCAGGTAAGACTGATATATGGTTCCATACCCATGACATTACAGGCTCACACGTGATTCTGTTTACGGAAGGACAGGAGCCGACGGATACAGCAGTTATGGAAGCTGCCATGCTTGCGGCATTTCACAGCAGGGGAAGAAATTCCTCTCAGGTTCCTGTTGACTACACAGAGGCAAGATATGTTAAAAAGCCTAACGGTGCAAAGCCGGGCATGGTTATTTTTACAAACAATTCGACTGTTTACGTTAAGCCTGATGAGGATGCGGTAAACAGCCTTAAGGAGAGCAGATAAAAAATGAGAGAGAAAATTAATGCGGCGGTGGACAGAAACTTTGACAGCCTTATCAGCCGTCTGCAGCAGATTATAGCAATTCCGAGTGTTTCAGTTCCCGGTACAGCGGAGGCACCTTACGGGGAGGAATGTCTGAAGGTTCTGAAGACATTCCTTGGTATGGCTGAGGAGGACGGATTCTGCACAAGGAGTATTGACAATTATGCCGGTACGGTTGAGTACAATGACAAGCCGGTTAAGCTTGGTGTGCTGTGCCATCTTGATGTTGTTCCGGTAACTGAAAAGAACTGGACTTTCAGACCTTTCGGCGGTGAGATAGCTGACGGCAGAATTTACGGAAGAGGTGCTGTTGATGACAAGGGTCCGGCTATGGCTGTTCTTTATGCTATGAAGGCGCTGAAGGAATGCGGAACCGACCTTTCGCACAATGTCCGCTTTATAGTGGGATGTGATGAGGAAAACGGCTCCACAGACATGGAATACTACATGAGTAAGGAAAAGATGCCTCCGCTGGTATTTACTCCTGACGGTGACTATCCGGTTATCAACATCGAAAAGGGTATGCTCAGACTTCGTATCCGTAAAAATATATCTTTTTCACATATCAGAAAAATACACGGCGGTACGGTTCCGAATGCTGTTCCTTCTGATGCATACGCTGTTGTTTCAGGAATTGACAGCTTCCCTGGGCACGAAAATGTAACGGTTTCAGCAAACGGTGAAATGTATACTGCCGAATACAGGGGCAAAGCAGCTCATGCTTCAACTCCGGCAGACGGTATCAACGCAGTTACGGGACTGGTGGAATATCTCTGTACTCTTGACCTCGACGATGAGGAAAGGAAAATATTTGAAAACATCAGAACCGCATTTGTGCATGGTGATTTCAGCGGTACAGGCTGCGGAATAAAGATGAGTGATGAAAAATCAGGCGAACTTACACAGGTACTCAGTATTGCTGACTATGACGGTGAAACTCTTGAATTCAGAATTGATGTAAGATATCCGGTGAGCGGTAACAGGGATGAGCTTATTGCAAGGATTGCTGAGGCTGTTTCTCCGGCCGGATTTGAGCTGATTACCGATATTGCAAGTCTTCCTCACTGTGTTGATGAGAACAGTGAGTTTATTCAGACGCTTCTCGGTGTATACGAAAAGGAAACAGGCCTTGAAGGATACTGCAAGGCAATCGGCGGCGGCACGTATGTTCATGATATTGAAGGCGGTGTTGCCTTTGGTGCTGAATTCCCGGGCGAGGAGAACAACATGCACGGCAATGACGAGTCGGTTTCACTTGACAGTCTCAGACTGAACGCAAAAATAATTGCAAATGCAATTTATGAAATATGTAAATAATTATTACAGGAGAAAAAACAGATGGATTCATATGCAGAGCAGATAGTAAAAAAAGCCGACGGCGGCTCAGACAATGCAAAGCGCATGCTTTGTCTTATCGGAGGTATAGTCGCCGGAATAGCAATAGTAGCGGCAAGCATGGCAGTTCACCTTACATTACCTGGTTCACTGCTTGGTGTGGGCGCATTTTACCTCGGACTTTACCTTGGAACTAACTATGATATCGAATACGAATACCTCGTCGTAAACGGAGAGTTTGATATTGACAAGATTCTTGCAAAGAAGAGAAGAAAAAAGCTCATTACTGTTAAGGTCGGAGATTTTGAAAGCTTCGGAAAGTACAGCAATGACATGGAAGAAGGAGACGATGTTACTGTTATCTGGGCAGTAGGCACAGGTGATGAGGAGCTTCCGACTTTTTACGGTGACTTCAGTCATGCCACATACGGAAAATGCCGTCTCCTTTTCTCACCTTCAGTGAGAGTTCTCCGCGAACTAAAGAACGGCCTTAAGCCGGGACTCAGAAACAATGTCGGTGAGCTTCCGCCGGAAGAGGAATAAAACAAAAAGAGAAGATTCAGTATAGTATGAATCTTCTCTTTTTTTTATATGATGTTTAAGATTTCAGCGGCACTTTCAACAATAAAATCCGCACCTGTTGAAACCAGCTCTTCTCTGGTTCTGAAACCCCATGTGCACCCTATTGATTTAATACCGGAATTCCGGGCTGTGAGTATGTCAACGTCGGAATCACCGGCCATTACGGCTTCGTCTTTTGAGATGTTCAGCTCGTCCAGAATGTCGTAAATGATTCCGGGTGCCGGCTTTGTGTCTCTGTTTTCACATTTTCCGTATACTGCATCAAAGGTATCCCTTCCGAAGATATCCCATACGATTGATTTTGTGAATTCATCCGGTTTGTTTGATGCAACGGCGAGTTTTATTCCGGCTTTTCCAAGGTCTGACACCAGTTCCTTTATTCCCGGATAGGTTACGGTTTTGTCTGTACTGTGAGCTCTGTAATATTCAGAGAAGTATTTGTGCAGGGTTTTTACTTTCTCATCGTCATCTGTGTAACCTGCCAGAGCGCGCTGACACAGCTTTACAGCGCCGTTTCCTACAAATTTATTGTATGAGGAAAGCGGGTGAGGATGATATCCCATTTTTTCAAGTCCGTAGTTTACTGCATCGGCAAGATCTTCAATTGAGTTGATAAGCGTGCCGTCCAGATCGAATATTATGAGTTTGTACATCGTTCTGCCTTTCATATTCTTTTTGCCAGCAGTTCAGAATACTTTGCTCTGAACTCATCAAATGTATCGTTGTCTATAGCTTCGCGGATTTTCTCTGCGAGTGTGTTGTAGAAATAAAGATTGTGCATAACAGCGAGGCGGCCTCCGAGCTGCTCCTGTGACTTGAAAAGATGACGGATGTATGCACGTGAGAAATTACGGCAGGCAGGGCAGTCACACTGTTCATCAATCGGGCGCGGGTCAGTTTCATAAGCCTTGTTTGTGATGTGCATGATTCCGCTCCATGTAAATACTGTAGCGTGACGGGCGTTACGGCTCGGCATTACACAGTCAAACATGTCAACGCCTCTTGCAACAGCTTCGATGATGTTTGAAGGAGTACCGACACCCATAAGGTAACGCGGCTTGTTTACAGGCATATGCGGTTCAACTGCATCTATGATTCTGTACATGTCCTCAGTGCTTTCGCCGACTGCAAGTCCTCCGATAGCATAACCGTCAAGGTCAAGCTCAGCAATTTCCTTCATGTGCTTTACGCGAAGGTCTGCAAATGTGCAGCCCTGATTGATACCGAAGAGCATCTGTTTAGGATTTACAGTGTCAGGGAGGCTGTTGAGACGGTCTATCTCAGTCTTGCATCTCTTAAGCCATCTTGTGGTACGTGCACATGACTGCTCTGAATATTCGTGTGTGGCAGGATTTTCAACGCATTCGTCAAATGCCATGGCAATAGTCGAACCGAGATTTGACTGAATCTGCATGCTTTCCTCAGGTCCCATAAAAATTTTACGGCCGTCAACGTGTGAGTTGAAGTAAACGCCTTCTTCTTTGATTTTTCTGAGCTTTGCAAGGGAAAATACCTGAAATCCGCCGCTGTCGGTAAGGATAGGTCTGTCCCAGTTCATAAATTTGTGAAGACCGCCCATCTGTTTGATAATCCGGTCGCCCGGACGCACATGGAGATGGTAGGTGTTGCAGAGCTCGACCTGGCACTTGAGTTCATTTTTCAGATCAACGGAAGAAATACCGCCCTTGATGGCGGCGGATGTTCCGACGTTCATAAAACATGGTGTCTGGAAGGTTCCGTGAACTGTTTCAAACTGTCCGCGGCGTGCCTTTCCGTTCTTTTTTAAAAGAGTGTACATAAATAATATTCCTTTATACTATAATCATCGCATCGCCGAAGCTGAAGAAACGGTATTTTTCCTCAACTGCAGTTTTGTATGCTTCCATCGTTCTGTCATATCCGTAAAAAGCTGAAACCAGCATGATAAGGGTGCTTTCAGGGAGGTGGAAATTTGTAACCAGTCCGTCAAGAACCTTGAACTTGTATCCCGGATAAATGAAGATATCCGTGTAACCGTCAGATTCCTTTATTTCACCGTTGTTGAATGTGGCAACGCTCTCGACAGTACGGCATGAGGTTGTTCCTACTGAAATAACACGGCCGCCTTCGGCCTTTGTTCTGTTGATAAGCTCTGCGGTTTCGGCAGGCAGGTGATAGTGCTCTGAATGCATTTTGTGTTCGAGTACATTGTCTACCTTGACAGGTCTGAAGGTTCCGAGACCTACGTGGAGAGTAACGTATCCGATATTTACTCCCATTGCTTTTATTTCTTCAAGCATTTCCTTTGTGAAATGCAGTCCTGCAGTCGGAGCAGCAGCTGAACCGAGTTCATTTGAATACACGGTCTGGTATCTTTCCTTGTCTTCGAGCGATT
>DCGK01000006.1:0-6198 GCA_002315235.1 Ruminococcus sp. UBA1780
GGGATATCCTCTGTGTTGTTATACAGTAAATCTTTTTTCATTCAATGTATTTTACCGCCAAAAGGATTTACATGCACCGTACAGTGCTTCACTTCCGGAAATTTTTTCTCTATCTGAAGATGAACCTCTTCCGCTCTTTCGTGGGATTCATACAGTGTCTTGCTTCCGTCCATCAGTATTTCAACCTCAACATATATCTTTGAACCGAAAAGACGTGTCTTGATTTCATCAATACCCTCGACATCAGGAACATTCAGTATAACTTTCCTCATGCTTTCTATCACTTCATCCGAACAGCTCTTGTCAACCATCTTGTCAACTGCATCACGGAAAATATCCAGTGCCGCCTTTTCGATAAACAGACAGATAACTACTGACGCCACCGGATCAAGCACCGGAAAACCAAGCCTTGCTCCGAGAATACCGGCAAATGAACCAATTGAGGAAAGCGCATCCGACCGGTGATGCCAGGCATCAGCCATAAGCGCACCGGAATTTATCCGCTTTGCCGCAGCACGGGTATACCAGTACATTGCTTCCTTTACAACAACAGAAAGAAGCGCGGCCACAGCAGCAGCCATCCCGGGAACTGCAATTTCAGAAGTATGTCCGCCGGTTATTTTTCCTATGCCGCTCATTCCGATTCCAAGGCCTGTTACTGCCAGAACAACCGCAAGAACAATCGCTGCCACGCATTCCATTCTTTCGTGTCCGTAAGGATGCTCCTTGTCGGATTTTTTTCCTGATACTGAAACGCCTATCATTACAACAAATGTACTGAATACATCCGATGCAGAATGCACAGCATCAGAAACCATAGCTCCGGATTTTGCAGCAATTCCGGCAATAAGCTTAAGCAGTGCCAGAAGAATGTTCACTGCTATGCTTACTGCGGAAACTTTCATCGCAACAGCTTTGTCAGTGTCAGAGATAACATCATCTGCACTGCATCTTTCTCTATCATCCATATCACTGATTTCCTCTTATGTCATTTTACAGTAAACGAACATCATGAATTCTTTACGATTTTTACAACACGGCTTGTGCCGAGTCTTGATGCGCCCAGTGAGATAAATTTTTCAGCATCATCAAGTGAAGAAATGCCGCCGGCAGCTTTTATTTTTACCTTCGGACCAACGTGTTCGGCAAAAAGACTTACATCTTCAGATGTCGCACCTGATTTTGAAAAGCCGGTTGAAGTTTTAATATAGTCTGCGCCTGATTCGGTAACAATCTCACACATCTTAATCTTCTCTTCATCAGTAAGAAGACAGGTCTCGATAATTACTTTAAGAAGTCTGCCGCTGCAGGCTTTTTTTACTTCACGGATTTCATTCAGAACGTATTCATAGTCTCCCGCTCTGAGCATGCCTATATTGATTACCATGTCTATCTCATCAGCACCGTTTTTCACAGCATCCTCCGTTTCAAACACCTTCGATGCCGTTGTGCTGTTTCCGTTAGGGAAACCGATAACAGTGCATATTTTCAGTTTGTCCCCGGCATATTCCTTCGCCTGTCTGACATAGCACTGAGGAATACACACTGACGCTGTGCTGTATTTTACCGCATCGTCGCACAGTTCCTTTATTTCATCAAATACTGCTGTCTGCAGAAGCAGTGTATGATCACATTTTGAAAGTATATCCTTTATATCCATAAATTCATCCCCCGTTATTCGGATTTACTTCAGATTCTCATCATAGACAGCTCTTTCGCCGCCGATAAATTTAGGTCTTACTCTTGCTGCAGTAACCGGCGCTTTTCCTACATGATTCTGTCTGAGTCTGAGAGGAACTGCAACCTTTTTAAGATGCATTCCTATCAGTGTGCCGCCGATATCAATACCTGCGTCAGCTTTTATCTCCTCAACAGCAACCGCATTCTTCATCCCTGCATACGCCGCAGTGGCAAATGAACCTCCCGCCTTCGGCTGAGGAACCACGTTTACTGTTTCTGCAAAAGGAACTGCTTCTCTCTCAATGATAACAGCCCTGTTAAGATGCTCGCAGCACTGCGCTGCAATATAGATGCCCTTCACTCCGAATACTGACATAAGCCCGTCATATATTGCCTCACCAGCTTCAGGTACTGACCAGCTGCCAATGCCTTCACCAAGAGTTTCACTTGTGCTGCATCCTATAACAACTATCTTCCCTGCGGTAAGCTTCGCCTCAGCTACAAGTTCTGCCGCCGCTGCTGCCGCGTCATTTTTTATTGATTCGATAATATTTTTATCTTCTATTTCGTGTGTTGTTCCAGCCATTTTTATTACCGCTTTCCTTTTTATTTTTCGCCTGTACTCTGAATCAGAGATAGGACTTTGTACGCTTCATATCTGTAACAAGCTCAGGGTTGTCTTTCTTCATAAGTGCAAGAAGAACACCGATGTTGTTAAAGTCCTTCTTAACTGCCTTAAGTTCTGACTCTGTTATGCCAACCATCTGTATAAATTCAACCTTGCCGTGAACAGTGTCGATATCATTTGCAGACGTGTCCTTAACAGCAAGAAGAGCAGTAATCTTCGAGTCAGTATCCGTATGAAGAGGTGATCCGTCTCCCGGAATACAGTCACCGCTTGTAAAATAATTCTCGGACTTGTACGTGTATCTCGCAAGATTCCCAAGCATTTCAAGAGCCCAGAGGCATTCCTCCTCGCTTTCTTCCTTAAGCTTGATTGTCATTTCATAGCCCCAGCCGCTGTACTCGCCCTCAAAGCTTTCTTCGTCAGCATAAAGTGAACTCATTCCGAATGTTACAATGTGATAATAACCCCTGCCGGTTTCATAGATAGAAAAACCGTCAAGATAGTCATCACCGCCGAACATTGCTCTCGACTGAACATCCGTTCCGTAGTGAGCCGGTTTTTTTCCTTTGTATATTCTGTCAAATTCCTCCTCAACTGCGTCCCAGCCCGGTGCCCAGTCAAGGTCTTCATTCATTTTTGCAATATATTCTTCACGTGTCATTATTCTTCTTCCTTTCCTGAACCGAATTCATAGCTGTCATAATTGTCGAGAAAGCTTATTTTCTTCCCGTCCTTCTTGTAGGCTATAACCGTATCCAGATTTACATTTTCAACGCTTCTGAAAATATGATTTTCAACAAGAGGATTGGTTTTCTTAAGAGTCTTTATAAGCTCCTTTATTTCTATTCTTTTTGATTTGTTTTCTTCATTGTCACAGGTTACGCATGTGTCAGTAAATTTACATGCGCACTGGATAAAATGAAGTTTATTGTAGTCACGCCACGCCTTGATGTCATCCTCTCTCACAAGATAAAGAGGTCTTATAAGCTCCATTCCTTCAAAATTTGTGCTGTGGAGCTTCGGCATCATGGTCTGAACCTGTGCACCGTAAAGCATACCCATAAGAATTGTTTCAATAACATCATCGTAATGATGACCGAGAGCAATCTTGTTGCATCCCATCTGTTTAGCAAATGAGTAAAGATGGCCTCTTCTCATTCTTGCGCAGAGGTAGCACGGTGATTTTTCAATATTGTAAACCGAGTCAAATATCTGTGACTCAAATATGGTCACCGGAATATTGAGATTTTTCGCATTTTCCTCGATTATTTTTCTGTTGTCAGGACTGTATCCCGGATCCATGACAAGGAACTTTACATCAAAATCAAACTTGTTGTGAAGCTTAAGTTCCTGAAAGCATTTAGCCATGAGCATGGAATCCTTGCCGCCGGAAATACACACCGCAATGCTGTCTCCCGGCTTCACCATCTCATATATATTTATAGCCTTGGTGAATTTGCACCAGATAGTCTTCCTGAATTTTTTCCTCAGACTGAGCTCAGCATCCGCCGCTGAAACCCTCTCTGCAGGTTCATTTATAACGTCCATCAGCCATGCTCTGTAGCCGCCCTCAAGGCTTACTGCGTTCACGCCCTTATCCCTGAGCTTTTCGGCAGCTTCAACGCTGTATTCGCCCCGGCTGCAGCAGATAATAACAGGCCTTCCTGATTTGTCAGGTATATCGCTTTCATCAAGTTCATCAGCCTTTATGTGAACCGAGCCGGGAATTTTACCGTAGGAAAGCTCCATATCACTTCTGATATCAATCAGCTGATAGCTCCCCTGTTCTAATTTTTTCATATCAGCAACTGTGATAGTCATACTGTCATATACCTTTCCTTCAGTCTCGCCGCCGCATGACAGGCAGTTATTTTTCTGAATGTAGTAATCAGCCAGATCAGCCGGATTTTTTATATCCGCCCTGTCAGAGCATACTCTGCATTCGGGATTTTTCCCGCTGAATTTCACAAGACGGGTTTTCATTGTAAGTCCGTCAAATGTGAAAAGTCTGTCCAGAAGAAGCTCCCCGGCGCCTGTAAAATATTTTACCGTCTCAAGTGCCTGAACCGTTCCTGTAATACCGGCAACTGCGCCGATTATTCCTGCCTGCGAGCAGTTCGGAACACTCCCCTTATCAGGAATCTCCTCAAAAACACATCTGTAACAGGAATGATTTCCGTCAGGAACCCAGGTCATTACCTGCCCCTCAAAACGAAGAATTCCCGCATGACAGAAAGGCTTTTTCATAATCACGCAGGTGTCATTTATAAGAAATTTTGTTTCAAAGCTGTCACAGCAGTCGAGTATAAAATCGTACTGTCCGATGTACTCCGCTGCGTTTTCAGGTGTAAGTCTGAAGGGATATGCGCTTACCCTTATTCTGTCATTAAGCTTTTCAAGAGTCTGCTTAGCTGACAGCGCCTTGTTCATTCCCTCTGTCTCCATGCTGTGGGCAATCTGACGCTGCAGATTTGAAACGCTTACTTCATCCGCATCCATTATGCCGATATGTCCGACACCGGCACCGGCAAGATACAGCGCAGCAGGCGAACCAAGTCCGCCTGCGCCGATAAGAAGTACACTTGAATTTTTTAGTTTAATCTGTCCTTCGGTACCGAGCTGTGTCAGAATTATCTGTCTGTCATATCTGAGGTACTCCTCAGGACTAAGTTCTGTATTTTTCATCATGATTTTCTGTTTTTGAACTGAAGCTCAGGAGCCTTCATGCTTACCCTTGTATCACTTGCAACCGATGCAGTAATAAATGCATTACCGCCTACAACAACATTTTCCTCAATAACGGTTTCACCGCCAAGAATAGAAGAACCGGAATACAGTGTTACATTATCCCTGATTGTAGGATGACGCTTAACGCCCTTCAGCTTCTGGCCGCCGCTGGTTGAAAGACCACCGAGAGTAACACCCTGATACATCTTGACATGCTCACCTATTACTGTTGTTTCGCCTATTACTATACCTGTACCATGGTCAATGAAGAAATAACGTCCTATTGAAGCACCAGGATGAATATCAATACCTGTTATACTGTGCGCATGCTCAGTCATAATTCTCGGAATCATCGGAACTCCAAGAAGAAAAAGCTCATGAGCAATTCTGTATACGGAAATAGCATATAAGCCGGGATATGAAAGAATAACTTCATCCCTGCTGCTGGCAGCCGGGTCACCGTCAAATGCTGCCTGAACATCAGTCTCAAGGTATGATCTGATCTGAGGTATCTTCTCCATAAACTCATACGTGATGTTCTCTGCCATATCTTCATGGCTGTTGTCAGTATCACTGAGCAGTTCAGCATTATATCTGAGTACAGTCCTGATCTGCTTGTTAAGATGATAAATGATATCCTCAATAGCTGCTGAAAGGTTATTTTTTATACTGTAGAACCTGTATACTCCGTCATCATAATATCCCGGATAGAGAATTTTAAGAAGCTTCTCAATAATATCGATAATCGCATCCTTGTCCGGCTGATTAACCAGGTCTGTCTTATTTATCGTTCTGTTGTCCTCATAATCCGCAAGGATTGTCTGAACAATCTGATTTACTCGGTTTTCATTTAGTTTTCCCATAAGGCTTATGTCCTCCGGTCCGAAAATAGTCATTACTTTATATTATATCATTTTTACAGGCTCCGGTAAAGAGATTTTTTTCCTGAGGGGTACTATCATTTTTCTATCGACAGATATAGCCTGGATAAAAAGCATCAGCGCCGCAGTCAAAAAAACGACTGCGGCGCTGCACTGTATATTTTGTCTTTTGTTCTCTGTATTTTTCCGGAATTTTCAAAGCTCTGCTTTTAACAAGCAGAGGCAATTCGAAGAATTGCTTTCGTTCAGTAGGAGATTGAACTCCTACTGAACGAGAGAATA
>DCGK01000006.1:6226-8198 GCA_002315235.1 Ruminococcus sp. UBA1780
GGATATCCTCTGTGTTGTTATATACCTCCGGTTTCTGTATTTCAGATGTTTATGTATCTTTCACATCCGTATCAAAGCTGTGTACTGTTATTATTAAGAATTTCTGCCATTAAAGTAATTCATCAGTAATTCTGTCAGCAATTTCTGATTTTGTGTTTTCAGATATTCCGTCAAGTCCTGTGATATTTACGTTTCTGGTTGTTTTTGCATCATAGGTGTTGGCTTTCATAACTTCCTTGATGTCAAAGCCTGTTGTTTCCTTTACGGACTCAAGAACCTTTGCAAGAACTGCAGGTGTATATCCGCCTACTGATGCAGCACCGGATTCGCCGCTGCCTGAATCAATAACTGTAATCTTGTCGATAGAAGCGATTGGCTTTGCAACTGCCTCTGCAATTGCAGGGAGCTGATTGATAATCATTTCTGTCATAGCTGCGCTGTTGTACTTTGCATAAGCTTCTGCCTTTTTCTCCATTGCTTCAGCTTCTGCTTTACCTTTGGCAGCTATTGCCTCTGCTTCTGCCTTGCCCTTTGCAGCAATTGCTTCAGCTTCTGCAATGCCCTTTGCCTTGATAGCTTCTGCTTCCTGCTGCTTAGCATATTTGTCTGCTTCCGCCTGAGCCTTTTTAGCCTCTGCTTCCTGCATTGCCTCGAACTTTTCAGCTTCAGCTTTTCTCTGTCTCTCGATATATTCCGCTTCTGCCTGCTGCTGTCTTCTGTATTTTTCAGCTTCAGCAGTTTTCTTTACCTGAGCGTCAAGAGCCTGCTCTGTTACTTCAGCTTCTTTTCTTTTAAGTTCGATTGTTCTTTCCTGCTGTGTGATATCTGCATTTACCTTTGCTGCCTCGATGCTCTTACGCTGTTCCTCTTCCTGGATTTTGTAAGCTGCATCTGCAACAGCCTTCTGTGTGTCTGATTCTTTCTTGAGTTCTGCTTTTCTGATTTCAAGTTCGTTCTGCTTTGCAGCAATTTCTGTTGCGGCTGCAACCTGAGCATCGTTTGCATCCTTGTCAGCAGCTGCTTTTGCAATTGCTATATCTCTTTCTGATTCTGCTCTTGAGATAGCAGCTGCCTTTGAAATTCTTACTACATTGTCAACGCCGAGATTTTCAATAACATGATCATTGTCCACAAAATTCTGAACATTGAATGAAATAATATTAAGTCCCATTCCTGCGAGGTCTGGTTCAGCATTGTTCTTTACCATCTCAGCAAATTTCTGTCTGTCTGAAACCATTTCCTCAAGCTGCATCTGACCAACTATTTCACGCATATTGCCTTCGAGGACTTCTCTTGCAACGCTTCCGATATAATCAGGCTTTGCATTCAGAAAGTTTCTTGATGCTTTGTCAAGCATGTCCGGTGTATTTCCAATCTGAATGTTTACTGCAGCATCAACACTGATGTTGATATAGTCAGCTGTCGGAACTGTTGAGCTGGTTTTTACATCAATCGGAATAAGCTGAAGATCAAGAACGTCCTTCTTTTCAAAGAACGGAATTTTGATGCCTGCTTTACCTATGAGGTATTTCGGATTTTTTCTGAGACCTGTAATGATAAATGCCTGATCTGTTGATGCCTTTACATATCCTGTTAAAAGAATAATAAGAAGTGCAACAGCAATAATAACTGCTGTAATAATTGCTCCAAGATTTTCTGTAATGAATCTGAT
Source organism: Ruminococcus sp. UBA1780 (assembly GCA_002315235.1). Taxonomy (GTDB): domain Bacteria; phylum Bacillota; class Clostridia; order Oscillospirales; family Ruminococcaceae; genus HUN007. The sequence goes on from DCGK01000006.1 coordinate 7,899, forward strand.
TAACATAAATAACATCCTTTCTGTAATAAAGTATATCCGTTCAGTTTGAATGCATTAAAATATATTCATTTTCCTCATCCCGTTTCTTTAAGCTGTGCCGTTTCAGTACGCTTTGTTTTTCGTTGATTTAAGTATATCATGAACAGGGAATTTAATTAATAACTGAAAGTGTAAAATACAGAGTGTTATTTATACTGAAAAAGAAAAATAGCTCTGAAAATACTGTGACGTCCCGGAATTAAGGAAACACTGATTAAGTCTGGCGTACATGATGCGCAGTCAGATTTTTCGTCAGACTGT
>DCGK01000006.1:8260-8940 GCA_002315235.1 Ruminococcus sp. UBA1780
GTGCGTCAAGTCGAAGACGTGATTTAATCAGTGTTTCCTTAACGTTCACTGTAATCAGAGCCATTGGTAACTATTTGCTGAATTTATCATATAAGTCCCGGTCTATGCGGCCTTCATGAAGCATCTGTTCAGACCAGAGCTGAAGGGCTTCGATTGTCATGGATATCTTCTCAAGATTCTCCCTTATAAGAATAAAATCCTGGATTTCATCATTGTTGATTTTTCCGTCAGAGGCAATCTCAATCAGTCTGTCCTTGCTTCCCTGAATTTTGTTTAATGAAGCAACCATTTCAAGTACAATCTGTGACAGATTGTTTTCTTTGATTTCAGGTACATATTCCTTTCCGATAGGACATTCATTTGAACAGTAGTAGTTGCAGAGTCCGGGTTTCTTATATGCGTTTGACATCATAAGAATCTCTTCCGGATGAGCAAGTGATTTTCTGCTTTCTATCTTTTCAATTCTTTCCGGCTGGATACCCTCAAGTATATCGCTTGCCTTTTCTCTTGAATATCCCAGCTCCTCGCGTCTGAGCTGATATGGTGTCTTGTTTTCCTTAGTTGATGAACGTCCCATGTTTTTCTCTCCCTTCAGAATATTCCTGTATACAGCAAAAAAGCTTCTGCATACAAACGGTATACAGAAGCTTCCCTAATGTGCCGGCGTCTATCTATCTTCC
>DCGK01000104.1 GCA_002315235.1 Ruminococcus sp. UBA1780
AAGGATCTCGTTGAACTGTGTTCATACAGACTCACATGTGTGGGTATGGGCAAAGAGGTAGGATGCTCTCTTGATATGAACAGGGAAATGTTCCTTGGAATATACATGGCACCTGAAATAGTTTCTTCCGCAGTAAAGACGGCAGCATTTGCAGCGGAACTGTATTCAAAGCTCGGCTTTGAAGCATATCCGAAGAAGGGCGAGCAGCGCGGTGATATCATTACCGTTCTTAAACTTGGAAATGAAGAGCTGCTTACAGCCTTCTGTCAGGGAATTCAGAAGGGATCGCCTGTTGATTCATTCGTTTCTCCGGAATCATGGGAAATGCCTGGTTATGACAGCAAGGTAATTATGGCTGCCGGTGCTTTTACCATGGGAGCTTCTATTGAACTTTCCGCTGATGCTCCGATAAGGGAACCTTACGCTGTATGGATGCAGGGCGGCATTACATTTCCGAGCGGTAAAATAGGACTGCTTCTTGCAGCTCAGGAAATGATAGACAGGGGTCTTATTAATATTTGACTTTTTATACCGGAAGTGATATATTAAAAGTATATGTCGGGTAAGGAGGATTATTATAATGTTCCATAAGAAGAGAAAACACAGCGCATCGGATACATCTGATCCGAATTCATCAGTACAGGCTGCTGCAGCCAGAGCTGAGGAAAGAAAAGCTGAAAAAAAAGCGTCAAACAGTAAATTAAACGTAAAGGCAGTGATTGCAGCAGTTGTGGCTGTAATTGCGGCTGCAGCAATTGCGGCTGCGCTTTTGGCTGTTTCAGCAAATCAGGGGCTGCGCAAATCACAGAAGCTTGCCAAAAAGATTGGAGAACTTTCAGAAAAGGCGGCTTCATCTGCAGGAGTTGAACTGGTTTCCTCATCAGATTTCAGATTTATTAATGAACTCTGCAGATTCAGTTCCCTGGCAGAGGCTTCAGGAACTACCAGAGTATATGATGTTACCATGCCTTCATGGACTATATTCTGCAGTGAAAATTCATTCGGAAAGCTCGAAAGTGTAACATACTGCGATTTCCGGGTTCTCAGCTCAAATATTAACGGTATAAAGAAGAAAAGCAAAATAGACACCTCAGGAATAACAACAGGAAGTTCGGCCTCTGAAGTAGATGCAGTTCTTGGTATGAAGCCTTATCAGACAGTTTATTCTGAAAATTCTGTTTCCAGACAGTACAAGTACTATTGCATTGACAAACAGTCAGGGGAAACAAAGGCGTATTATCTGACTGTAATTTTCGGAAGCGACAATAAGGTTAATTCACCGGTTATCGTTGAAGAAAACAATTTCCTGTATGATATACTAAAATTTGATAATGATTAAAAAAACTGTGTAATATTCAGTCAATGTTGTGTATTTGATAGAAATAATCAGTATATTGAAAAATAATGGCCGAAATTAGTTGACAAATTAACTATTTACTGATATGATAGTTTAGGCGAATAATAAAATCAACATTTTAAGGAGGGTAAAATATGGGAGATAAATTATGTTTCGGTTGCTTTGAACCGATAAACGATGAAATCAAGTGCCCGCACTGCGGCCACAAACAGCAATCTCCGTATTCACCGTCATATATTGCACCGGGAACCATGCTTAAGGAAAAGTATCAGATAGGAAAGGTACTCAGCCACAATGGTGAAGGTGTGACATATCTTGCGTTCGACACTGTTTTTTCATGCAAAGTTACAATAAAGGAATTTATGCCTGAGAATCTCTGTTCAAGAGATCAGGAAACACAGGCTCTGGTTGTTAATACAAACAGTACAGTACAGTACAAGTCATATATGGATGAGTTTACTGAACTTAACAAGAAGCTTGCCAGACTCAGAACTATTGATCATATTCAGCCTGTTCTCGATATGTTCAATGATAACAATACAACTTATGTTGTTTTTGAATATCTCGAGGGTCAGAATCTTATTCAGTACCTTAAGGAAAACGGCGGAGAGCTTTCATGGAGAAAAGTTCAGAAACTTTTCCCGCCGCTGTTTACTTCACTCAGCCAGCTTCATAATGCAGGTATTATTCACAGAGGAATCAGCCCTAATACGATTTATGTAACATCAAAGGGAGAGCTTAAGCTTGTTGACTTCTGTATTGCAGCAGTAAGAACAAACAAGACTGAACTCAATGCAGAACTTTTCAAGGGCTATGCAGCACCTGAACAGTATTCACCTGCAGCATGGCAGGGTACATGGACCGACGTTTACGGTATTTCATCTGTTCTCTACAGAATTCTTACTGCTACAAAGCCAACTGAGCCTAATCTCAGAAATGAAGCTGATGATCTTACAGCACCTTCATCACTTAATCCGGAGATTCCTGATAATGTGTCAGAAGCAATTATAAATGGTATGAAGATGTCCGGAGATGAACGAATTCAGACAATTAACGATTTTGTTACTCTCACATTCAGACCGGCCGATGACAGCAGCACAAGAACTGTGGATATAGGAAGCATTGCTCCTAAGAATGTTCGTGAAACAGTAAAGAAACAGAAAAATATCGAAGCAGCTGCCGAAACTACAGAACGCTATGAGCGTCCTGAACGCACAGAGCGTGAACCAAGACCGCAGCGTGAGCGCATGATCAGACCTGCTCCGGAACCGGAAGAATTTGAAGAAGAATTTTCAGTAATTGAACGTGTAAGAACACCGCTTATTATTGCAATGCTTCTTCTTGTAGTTGTTGTGTTTATTCTTTTCTTCATCAGACAGCTCAATATCAAGAGTGTGGGAAGAGACGGGTTCTCAACAAATCTCCCTTCTCTCACAACAGTTGAGGAAACAGCTCCGGCTGAAACAGAGGTTCCTGAGGAAGAGGAAACAGATAACGGCTTCTATATAGCGGATATAGTTCCTGCTACACTGGCACCGGCTGCACCTGTTACAACTGCAGCAGAAGTTCCGTCAGTTACAGAATTTACAACAGGCGGGGATGCAGGCTCAAATATTCAGATGATTAATTTTGTAGGAAGAAATTACGATGACGTTAAGCTTTCTTCACTCGTTAATGATCTCAACATCACAATTCAGTACGATAATCAGGAGGGCGTTCCTGCCGGCCAGATTATTGAGCAGAGCATAAAGGAAGGCACATGGATCAAGAGTGGCGAAGCTGTTACTCTCACAGTAAACAAGGGTGATGGTTCTGCTCCTGCAGTTACTGTTACAGCCAGTGACGGTTCATCAGTAACACACAATGTAGTTGCAGGCGTTGTTCCTAACTACAAGAAGAGCACACTCAGCTGCTATCCGTTGATGGAATATCTCCAGATGCTTGACGAGGCTGGTATTCCATACAAGGCAGTACCTCTTGAGGATGCTTCGGGATATCCAAGTAAGGGCTATGTTGTCGGCACAGAACCAGGAGCAGGTTCAGCTGTTGACGGTGTTCTTACAGTAAGATATACTCCAAGTGCTGAATACAATTCTGTAATTTACAGCGGACAGTAATATATTACAACACAGAGCATTGAAACTGACTTGTACAGCCGTATAACAGAAAATATAGTGAAAGTTAAAAAATTGACTTTCACTATATTTTTTTATTTATATTGCCTTGCACATCCGATGACAGCAGTAGGCTGCAGAAATCAAACTTCGCCTGCGCTTGTTTTTTAGCTTCCTTTGCAATGGTCGTTTCTGCGAAAAAAACAACATTAAGGAAACACTGATTAAGTC
>DCGK01000014.1:0-4409 GCA_002315235.1 Ruminococcus sp. UBA1780
TGATTTAATCAGTGGTTCCTTAAATTATTCTGAAAACAAAAATCAGCACACTAAAGATACGTGTTTACGTAATCTCTGGTGTGCTGACTGAATTATACAAGAAATTTATACAGATTTAACTCTGTATAATCCTGACGTTTACTGCAGATGTAAAAATGAATATCAGATCATTTCAAGAATCTTTGCAGTCATTTCTGTGCATGAAAGCGGCTTTTCCTCGCTTCCGCCGAGAAGATCTGCAGTTCTGTATCCCTTTTCGAGAACAGCGTCAACAGCCTTTTCAATGCAGTCTGCTTCTTCAGCAAGATCAAATGAGTAACGAAGCATCATTGCTGCTGAAAGAACTGTAGCAATCGGGTTAGCCTTGTTCTGACCGGCAATATCAGGTGCTGAGCCGTGAATTGGTTCATACATGCCACGCTTTGTGCTGCCAAGTGAAGCTGAAGCGAGCATACCGATAGAACCTGTAATCTGTGAAGCTTCATCTGAAAGAATATCGCCAAACATATTTGAAGTAACAACTACATCAAACTGTCCGGGATTCTTTACAAGCTGCATTGCAGCATTGTCAACGAGCATATCAGAATATTCAACTTCAGGATATTCCTTTGACATGTCATGCATTATTGATCTCCAGAGACGAGATGTTTCAAGAACATTTGCCTTGTCAATGCTGATAAGCTTCCTGTTTCTCTTCATTGCAGTTTCAAAGGCAACTTTTCCTATACGTTCAATTTCCATGCGGCTGTAAGCTTCTGTATCATAAGCTTCTTCGCCGTATTTTCCTTCTCTCTTTCCTCTTTCACCGAAGTAAATACCACCTGTAAGCTCACGAACGATCATAAGATCAAAACCCTTTGCCACGATATCTGCACGAAGCGGTGAAGCATCCTTAAGAGCAGGGTAGAGCTTTGCAGGACGAAGATTTGTAAAGAGTTCGAGAGCAGCTCTGATACCGAGAAGAGCCTTCTCAGGTCTCTGGTTACCAGGAAGTGAATCCCACTTAGGACCGCCTACAGCACCAAGAAGAACGCTGTCACTTGCAAGACATCCGTCTACAGTTTCCTTTGGAAGAGGTTCACCTGTAGCATCAATTGCACAGCCTCCAATAAGGTATGGTGTAAAATTAAAAGTATGGCCGTATTTTTCACCGATTTTCTTGAGTACTTCAACAGCACTGTCAACTATTTCAGGGCCGATTCCGTCGCCTCTGAGTAATGCAATATTGTATGTCATTCCGAAGTTCCTCCTTATTTGATTACGCCGTCAGCGATTGACTGAATAAGTCCGCCGTTTTCGATGATTTTCTGAACAAATTCAGGGAACGGAGCAGTCTTGTACTGCTTGCCTGTTGTCTTGTTGTAAATAATACCGTTGTCCATATCTGCTTCAACAACATCGCCTTCAGCAATTTCTTCAGCAGCTTCAGGGCATTCTACAATACCAAGGCCGATATTGATTGAGTTTCTGTAGAAAATTCTTGCAAAACTCTTTGCAATTACGATTGAGATACCGCTTTCCTTGATAGCAATCGGTGCATGTTCTCTTGATGAACCACATCCGAAGTTCTGTCCTGCAACCATGATATCACCGGCTTTTACACGGCTTACGAATGTTGTATCAAGGTCTTCCATGCAGTGTGATGCGAGTTCCTTCTTGTCTATTGTATTAAGATATCTTGCAGGGATAATTACGTCTGTATCTACATTATCACCGTACTTGATAACTGTACCTTCATATTTCATATCAGTTCCTCCGTATCTGTATTACTTGGCCATTATTACTGCAGGATCAGCGAGCTTACCGGCTACAGCACTTGCAGCAGCAACTGCCGGGCTTGCAAGATATACTTCTGATTCAGGATGTCCCATTCTTCCTACAAAGTTTCTGTTTGTAGTAGCAACTGAACGTTCACCCTTAGCAAGGATACCCATATGACCGCCGAGACAAGGACCGCATGTAGGTGTTGAAACAACTGCACCTGCTTCGATAAATGTCTTAAGGAGTCCCATTTCCATTGCTTCAAGATAAATCTTCTGTGTTGCAGGAATAACGATTGTTCTTACGTGCTTTGCAACCTTTCTTCCTTTAAGGATTTCTGCTGCTGCAACAAGGTCCTCAAGACGTCCGTTTGTACATGAACCGATAACAACCTGATCAATCTTTACATCACCAATCTGGTCAAATGTTCTTGCATTTTCAGGAAGATGAGGAAATGCTACTGTTGACTTAACTTCAGCAAGATCAATTTCGATTACTCTTTCATACTTTGCATCGTCATCAGCCTTGTGAATTACCGGCTTTCTTGTACTGTGTTCAGCTACATACGCAAGTGTAACTTCGTCAACTTCAAAAATACCGTTCTTTGCACCTGCTTCAATTGCCATGTTTGCAATACAGAGTCTGTCATCCATTGAAAGGTTCTTAAGTCCTTCACCTGTGAATTCCATTGACTTGTAAAGAGCACCGTCAACACCAATCATACCAATGATGTGAAGAATAAGATCCTTACCTGAAACATACTTGCTGAATTTGCCCTTAAGAACAAACTTAATAGCTTCAGGTACCTTGAACCATGCCTTGCCGATTGCCATACCGCATGCCATATCTGTTGAACCTACACCTGTTGAGAATGCACCAAGTGCTCCGTATGTACATGTGTGTGAGTCAGCACCGATTACAGCATCACCTGATACTACAAGTCCTTTTTCAGGGAGAAGAGCATGTTCAATACCCATCTCACCAACATCGTAAAAGTTTGTTACTGACTTTTCACCGCAGAAGTCACGGCACATCTTGCACTGTTCCGCAGCCTTTATATCCTTATTAGGAGCAAAGTGATCCATAACCATAGTTACTTTGTCCTTATCAAATACATTGTCCTTACCCAGCTTGTTGAATTCTCTGATAGCAACAGGTGAAGTAATGTCGTTACCAAGTACAAGATCGAGATTTACCAGAATGAGCTGTCCGCTCTCCACACTGTCAAGACCAGCGTGTGCAGCCAGTATTTTCTGAGTCATTGTCATTCCCATTTAAACAACCTGCTTTCTTTTAAAAATAAATATTAATAAAACCGTTTCATACACTGAACATCTGCAGCTGCTTCTGTTCAGTGTTTTACCGGCTAATTAAGCATTTAACATGATATTTACTGCACTTACAAGTGCCTTTGCTGATGATGTGATGATATCTGTATCAACACCTGTACCCCAGAACATCTTACCTTCTGAGCTCTTTATTCCTACATATGTAACAGCCTTTGCCGATGAACTGCTTTCGAGAGCATGCTCTGTATATGTTTCAATTGTGTATGAGATACCGAGATATGACTTGAGTGCATTGCTTACAGCATCAAGGCGTCCATTACCGTTATTTGTGACAACTGCTGTCTTGCCGCTGTATTCGAGTGAAACCTTTGCTTCAATGCCGTCCTGCTGAACGTAGTGAATTTCAGAAATCTTTACAGGAGCTTCAACATTTACAAAGTCATCCATAAAGATTTTGTAAACTTCATCAGGAAACAGCTCCTTGTGAGCATGGTCTGAAACACTCTTGACATGATATCCGAATGTTTCACGCATCTTCGGAGGAAGATTCATGCCGTACTTTGTCTCCATGAGATATCCGATACCGCCCTTGCCTGACTGGCTGTTTATTCTGATTACATCTGCTTCATATACTCTTCCGACATCAGAAGGATCAATCGGAAGATAAGGAACAGTCCACTTGTCACATTTCTTTTCCTCACGGTATTTCATACCCTTTGCTATAGCATCCTGATGAGAACCACTGAATGCGGCAAATACGAGCTGACCACTGTATGGTGATCTTTCGTATACTCTCATTCTTGTTACTCTCTCGTATACTTCTGTAATTTCAGGAATATTTGTAAAGTCAAGCTCAGGATCAACCCCCTGAGAGAACATGTTCATACCGAGTGTAATGATATCAACGTTACCTGTTCTTTCGCCGTTACCGAAGAGTGTACCTTCGATACGGTCAGCCCCTGCAAGAAGACCCATTTCACTGTCAGCTACAGCACATCCTCTGTCATTGTGAGGGTGAAGTGAAACTTCAACGTTTTCCCTGTATCTGAGATTGTCACACATATACTCAACCTGATTTGCATAAACATGCGGCATTGAATGTGATACAGTTACAGGAAGATTGATAATAGCCTTGTCATCAGCTGTAGGCTGCCATACATCAAGAACTGCATTGCAGATCTCAAGTGCATACTCAGGCTCTGTACCTGTAAAGCTCTCAGGTGAGTATTCGAATCTGAAATTTCCTTCAGTCTTCTCACGGTATTCCTTGCATAACTTTGCACCGAATACTGCAATATCTATAATTTCCTTCTTGTCTTTTCTGAATACCTGTTCTCTCTGTGCAACTGATGTTGAGTT
>DCGK01000014.1:4484-9298 GCA_002315235.1 Ruminococcus sp. UBA1780
TCTCTTGCCTGTGTAAGAACCTGAATTGTAACATCATCAGGAATCATGTCGTTTTCGATAAGTGTACGGCAGAATTCGTATTCTGTTTCCGAAGCAGCCGGAAAACCTATTTCGATCTCCTTGAATCCAACCTTGACGAGTAATTTATAAAATTCAAGTTTTTCTTCAAGACTCATAGGAGTAATCAGCGCCTGATTACCGTCACGGAGGTCAACACTGCACCACTTAGGAGCCTTGTCGATATATGACTTCTGTGTCCATTTCATAGCTGTCTTAGGAGCTTCAAAAAACTGTTTGGTGTACTTATCTACATTTTTCATAGTAAAAGTTCCTTTCTGATTTTTATTCATATGACCGAATGACTGATAATAAAAAACAGGCATAAAAAAATCTCTTTCATGTCTTTAGAACATGAAAGAGACGAAGTATCTGTAATCTCCGTGGTACCACTCTTTATTGGCATACAATGCCCACTCATCCGTATCATTCAATACGTTTCTCTGTAACGGGAGAACCCGGTCGAACCTACTAACCAGTGCTTTCAGCAGACTGCTCAGGGATGAGCTATGACCAGTTTCACCTTACCGCCTTTCACCGGACAGCGGCATCTCTGAAAAAAGGATAAACAGGTTTTATTTCCCTTCATAGCATTTTCAATATGAATATCTATCAATTATTATAACTAATTAATTGTATTCTGTCAAGTACAAAATCAAAAATATTATTCGATAATGGCATCCTTTTCGCCCTTGGAAATAACGATAGAGCCCTGCTCTTCAAGTCTTCTGATAACAGCAATAATTCTCTGCTGAGCTTCTTCCACGTCACTCATACGGATATTATGCAGGTACTGCATATCTGTCTTGATTGTTTCCTGCTGACGCTGTGACATATTTCCGAAAATAGCATCGGAAATCTCCTGCGAAGCAGTTTTGAGAGCAATAGTAAGATCCTTGGTATCGCATTCTCTGATAAATGCCTGAATTTCCATGTTGTCCAGACGTGTAATATCCTCGAACACAAACATTCTTTTTCTGATTTCTTCAACAAGCTCAGGAGTTGTACCGCTGATTTCGTCGAAGATATATTTTTCTGTCTTCATATCGACATTGTTCATTACTTCTGCAAGGTACTTGATACCGCCGACTTCTACCATATCAACAGAAGCCATTGAACCAAGTTTCTTAAGCATAATGTTTTCCACAACTTTGATAACTTCAGGTGAAGTTCTGTCAAGATTAGCTATTCGCTGGAATACACTTACCTGAAGATTAGGAGGAAGTTCAGCAAGAATTTTTGACGCCACTTCCGGAGCTGTGTATGAAAGAACGAGTGCAATAGTCTGAGGATGCTCGTTCTGTATCATCATAAGAATAGTTTTATGATCTACTTTCTTGAGGAATTCAAAAGCAACCTGTCTGCCGTTTTTAGTGATCCTCTCCATTACTTCCCCGGCTCTGTCCTTACCAAATGCCTTAAGAAGTACGTCCTTTGCGTAGGACTCACCACCCTCTGAAATAACCTTCTGAGTTATACACTGTTCATAGAACTCATTCATTATTTCCTGAGACTGCTGAGGAGTAATAGAATCCATTTTTGAAATCTGAAGAGATAACTCTTCTATCTCATCATCACGAAGATATTTGAAAATTTCCGATGAAACATCTGCCCCGAGCGCGATTATTATTGATGCTGCCTTTGTAACTGAATCCACTTTTGGTTTCAAGCGATTTCACTCCCCCTGAATAATACATATATTATATTCTAACATTTTATGAAATAAAATTCAATAGGTCATGTTATATTTTTTACCTGAGGTCAACCAGAAATGCACAGTCAGGCGCTACTCTCTGACCATTTATGTTCAGAAGCCAGTCTGAAATATTTTCAAGTTCAGTCTGAAATCTTTCATCTGCAGCTAATTTTTCAGAGAAAAGTGTACTGTGGACAGCTCTGCAGTAAACATTTTTATTATCTGCATTTTCAACCTCTGCCCATACGTACTCATATTTTTCATTTCCGTCTTCAGCAGTGCCGGCATTAACCTTAACCTTTACAATGCCGCGTGCACCCGGAAATGTAAAACCTTTAATAAAATGAGGAAGCGTTTCGGATGCAAGAGCTGTCATGCGCTTTACCTCTTCTTCAGAATACTCAATAACGGCATTATCAAGTGAAAACGGCTCAGCATCAACTGCTCTGACCGGCTTGCGTGTAAGTCCGCCGTCCGGACAGATAAACAGAATACCACTGTGCATATTCAGTGAATCAGGTCTTCTTGTTCCTGTACCAAGTGTTCCTGCAGGATATACTGACATCTCACCCTTCCAGTTTCTCCATGATACTGAAAGCTTTCTGTCATCATCCAGAACAGCGATATCAAACGGCTCCATTTCTGCAGGAAATACTCGTTCTGATATTGCCTTGTTACTTGCGATACTGATAGCTGTTGCGAAAAAATCAATATTTTTTTCATCAGCATTTATTACCTCAAGCTCTACAAAACCGCATCTGTTCAGACCCTGGGTAAAAACCCATGCATGGTTTATTCCGTCCCTGCTGTTTTCCTTGTCAGCAGAAATATTAATGGAATAAATATAGGCTGGACCAGGTGCTGCAGAAGAAGCCGCTGTCTGCTTAAGCCATACAGGAGAGAATATTCTCCTGGTATTAAAATCAACAACCGCAGCTGTTTCAGGAATTATACAGTTAAGCAGCTTAAGCTGGAAATGATGTGACGCAAGTATATCATCATTAAAATACATAATTGTTGTAAGGCCTACCTGAGACTGTTTAATCTTCTTCATGCATTCATCAGGAACCGGATGTGAGAACATAAAATCAGGACCTATTGCATTAACCGGTTCTATTCTGAGACCTACTGTAAATTCCATATCCCTGTAGCCTACAGTAACCAGAGGGCAGATATTTCTGTCATCAAAAGAAACTTCCTTTAATTCGAATTCTTCAGATGCACTGATTCTGTCATATATGAACTGAGGTGTGTCAATATCAAGGTCATTCATCGGAATGCCCATGATATATGATGTAGTTTTTCTAATTATTCCGCTTTTCATATCTATTCTCCTGTATTACAGAACTTCTACCATTTCGAGTACAACATCAGCTACCTTTCTGGCGGCTATCTTCTCGAATTCATCAAATGACATTGCACCCTCATCGTCAGCATTGTCAGAAATGCATCTTACACTTACATAAGGCATTTCGTTAAGATAAGCGCAGTGACCTACAGCGGCACTTTCCATATCAACTGCAAAAGGATTAAGACGTTCCTTAATGTCATTCTTGGTTTTATTGTCAGAAATAAAAGCTTCACCTGAAACGATACGACCCTTAAAGCTTTTTATTCCCTGTTTTGTACAGATTTTAACTGCTGTTTCAATAAGATTTTCATCTGCCCTGAATATTCCGCAGTAAGGAGGATAATCCTTAAGAAAATGAAGATCAAGGTCATGAGGAAGTACTTCTGTTGATACTACCATGTCACAAACCTTTACTGATGAATCCATTCCACCTGCAATCCCGGCATTAATAACTGCATCCGGTTTGAAATTGTCGATAAGAACCTGTGTGCAGAGAGCTGCATTTACTTTTGCAATTCCGCAGCATGCATTAATAACAGTTTTACCTGAAACTTCATTAATATAAAAGTCAAATCCGGAAATTTTCTTTATTTCGGCATTTTTCAATGTATTTCTGATATCTGCCAGTTCTGAAGGCATAGCTCCGATTATACCAATTGTTTTCATTTGAACAAATCCTTTCTACGTAAAAACATCAATATAAAAATAAGGCAGGAAATTTATACTAAACTTCCTGCACCTGTTTAAGGGAAACCAACTCCCTTTAAAATATAATTCAGTTTAGATATCAGATCTTAACAATTTCGCCCATAAGGTTTCCTGACGCACTGATAGCATTTGCTTCGTCAGTATCAATATGCATAGCTCTTGCAAACTTTTCAGATACACGAACTACTACATCGCCAAGGATAGCCTTTCTTCCGTCTGTATCAACCTTAACCCATACCACATCCTTGTCATTTACTTCAAGTTCAGCAGCATCAGCAGGAGTAAGGTGGATGTGACGCTTTGCAACGATTACACCTTCGCTTATTTCAACTTCTCCGGCTGGACCTACAATCTTACATGCACCTGATCCGGCAACATCTCCGGATTCTCTGATAGGAGCTGCAATACCGATTGAACGTGCATCAGTAGCTGATAATTCAACCTGTGTAGCAGGACGAACCGGTCCGAGAATAGATACATTAGCAAGTTCCTTCTTTGGTCCTACGATTGTTACTCTTTCTTCACATGCAAACTGACCAGGCTGTGAAAGATCCTTCTTATGTGTGAGTGAAGCACCTTTTCCGAAAAGAACTTCAAGATGTTCCTGTGTTACATGTACGTGTCTTGCTGATGTTTCAACAATAAAATTTTTAGCCATTTCTATAAAACTCCTTATAAAGTATTTCTTAATCTTTATATATTGTACTACTTTTTGAATAGAACGTCAAGGTTTAATAAATAAAAAAAGCATTTCGCAAATATACGAAATGCTCTGATCTGATGCGAGCGACGGGACTTGAACCCGTACGCCAAAGACACACGCCCCTCAAACGTGCCTGTCTGCCAATTCCAGCACGCTCGCATTTATAACCTTTCGGTTAAGTGCGCCATCGGGGACTCGAACCCAGGACCCACTGATTAAGAGTCAGTTGCTCTAGCAGCTGAGCTAAGGGACCAACTAGCAAGAGAAATAATAAACTATTTATCCAGTTAAAACAACAA
>DCGK01000118.1:0-1405 GCA_002315235.1 Ruminococcus sp. UBA1780
CTCGTTCAGTAGGAGTTCAATCTCCTACTGAACGAAAGCAATTCTTCGAATTGCCTCTGCTTGTTAAAAGCAGAGCTTTGAAAACGATAAAATTCAGCAGTCTGTGGTAATCTGTACACTTATGATTCCGTCTGCACTTTTTTCAGAATGTTTGTTTTCATTCCGTTAATAACCTCTGTGCAGTTTTCAAGGCCTTCGGTAATGGTTATTTCACCTCTGCTGTCTGCCATTATCATTTCAAAACCTTCGTTCTGCTGCCAGTATTCAGAGGCACCTTTCTTACCCTTTACAAACATTGCTGTTGAAAGACAGTCGCACAGAATACCGCTTTCTGAAACTATTGTAACTGACGCAAGTCCGTTGTCAGCAGGGTAGCCGTCAGCCGGATTGATTATATGGCAGTATCTTCTGCCGTCTTCTCCTGTGAAGAATCGTTCATAGTTTCCTGAGGTTACAACTGCCTTATCTGAAACTGAAATGATACACATCTGACTGCTTTCATCAAACGGATCACGTACGGACACCTTCCAGTCACTGCCGTCAGGCTTTGAACCCACGGTCTGTACATTTCCGCCCAGACTTATCACAGCTGATTCTATTCCGTGTTTTCTCATTATTTCCGAAACTGCATCGCTGGTATATCCCTTGGCTGCAGCACCGAGGTCAATAAGCATTCCGTCCGGAATCTGAATACTGTTTCCGCTGAGCCGGACCTTTCTGTAGTCAGTGTTTTTCAGGAGAGTTTCGATGGTTTTGCTGTCCGGAATCCTGTATTCACCGGTGGTAAAACCCCATTCTCTGAGAACAGGATAAATCATCGGATTAAGCGCTCCGGAAGTTTTTTCTGAGATATCAAGGGCAAATGATATGATTCCGGCTGTTTCAGGGCTGATTTCAGTTTTCTTTCCTTCCGAATGACCGGCCCGGTATATTTCGCTGTTTTCATCAGTAACTGAGAGCATAGCTTCCAGCTCTGTTATTTTTAATGCAGCTTCACTCAGGGCGGATTCCCTGTCCGTGCCCCAGGCCTTCATTGTCATGAAGGTATCCATTGCAAAAAGGTCTCTTGACGAGGCTTCGTTTTCAGTTGAAGCGGCCGTATTTTCCGAACAGGAGGTTAAGACCAGCAAAAGAGCAGCGATAACGGTAAACAGTAATTTTTTCATTATCTTCTTGCCTGCCCAAGAGCATTTGCAACCGCATTCATTATGCCGTTTGAACTGTATGTGCAGCCGCCGTATGCGTTTACGTTCGGATTGTCAGAACCGATAATCTGACCGAATACATAGTCTCTGGCATCGTTGAAATATGCCGGGTCACTTTCATCTGTACTGCCTGATATTGAAGTGATTACGTCATTTTCGATTGTTATTGTAACTGTTATATTTCCGTCGTATCCGTAGGC
>DCGK01000118.1:1489-9166 GCA_002315235.1 Ruminococcus sp. UBA1780
GGCTGTTCCTGAGGCTGTTCTTCCTGAGGCTGAACCTCCTGAACAGTGCTTTCATCCGGTGCCGGATTATCATTGTTTTCCGGTACTGTGGTTTCGGAAGACGGTGTGGTTTCAGTGACTGAGACAGATGTTACTGCTGATGTTCCGGTTTCTGACACAGATGTAACCGGGGAAGACGTAAACGCGGCAGAAGATTCCTTTGTTACTTCAGCTTTTTCATTTGTATCGGATACAGGGACAGTTACTGCTGACTGTACTGAAGGCTCCGGTGCAGGAATACTATTGTTTTCCGAAGCGGGTACGGCGTATACGCACGGAACAGCAGCTGCGGCGGCAAATCCGGCGATACAGAGCACGTCAGCAAGTTTTTTGCTGTATTCCCTGTTCTTTTTTCTGCATGACTGAAAAAATGCTTTTCTTATACGGCATACTGCATATGATACGAAAACAATACTGTAGACTATAACACTCAGATAGTATCCGTCTCTGTTCATTTTTGCCATAGGGATGAACAGAAGCATTACATGAATATACATGAGAGCATAGAAAATATATGCTGTTCTCTGGATTTTTTTCCATACTGATGCTTTGAATTTTTTTCTGACTGCAGGAAATGACATAACAGTAAGCGGAATCATTACAGCGAGCATAATGATTGTCATAACAGCTGCGGCGGTCTGGGATGAGCTCATTTTCCCGGGTTCCGTAAACAGACGTACGAAGTAGGTTCTGCCGAATCCGATATTGTGCCCCAGGGTAAGTACGGCGGCAAGTATGGAAAGTTCGCCTCTTACCGGCATAAAAGCTTTCATTGCTCTGCTTCCGTTAGGAAGTGCTCCTGTCCACATAACCACACACCAGAGACCGGTGGCAAATGCGCCTCTGGTGAAAAGTCCGGTGATATAAGTGTTTATAAAAGGCGGGAGTCCGCGAAAATTCATGCATGATACAGCCAGAGTAACTGCTGCTGCACAGATATAGAAAATGTAAGGGTGTTTCTTAAGCGGTTTTCTGCAGAAAAATGCAAACGCGGCCGCCAGCGCAAGTGATATAATAAAAAGCATTGATACACTCCGTTCTTTACATAGTTTCTCCGGCGGCACTTTCGGAAAGTACCGCCGGAGAACAGTGGGGAATTTTATAAGGAATTTTTATTGCCGAAAATGCTGATTTACGGATAAATCAGCATTTTCAAAAGAAGTTAAGAAAATTATGAATAATGAAAGTTATTTCTTTCTGTTTTTTCGTGAAGTCAGAACTGCAGCAAGTCCTGCCAGTGCCATAGCTGATGCAGCTGCGGCAGCCTTTGAAGTGTCACCGGTTTTTGGCGTTGAGCTCGTTTTCTGAACAGAAGCTGCTGAAGAAGCTGCTGAAGAAGCTGAAACTGACGGTTTCGGAGATGCAGCAGTGGTGGTAACTGCGGGTTCTTCCGGTTTGTTTTCAATAACAAAGTCAAGACTCCTGTCATAGCCTGTTGCTGTAAGTGAAACGGCATATCTGTCTTTTCCGTCAAACAGCTTTGTCTCTCCTGAAACGGCATTCATATCAATGCTTCCGTCTTCTGTGAGAACTTTAACACCTCGTTTGCCGCCGACAGTGTATTCGGCATCGTTTATTTTAACTCCGTTAAGCTTTGCGATAAAGTTTGAATATTCTTCATCTGAAGCGTTTTCAGCCTTTATTATTTTTCCGTCTTTGTAAACTGCCGGGATTTTATCAGTTGTGAGAGTAAACGACGTACTGTAATCAGCATATTTGCCGTTTGCGTCCTTTACTGTAAGAGTGTAGCTGCCCGGAAGTGCACTGCCAAAGCTTACTGTATTTCCGGAGAATGATGTTTCAAGGTCCTTTACAGAGTATTCCTGCCTGTAGTCTGACGGGAAGCCTTCTGTTTTTACGCTGATTTTTCCGGATGAAACAGGCGCGTTTTCAACTGTGACATTTCCTTCAAATTTAACAGGTACATACAGTGATGTCTCGGCTGTATAGTAACCGTTCTTTGTAATATATGTGATTTCAGTGATGGTTGAACCGATAAGTCCTGTATAGTTTTCGTAGCTCAGTGCATTTCCGTGAGGCTCTGTTTTTCTGATACCTGATGACCAGGCAAGTTCGCCTCTCCAGATGTTTTCAAGATGACGCATAGCATAGCTTTTATTGTCAGATGTTCTGATAACAGCACCGTAAACAGCGCCCATATCGTCAGGCTTGTCACTTATGTTTACGAGGTAGTCACCCCATGAGGTGTTAGCTGATATTGAGGCATTTCCGGAAAGCTTTACCGGAGTTTCGTCATGAACAGCTGAGAATGACACGCTGCTTCCGTCCAGCTGTACTGTTTTGTAAACATCAGGTCTGTTTTCAGTTTCCCTGAAGTTATAGCTGTTGTCCCCCATAAGCTTAAGATCGTCTTTTTTTACTGCTACAGGGAATGTAACACCGAGAATCTGTCCGCCTTCACCGTTTTCATTTGCTTTGTTGAATGTACCTTCAACAAGTTTCCCCTCTTCATTCATAGCCCATTTTGATGCAGTGGCTGATGAAACTGCATCAACATCATAAACGTTTGTACTTCCTGCAAGTTCAGCTCTGTAGAAATCAGCATACGGAATATCCATTGTTCCGTAAACATATTCTGCTTCAGCTGCACCTGCCTGTGAAGGTACGGCACTCAGCAGAATCGCTGCACATGCCGCACAGATTAGAGAATGTCCTTTTTTCATTAAAATGCTCCTTCTGAACTGCACTGAGAACCGGTAAGGTTCTGCAGCGCAGCGGTTTATATTGCAATGCACGTGTATTCCTGAGGAACACATGTGCAGAACAGCTGATAATGCATAGTTAGCAAGAACTAACTGCTGCTCTTAAAAAAATCTGCCTACGCAGATGCTGTACAGTATTTGTCCAGAACGTTCTTCAGTGCATTTACACTTGCGTTATGAACTTTTTCAACTGTGATATCATTTTTTTCTGCCCGGCTGTTTACTCTGGTGACCATTTTGTGTGAACATGTATTTGTAAATACCACAATCAGGTCCGGAGAGCCGAGCTTGTTTTCAAAATCCGCAGGCATCTGTGTAAATACCTTTGCCTTGCATCTGTACGAGCTGCATATTTCCCTGTAGCGGGTTGCCATGCGGTCGTTACCGCCGACTACTACAACTGCCATGCCGTTTTACCTCCTTTTTCATGCTTACTGTCTGGCTGTGATTAGCACATGCTAACCACGTGTTACATGATAACACAGGAAATTTGATTTGTCAAGCATTTATTTTTTGATTTTTTTAAGAAGAAATCCTGCACACAGTCCTGTAAAAATCCCTGCGATGATACCTGATACCACAAGAAAAGGCCAGTAAACGGCAACGGCAGTGGTTTTCATTATCAGCATTGCTGCGATAGTCTGTCCGGTATTGTGAAAAACAGCTCCGGCGGCGCTGGCCAGAAAGAGATATTTTTCCGGTATGATTTTTCTGATAAAAAGCATTCCTGCAAGACACAGGGCTGCTCCGGACATGCTGTAGAGCATAACTGAAACATTTCCGCAGAATACGGAGCCAAGTATTATTCTTGCAAGAACAATCAGTGCGGTTTCATGTGCCCTGAATCTGTAAACTGCATATACAGTAACGATATTTGCAAGGCCCAGCTTCATTCCGGGCACCGGTGAGAGATTTGGAATTCTTGCTTCGATTATGAATATTATGAGGGCTACAGCTGTCAGCAATCCCATTTCTGCCAGCTTTTTTGTGTCTGTTTTTTTTTCGGATGTCATTTTTTCACCTGCTTTCATGTTGATTAGTATATCATACACTGAGTGCTCTGACAAGAGAAATTTCAAAAAAACACTTGACAAGTTGCTTTGTGCTAACTATAATATAATACAGAGTTAGCGCGAAACAACTCATGAAGTATTAATATGATTTACTGATGTTGATTTTGGTGTACCAGTCTGTGCAGTTTGTATGCTGAACTGATAAAACACAAAAACAAAACAATGAAAAGCGAAAGCTAACTGCAATGAAAGGAACTGACATGAATCTGAATGAAGCTGAAACAGAGAGGGACTATGTAATATCTGACATAGTTACTGACGACGAAGAAATAAGAAAATTTTTATTTTCACTCGGATGCTACAGCGGTGAATCCGTAACTCTGGTGTCCAGACGAAAGAAGAACTGTGTTGTATCAATAAAGGACGCAAGATACAACATTGACAGCGAGCTTGCGTCAGCAATAAAAATATAACTGGAGGAATGAAGTAATGAGAATTGCTCTGGCAGGAAACCCGAACAGCGGCAAGACCACAATGTTCAACGCAATTACAGGAAGAAGTGAAAAAACCGGAAACTGGTCGGGTGTTACCGTTGACCGTAAGGAATACGCCATAAAGAAAAGTCTCTGCGCAGACAGCGAAAATCTTATCGCAGTTGATCTTCCGGGCGCATATTCCATGTCACCGTTCACTTCGGAGGAAAGTGTAACAAGCGCATATGTAAGAAATGAGCATCCTGATGTGATTATAAACATCGTTGATGCCACAAATCTCAGCCGAAGTCTTTTCTTTACAACACAGCTTCTGGAACTCGGAATTCCTGTTGTTGTTGCACTTAACAAGAGTGACATAAATGAAAAAAGAGAAACTGTAATTGATACAGAAAAGCTTTCAGAAAAACTTGGCTGTCCTGTTGTGAAGACGGTATCCATTGATGAGGAAGGGCTTGGCGAAGCTGTAAAAACTGCAGTTTCACTTAAGGGAAAAGGACAGAAGGCACCTTATGTTCAGGGAGATATTGATCTTCATGACAAGACTGAGGTTGAAAAGGCGGACAGAAAGCGTTTTGAGTTTGTAAACTCAGTGGTAAAGGAAACTGAAACAAGAAAAGTTTTTACTAAGGACAAAAACACAGGTGACAGGATAGATGCGGTTCTCACACACCCTGTATCAGGTCTTGTTATATTTGCTGCGGTCATGTTTCTTGTTTTTTATATCTCACAGTCCACAGTCGGAACATGGCTTGCGGATATACTTACCGGCTGGATTGAAACATTCCAGGAGTGGGTCGGAGGAATGATGGAGGGTGTAAATCCTGTACTTTATGCGCTTCTGGTTGACGGTATTATCGGAGGCGTAGGTGCGGTAGTCGGATTTCTTCCGCTTGTTATGGTAATGTATTTTCTCATTGCTCTTCTTGAAGACTGCGGATATATGGCAAGAGCCACAGTAGTTCTTGATCCGGTTTTCAAGAGAGTGGGACTTTCCGGAAAGACAGTAATTCCTATGGTGCTCGGTACAGGCTGCGGCATTCCGGCAATTATGGCCTGCCGTACAATAAAAAACGAGCGTGAAAGAAGAACCTCAGCTATGCTTGCAACGTTTATGCCGTGCGGTGCCAAGCTTCCTGTAATCGCGCTGTTTGCAGGTGCGTTTTTCCCGGATGCAGTGTGGGTCGGACCGCTTATGTACTTTGTCGGAATTGCCCTTATACTTCTTGGGGCACTTCTTGTAAAGGCAGTAAACGGCATGAAGTACAGAAAGTCATTCTTCATTATTGAGCTTCCTGAGTACAAGGTTCCGGGACTTAAATTTGCATTAGGTTCCATGCTCGAACGAGGCAGAGCATATATTATCAAGGCTGGTACAATTATCCTTGTGTGCAATACGGCGGTTCAGATAATGCAGAGTTTTGATACTCATTTCCGTGTTGTTGAGGAAGGTGCGGAGGATACATCAATTCTTGCTGCAATTGCTTCACCTTTCGCAGTTCTCCTTGTACCTGTAGTCGGAATTGCTGCATGGCAGCTTGCAGCGGCAGCTATTACAGGATTTATCGCAAAGGAAAATGTAGTAGGTACTATAGCAACGGTATATGCGATGACAAACTTTATTGACACAGAGGAACTTGAGCTTATAGGTGAAGGAAATAAGGTTGCTGCGGTCATGGGCCTTACAAAGGCTGCTGCACTTGCTTATCTCATGTTCAACCTTTACACTCCTCCGTGCTTTGCTGCTCTTGGTGCGCTCAATTCAGAGCTTCAGAGCAGGAAATGGATGCTGGGTGCTGTAAGCCTGCAGCTTGCAGCCGGCTTCACAGTGGGATTCCTGGTTTACCAGTTCGGTACCCTTTTTACTGAAGGACATTTCGGAGCAGGTTTTGCAGGAGGACTTGCCGCTGTTATATGCTTTGCAGTTATTACTGCAGCAGTAATAATAAAAAACAACAGAAAATTTGCTTCGGATTACAGGCTTGCTGAATAAAACAGAGGCGGTGATTATATGGCAGATGTGATTATTGCAGCAGTTATACTGGCGGCGGTTGCACTGGCTGTCAGATATATATGGAAACAGAAGAAAAACGGCGCAAAATGCATAGGTTGTCCGTGCTCAGGAGGCAGTTCATGCCACTGCAGCAATGAAAATAAATGAAATGTAATGTATCGTTTCTTTGAAATCAGCGCTTTTCAAAGTAATAAACTGCGTTATCAAAAAAAAGAGAAAAACCGGTTGACAATCTCTTTGGCGTAAAATATAATAAGAGTGAAAGTTAAGAATGTACTGATTTAACTTTCGCTCTTGTTTTTTGTCCTGTTGTGACTTTGAATTCACAGGGACTGTACTGCTGATTATCAGAAAAGGGAAAGGAAGAAAAGGATATGTATAATTTTAATGCTGCTGATGCTGTGGAAAAATGCTGCGAATGGCTCAGAAACTGGTTTGAGGAAAACGGAAAGGGCTGCAATGCCGTTATCGGTATTTCAGGCGGAAAGGACAGCTCAGTTGTGGCAGCTCTCTGCTGCAGAGCTCTCGGAAAGGAAAGAGTTATAGGCGTAATGATGCCTAACGGTGAACAGCATGACATTGATTATTCACAGGACCTCTGTAAGTTTCTTGACATAAAGAATTATACTGTAAATATAAAGGACGGATTTGACGGCGTTATGGGCGCTATAGAAAACCAGTTTGAGGTAAGCACACAGACAAAGACAAATCTTGCCCCGAGAATCAGAATGTCCGTTCTCTATGCTGTTTCACAGTCACACAACGGCCGTGTAATGAATACCTGCAATCTCTCAGAGGACTGGGTAGGATATTCAACAAGATACGGCGATGCTGCCGGTGACGTAAGCCCGATTTCATTCTTTACAGTTGCTGAAGTAAAGGCTATGGGACGTGAACTCGGACTTCCTGAAAAATTTGTTGAAAAGCCTCCTATCGACGGACTCTGCGGCAAGACAGATGAGGATAATCTCGGATTTAAGTATGAGACTCTTGACAAATATATTCGTGAGGGTATCGAACCGGATCCTGCAACAAAGGAAAAGATTGATACAATGCATGCAAGAAATCTTTTCAAGCTCAGCTTCATGCCTTGCTACAATTATTTTGAAGAAAACAAATAAATGAAGAAATAAAATTCTGACAGTACCCTTATCCGGTGTCTCCGGGTGAGGGTACTGCCGCTTTTAAAGTAAGCTCAAAAAAAATTAAATTTTTTTTGAAAAAGTATTGACAAATGATTTGTGTTAGTGTATAATTAAGAAGCTGTCAAACGAACAGAAAACAAAACAGCAAATCGAGGCGTAACTCAGTTTGGTAGAGTGCTTGGTTTGGGACCAAGATGCCGCAGGTTCGACTCCTGTCGCCTCGACTTGATGCTGGTGTAGCTCAGTTGGTAG
>DCGK01000122.1:0-11411 GCA_002315235.1 Ruminococcus sp. UBA1780
GGTGTTGCTGTTGCCGCAGGTGTTGGCTTGTCAGCCGGCTTTGCATCTACTGGCTTTCCGTCAGATGTCTTTCCGCCGTCAAGGTTGCTTCCTTCTGATTTTGCATAATTTGTATAGAAATCGTTAAGTGAGATACCGTTTGTACCAAGAGGAACCTGATGATCAAGACCAATGTACTTGCCTGATTTTGTCTGCCAGAGAGCTTCTTCAAAAAGTTCATACTTTGGCTCATTCCACTTGATTGTTGTTCCTGCGTTCTGGTCAAATCCAAGCATATCCCAGAGTCCGCCTGTATCACCTGAGTTTGTATTGAGGCACCAGAATGTATGGTTGATATGATGCTTAATCATGTAGTCACGGAGAAGTGTCATCCATTTCTGGTTTTCCTTTCCGTCCATATGACCGCCCCATTCACCTATGAGTTCAGGTGCAATGTCTTCTGCATTGATATATGCCCATGTATCGTACCAGTAGTCGTCAAGAAGTGTCTGTTCTGTAAAGTCCTTGTCAAACCATGTCTGGGCATAAACTGACGGGCCGTAGTCATGTGGTGAGTATACTATCTGGCTTGTTCCGTGTTTAGGCTTGATAGGATATTCTCTTGCACCACGGAAGTTGCCGCCCCACCATGCACCGATGTATGGTGACGGAGTATCGCCTTCGCGCATAACAACACGATCAGGCATTCCCCAGTAATCGCCTTCCTTTGCACCGCTCATTGACTGTTCAACACCTTCAATAAGAATAAGTGCGTTAGGGTTTACTTCAAGAATAGCATCTGCACACTGAGTAGCTGCATATGCCCAGTTATTTTCATCAGTAGATCCGTCCCACTTAGCAGCCTCCTTGCCTTCCTGACCCTTGCCGTGAGGCTCGTTCTTGAGGTCATAAGCGAGAAGTGTATCGTCATCCTTGTACTTGTCTGCAAGCCATACAAGAGAATCAATCCATACCTTTGTAGTAACGCCTGCCTTGCCGTACCAGAGATTGTAGTTGTGTCCTGAGTTGTCAGTATGAGGGCTGTGAATATCAATAAACGCCTTGATACCGTACTTCTTGCACTTACCCATAAGGATATCAAAGATTTCCATTGAATTCTTGAGTTCACCGTCTGCATTTACACAGTCAGGATTAATACGAAATGAGTCGCTGTCCTTGGCAGAAAAGCTGTTTACCTCATTCGGCTTGCCGTTCATCCATGAAACGATAAGCTCTGTTGAAATAGGGAAACGGATAATATTGATACCGCGGTCCGAAACTTCCTTAAGCACATCATCCATATCAGCGCTCCAGAGGTAGTGCGGAACAGCTTCGTTACAGTTGAGCCCGAACCAGTTGGCACCTGTAAGCCATACTTCGTTTCCGTTCATGTCGTAAAGACGGCTTCCCTCTGCATGAAGCCAGTCGTCATTGTTTGTATCAACTGCAGCTGAAAGCTGAGCGCCTTTGTTAACGCCTGTTGATACCGGTGCGAAACAGAATGAACCTGCAACTGCAAGAACACATCCTGCCGCGATAAGCCTCTTAAAAATACTCATAACAGCATTTTCCTTTCTTTGATTCAAAAATAAAATAATACAACAAAATACCATTTTTCTGATTACTATTATACAATGATATTTACTTAAATGTCAAGGGATATAATTAATTTGAACAAATGCAGAAAATTCAATACCCCTGATTTTATACAATATCATTTAATATGTACAAAGCCCCACCGGTATACTGTACCGATGGGGCAAAAATGCAGAAAACATGAATTATTCAGCTACATAAACCTGCTGTGAATCGCCTGTTACAGGAAGTGCCTTTCCGGCCGGTATTTCCTCACTGACAGTGATTTTTCCGGACGCTGCTGTCTTGCTTCCGACGCTTACCTTTGAAGCCGGCTTGCCTGCAAGGAAGGAAACAATAAGATTTCCCTTGTCATCCGTAACTGTAATACGGCTGCCCTTCTGAGCTGTCACTGATGAAGAGAATGATGTATCCCATCCGACTTCAGCTCCGCCCGGCATACCAAATCCGCCGCCGTTTCCTCCGCTCAGTTCAATAAATGTACCTGAAGAGAATGTCTTTGTTCCGTCACAGTCAAATGCTTCATTTCCGTTTGAAACCGCAATTGCACCGTCAACAGTTATACTTCCGTTAGAGTCAAATCCGTCATGGTCTCCGTCAGCTGAGCTTACAAAGGCAAAACCGCCTTTGAGATTAAGCGAATAGTCTCCGCCGCCTCTTCCGAAGCCTCCGCCCTGCATCCATCCGCCAGGACCTGCATTTCCTGAACCGTCAGCACCGCCTGCTGCATTGTATCCGTCATCATCCGCATACACCAGAACTGTTCCGCTGTTCTGGGTAATATTTTTAGCCTCAATACCTTCATAGCATTTTGAAACATAAATCATTACATCATCGTATGTTGTGGATGTTCCAGCACCGATAACAAGATCTGCATCTGAATGAACTGCATCATCAGCTGACTTAATGCTGAGTCTTCCGCCTGTAATGGTTACGTTTCCGGCACCGTGAATGGCATCATCGGACGAATCAATTGTTATATTACCGCCTGTAATATTAATGGTTCCTGCTGACTTCACAGCCTTCGCACTCAGATCATCAGGCATTTTGTTTGCATTTCCGTCCATTCCGAATCCGCCGCCGCCAGGCCGGTTTCCTCCCGGTCTGCCGCCCCATCCGCCAGGCTGCTGATTTTCCGTGCCGCCTGTCTGTGAACCTGATGCTGTGTATGATGAACCTTCGTATGTGTATATATCGATATCGCCTCCGGCAATCTTAACATCGCTCACGCCCTGGATGCCGTCACCGAATGCCTTAATCCTGACAGTGCCGCCATTGATTATCACCTTGCCCTTGTCCTCATCAGTATCATTTGTTGCCCTGATACCGTCACCGTCAGATGAATTTACTGTAAGCACAAGTCCTGAAAAATCAGTTTCATCCGAATCACCGATTTTGACGCTGTCCTTTCCCCTGATACCATCATCAGCCGCATTTACAGTAATATTTCCGTTAAATATCTTCACGCTGTCCTTTGAAACAATACCGTCCCTGTAATTACCGTTTACAGTAAGACTTCCCTTACCCTTGATTTTAAGGTCATCCTTTGAGTACACTGCACCGCTGCCGCCGTCAGCATTGGTATATTCATTCTTTCCGTCTGAAATGATGTTTTCAGTGCCCTTCTTCGCCGTGATTACACATTCATCAGCAACTGAAGCAATATATACAGGTGAATTGTCTGCTGAAGTTATTTCAGCGCCTTCAAGTGAAAGTTCAACCTTTCCCTCAGGATATTTTTCCTTGTCAACATCAACGATAATCTGACCGTTGTCAAGCTTTCCTGTGATTACATATATACCAGGTTCAGTAACTGTAACCACACTTCCCTCTGCCTTAACTCCGCTGCCTTCAGTCTTAACGGAATCTCCGTTAAGCGTAATCATAGTTTCCGTTTTTTCCGGATCAGAAGACGGCTTCTCTGAAGGAGTATCCGAAGGCTTTTCAGACGGTTCCGCCGGCGGATTGTCTGATGGTTTTTCAGACGGTGAAGCAGCAGGATTCACAAGCTTTTCAGCGAGAAGTACTGCATCGATAATGTTTACGTTTCCGTCCCCGTTCATATCAGCGTTTTCATTAGTGATTTTTTCATCCTTTCCGAGCAGATAATTTATCATGGAAACCGCATCTGCAGATGAAATTACACCGTCCCCGTTCACATCACCCTTTACGGTCTGGCTTTTATCAGCATTCACACCGCATGACTCAGAAAAAAACATATACGACGCTGCAAGAGCAAGTGAAAGTGCGCCGCATACCACAGCGCGTGACCTTTTTTCTGTTTTTGTCATAAAAAAACCTCTTTCTTTAACTTAATCTCTGTTTCATTAACCAGCATTCTCCGTAACCGCAGCCGAAACATTACTGTGAGCGCAATATTCCGGCAGGCATACTGCTCATATTTTGCGGTTTATCGGTCAGATATTGCCGGATTTTATTCTTTGTTAAAGTCATTATAGAAATCAATTGTGTCTTTTTTGTTACAAACACGTTAAAGTTTACAGATGTTTACGAAATATTTATCTCGCTTTCATCACATCGGCTACATTATAGTATAGCACATTATTCGTCAGATTAATCAGATTTTTTAATACTTTAAGATTATTTTAAGAAAAATATTCTAAAATTAAATTACAGAAATGGAACGGGAAAAATTGCGGGATTACATATTTTTATCTTATATCTGAAGGAAGTGATTCTATGGCAATAAGTACTTTTAAGAGAAAGGAAATCAAATTCATTCTGGATGAAGAACAGTTTCAGACTCTTAATTCCGTACTTACCGAACACATGAACTACGATGAGTACTGTGTCGACGGAAAAGAATACGGAATTTACAACGTATACTATGACACACCGGATAATTACCTCATCAGAGAATCTCTCGAGAAGCCTTACTATAAGGAAAAGATAAGACTGCGAAGCTATGCATCCCCGGCTGCGGAAAATGACAGTGTTTATCTCGAAATCAAGAAAAAAATCGGCGGAATTGTAACCAAAAGAAGAATTTCACTCACGCTCGGACAGGCAGATGCATTTCTTACAAAAGGTGAACTTCCGGAAGTACGAAAAGGCAAAAGCGCAGCCAAGGACTATATTCAGAGTCAGGTTCTTAACGAACTGGTTGTGTTTATGAAAAACTATCCTATTGAACCGAAGCAGTACATAAGCTATCAGAGATCTGCATATTTCGGAAAGGATGACAGCAGCTTCAGACTTACCTTTGACCGTGCGATTACACAGAGAAGATTTGATGTCAGTCTGGACAAGCCTAACTACGGTACACAGCTTCTCCCGCCGGGTCAGTATCTTATGGAAGTCAAAATCGGTGCTTCCATGCCTATGTGGCTCTCTGAACAGCTTGCTGAACTAGGAATTTACAAAACAAGCTTCTCAAAATACGGACGTGCATTCAGGACGTTTGTAACTCAGACAAGATAACATTTGAAAGGAAGAAAATACAGTGTTTAATTCAATATTTGCAGATTCAGGACTTTCCCTGACAACATTTCTCATGGCAACCATAAGCTCGGTTATGGCAGGATTTATCATAAGCCTTATTTACCTCATTACAAACAGAAAAGAAGGCTACTCACAGAGCTATGTATGGACTATCATCATGCTTCCGCCTATCGTTGCAATCGTAATCGCGACAATAGGTGACAACGTTGCAAGCTCACTCAGTCTTGCAGGCGCATTCACTCTGGTACGATTCAGAAGTGCCCCTGGTGACCCGAAGCAGATTGCATATATATTCTACGCAACAGCAACAGGTCTTATCTGCGGTCTCGGATATATCGGATATGCCTTTATTTTCCTTGCACTGATTGCAGCAATCATAACTATTCTTTACAGAACAAAATTCGGTGCTCCGACAACAAGCAGCATGACACTCAAAATTGCTATTCCGGAAAATCTTAACTACGTTGGTCTGTTTGACAGAACCCTCGACAAGTACTCTTCAGAATGGAGACTCAAGAGAGTTAAGACTACTGAATTCGGTACACTTTTTGAGCTTATCTACAGTATCGAAATGCACAATACTGCTAACCAGAAGGCATTTATCGATGAGATCAGAACTCTCAACGGTAACCTCAATGTTACACTTGTTCTCTATAAATATGATGACAAGGTATACGCTCAGTAATAAATTTTCATCAGCTTTTTACAGTTCCGGGTTGTTATTTTTCTTCTCTAATCCATAAAAAACAGAAGCTTTGCCGTGTGGCAGAGCTTCTGTTTTTTTCATCCGCCGCTGTCTCCCATGACAAACGTAAAACAGCCCCGCAGCGGAGTATTTTTTATAAATTATGCATACAGTACAAAAGCAGCGCCGATATTTTTTGTATAATTACAATTAAAATATTTCATTTAAAGCCGATAAATATTGTGTCGGCGTTTTTCGCCAGTTCAAAGAAAAGATGAGGGGTTTATATGTTTAATTTTGAAAAATCAGAAAATTTCACAGCAGATGAAAGAGAAACCGTATACCGCATTCAGAAGTATGTTGATGAAAACAAGGGAAATCTTAAGCTCGACCTTGCTGAGGTCGAACTGATCAGATACGATGACGGAAAGCTTGCGTTAAAATATTCTGTGGATAAGGTAATTTTCGCAGTTTCTGAAGGGGTTTCATCAGACACATTCGAATTCCTTGACCTTAACGGAAATGCAGGTCTTGTGGATACTCTCAGTGAATACGCAGAAATGATTGCATAACTTCATAATAATAAAAATATAAAGCGAAATGAGGATCTGTGAATTCAGTTCCTCATTCTGCTTTTTATCAGCAGCATTTTTACAAAATATTGCGTATACTATTGATAACGTCACGGTATTGTGATATAATATTACTATCGATTGTGGATGATTTTTAGACAACATCCACAGTAATTGTATAATATAATTATACTGCTTATGAAAGAAGGATTAGTATGAGTAAAAGAATTAAATCAAAACTTGCAGTTCTGACTGCTCTCGGACTTGCAGCTCAGGCAGGACTGACAGCTGCACTGCATATGTGTTCGGAAAATTCAGCTAATGCAGCTGTTGTGTATCAGAACGCACAGGCTGCAAATCAGGGAAGTGCAAAGGATGCTGCCGTTATCAGAGGCGAAAATGCATCAGTTGTTCACGATGACACGCTAAATTCAGACGTCCTTGACCTCAGAGGCGGGGCATTCGGAGCTTCGTGGCTTCAGCTGCCTGCGCTGTTTGCTGACGGATGCAGAGACGGTTTTACATTTTCACTGAAGTACCAGTTCTATCCGGGTGCTGAGAACTATACAAGACTGTACCAGTTCGCACCTATTCCGTTCGGAACAGGTGTTACTCCGAATTATTCATCACCTGATATCTCAGTTGACCTTAATAAAAAGGACAGCTTCCGGTGCAGCGTATTTGCCGGAAAAGGCCAGAATACTGAAAATGATGAAAAGCACAGAGCGATATTTCCTGTTGACGCCGCACCTGATTCCGGCAAATGGCATGAAATGACCGTTGTATACTCAACAGATACCATGACACTCTATATTGACGGAAAGGCAGCTGCAAACGGAGAATCAGACACGCTTTCAGCAACACTCGGGACTCTTTTCAGTGACGGACTTCTTTCTGCATATACTTACAATTCAGTCGGTCACTCACTTTACAATGACAATGATATAAAGGCAAAAATCGATGACGTCGCCTTTTACGATTACGCACTGAACGAAGCACAGGTAAATGCTCTTCCGGACAACGCAAAGTACCTGTACACTTTCGAAAGTGATACAATCACCGAAGGCACAGTAAGCGCTGAAGCAGAAACGGCGGTTACATTTGACGGAAAACAGGTAAAGAGCATTCCTGAACTTCAGACTGTTTCACCTGACGGAACTGTTATCACAAAACTCTGGTCTGACAGCAAAGGCAGCTACTACTATTCCGTACATAAAAAGAGTGACGGCGTTACCGGCATGGTTATCGAGCCTTCAAAGCTTGGTATAGTAACAACAACAGAAGACCTTTCATCCGGTCTTGCACTTCAGTCAGCATCATCAGCAGAGCATGATGAAACATATTCAATGCTTTACGGCAAGCACAGTACAATACGTAACCACTATAACGAGATAACAATACCTTTCAGAAAGGGCGACACCGTTATCACAGTTATATTCAGAGTTTACGATGACGGTATCGGATTCAGATACGCACTTAATCACGGTGCCACAATCAAGGAAGAATCCAGTCAGGTAGTATTCCCGGCAAAAGGCACACTATGGGGCAATATGCCTAATGCAACCTACGAATGGGACTTCACTGAATTCAATATGGACAAGGTAACAGGCGCATGGGCTGACTACAGCTTCCCGCTCACAGGTAACTTCAGCGACAAATACTGGGTTCTGGTTTCAGAGGCAAATGTTTACAACGAATCAGACCCGTACTGTGCAGGATGTCTCAGAACAACAGGCGGTTCACGTGCACTTTCATGGAAATTCGGCGTAAAAACCGAATCCGTTACAATGAAAAACGCTTTCCATACACCATGGAGAGCAGCAGTGGTAGCAGATAATCTCAATGATATGTCATCAAGTGACCTCATACTCAACCTTAATCCTCCTTCAGTACTTGAGGACACAAGCTGGATTAAACCGGGCAAGGCATCATGGTCATGGTGGAGCAGCGGCGGTGACACACCGGTTGAGTATCATACGCAGAAGGACTATATCGACTTTGCGGCAGCAAACGGATGGGACTTTGTATGTGTGGATTTCGGATGGGCTCTCTGGGATGACAGTGAAAAGAAAATCCGTGAACTCTGCGAATATGCTGACGAAAAAGGAATAGGAATTTACCTGTGGTACGGTGTAAACAACAAGGGACACAACGGTTACAGGGACAGTGCCGGTCACCCGGCATATCCATACTACTCACTCCTTGATGAAGCAACAATACGCAGGGAATTTGAACGTATAAGCGGTCTCGGCGTTAAGGGCGTAAAGGTTGACTACTATGAAAGTGACACTCAGGAAACAATGAGACAGATGTATCTCTGTATGGATATAGCTGCAAAAAACAAGCTTATGGTTCTCTTCCACGGCTGTACTCTTCCGAGAGGTGAAAGCCGTACATATCCGAATATTGTTTCCTACGAAGCTGTAAACGGAACAGAGTACTACAAATGGTTCACAAGCCCGTCGCTTCAGAACCGTATCACATACACATTCACAAGAAACGTTGTCGGCTCGGCTGATTTTACTCCGACAGGGGTTCCTGCATACGGAATCAAGGCTACAGCCGGATTTGCTCTTGCTGACGTTGTAACAATTGAATCCGGTATCCAGCATTTCGCACATTCTGTATACAGATATCCGGGAGACCCTGCCCTTCCTTTGCTGAATGACGTTCCTGTAATCTGGGACGACCTGAAGATACTCGGCGGACGTCCGATGCAGTACAATATTACAGCACGAAGAAGCGGAGACGACTGGTATGTCGGAGCATCAACGATTGACAAACGTGACATCGAAATAAAGCTCAGCGAACTCATATCCGATGACGGCACCTACACTGCATACATTTTCGGAGACAATGAAAACGGCTCTGCCGTTAAAATGACAATGCTTGAAAATCTCACAAAATCAGACACTGTCAAGCAGAGTCTTCTCCCTAACGGCGGCTGTGTTGTAAAAATTACAAAAACAGGAATGAAGCTTACAACTCCATATTCCGGATACAAATTCTATGAAGCTGAAAAAGCAGTACTCTCAGGAGAAGCCAAAGTTGATGACGGGAAAAACGGAAGATACAGCTCAGGCTTTGCATACGTAGGCTATGTCGGCGGAAAACCGAACAACCACATAACATTCAATGATATTACAGCTGACGAAGCCGGTGACTATACTGTTGTTGTTTACTATGTATCAGGTGAAAAGAGAAATCTTGACATTGCCGTAAACGGACAGTATGCTGCGACACTCAGGGACCTCTGCGCAAACAGAAATGACTGGACAGGTCTTGCGCAGGCATCAGCACAGGTAAAGCTTAATGCAGGGAAAAACACAATTAAGCTTTACAACGACAAGGCTTATGCTCCTTCAGTAGACAGAATTGCCGTGGTAAAAACTTCAGAACTTGCCGGCTCAGGCTCAGATTCAGTAATTGGTGATGTAAACTTTGACGGTGTTGTAAACACATTTGATATCACTGCTATGATAAATATTTTCATGAGCACATCAGCATTCTCAAAGCAGCAGATATCAGCCGCTGACATCAACAGAGACGGTACAGTAAATGTTATTGATTTAATTAAGCTTAAGGAAATACTTCTCTGATTAGTTTTTTCTTCATAAACTTCCATAAAACAAGCGGCCCCCGGTTAATTCCAAACCGGGGGCCGTCCTGTTATCTATAGACTAAAAAATTATAAAGAACCACTTATTCAAACTATTGTAAAGGCATTAATTTCTGCATTCACTATATTTTACAGTAAACATATATCACTCAGCGATATACTGCTTAAGTGTGATAACGTCAGCAACGTTTACAACACCGTCTTCATTTGCATCGGCATTTTCTGATTTTGCATCCATACCTACAAAGTATTCCTCAGCGTTTATTACGTCGTTTGTATTAATAACGCCGTCTTCATTTACGTCGCCTGTCATAACAGTGTCAACACCTTCAATATTGGCATATACTCTCTTTAAAGGCTTTGGCTGAAGATTTGTCTTTGGTGTGGCTGTCCTGCTTACAGTAACTGAGCCGTAAACATATTTTACAGGTACATATACAGGCATGAAATTATCTTCCTTATCATACTCAATGCGCATAAGACCTGAAAGTCCGCCTGTTTCAGTATTTGTAAGACCAATTTCGTATTTTCCTTCAGCAGCATCTTCCTTTACCTCAAAACCGAGACGGATTGTGTGCTCACCTGAAAGGTCAATGTTCTTCATATCATTTCTGAAATAGAAAAGAACGCCCTTTTCTGTAGCTGTAAAATCAGGCCATGACGCCCATGTAGTTTCTGATTCCGGAATACTTTCATCTATTGAAGCGCTTACAAGCTTAAGTGCACTTCTGTCATAATCAAGGAAATTGATAAATGACATGAGTTCCACATCCCCTTCAAATGAAACATCAATATATGTCTTCTTTCCGGGTGCAGCAACTGATTCTGATAATGTTACGGTTGCAAGCTCATCTATTGAAAGATATTCGGATCCGTAAACCTCTATATATGTTTTGCCGTCAGCTTCGATTTTTCCAGTAACTGGTTTGCCGTTTACCGTCTGCTTTTCAGCATCGTAAACACCGCCTTCCTGTCTCCAGGAATCAGGTATTTCATCATCATCTTCACATTCGAGAAGACCTTCTTCTGTATATGTATCCTCATACACATATTCATCTTCCACGCCTGCATCCTCTGCAGCCGCTGTTACTGTAACATCTTCTGCCGGTTCAGTTTCCGCCGCATTAACCAGTACAGCCTGTGAGCCCGTAAGCATAGTAAGTGCTGTGATAAATGCAATCTGTTTTCTCATTTTCATAATAACATCCCTCTTTCATTAATTTCTGTTGTTTTTTCTTTCTGTTTGTTTTTTCTGTTGAATTATATTATTCTGCGGGTCCTGCTTCGCGAACAGACTGATGATTTCCATCTGCGTCAGACCCGTTCATATGTAATACGTCTGACGCTTCGGAAATGTTTCATTTTTCTGAAACTTTTTTTGCTTTTTGAGTTTCTGAGCTTTATCCGTCTGAACATGCTGTTTTTCAGGCCCGTTCATATATAACACGACCGGAAGTGTTTCATGGTTTCATTTTTTTTAAGGAAACACTGATTAAGT
>DCGK01000122.1:11537-12567 GCA_002315235.1 Ruminococcus sp. UBA1780
GTGATTTAATCAGTGGTTCCTTAATTGCAAAAAAATTTTCGTTTACTGTAGTTATTCAATGTATTCCGAAAAAAATAACATCCGCCACACCGGTAACGATGTGACGGATGCTTTTTTATGCGTTTACTGTAAATTATTCTGCATCTTCGCCTGCAATAAGGTCCTTTGCAGCATCAGGGCCTAAAGGTGCTTCAAGACCTACAAGGCTTCTCTTTAACTGAGAAACGTCTGCAATATTGAGTTCATCGTCGTCAATAACGTCTGCAACTGCAAGTACTGCCTCGTCTTCAATTTTGATGTCACCGATAACTGCAAGTGAAGTTACTGAAAGATCGGTCATGTCAACCTTCTTATCCCCGGTTACATCGCCGTATTTGCGGTCAGCGTGCTTCTTAACGATTTCCTTTGCTTCATCGTCAAGCTTTTCACACTTTTCAAAAGCTTCAGGCTTGATTACTTCGAGCTTTTCAGGCTTGTTGATCTTTTCAAGCATGGCAGCACCCTTGAATGTATCTTCTTCAATTACCTTAATGCCTTCAGGAAGCTTAACTTCAGCAAGTTCTTCACAGCCTTCGAATGCACCCCTGCCGATTCTCTTTACTGAATCAGGAAGCACAATCTTCTTAAGGTTCTTTGCATTCTTAAATGCATGAGGAGCAATTTCTTCAACACCGTCAGGTACTGTGAATTCTTCGTCTTCCTTGTCAGCAGGATAAGCTATAAGATGCTTCTTGTCCTTGTTGTAGAGGACGCCGTCTTCTGAAGCGAGATCCTTGTTTTCCTTGTCTACTTCAAACTTCTTAAGACCTGTGAAGTCGTCAAATACATGCTTGTGTTCAACCGGAGCAGGCTTCTGGAGTTCTGCCTTCTTAAGATGGTTGAACATTGCTCTGAGATCATTCATGCCAAATCCTTCAGAAATTTCGAATCCTTCAAATTCTGCAAAATCAGGAAGAACTGAAGCAATCTTTTCTGTAAATTCCTTTATAATCTGAACTACTTCTTCATTAAATTTCTTAACTTCCTGACC
>DCGK01000122.1:12657-12815 GCA_002315235.1 Ruminococcus sp. UBA1780
CAGGCTTTACCACTTCCGGCTTTTCTGCCTTTTCAGGTTTTGCAGGCTTCTCTGCTTCTTCCTTTTCATTTTCTTCAGGCTTTACCACTTCCGGCTTTTCCGCCTTTTCAGGTTTTGCAGGCTTCTCTGCCTCTTCGTCTTCTTCAGGCTTAACTGCT
>DCGK01000122.1:12908-16133 GCA_002315235.1 Ruminococcus sp. UBA1780
TAACTGCTTCCGGCTTTTCTGCCTTCTCCGGTTTTGCAGGCTTTTCTGATTCTTCATTTTCAGCTGCTTCAGGAGCTTCTGTCACTGTTACTTCTGCAACTGCCTCAGGAGTCTCTGTAACCTGAACTTCCTCTGCTGCAACTGCACATACATTAGCTGCTGCCATTACGAGTGCTGATACGCCTGCAATAATCTTATTTGTCTTCATGATAGATACGCCCTTTCTGTTTTAAAAATGATTTAAATGTTTTTCGGTTGTTAAATGCTTTTATTTCGTATAATTATAGTGAACGCATTTATTTAATGCGTTTTACTATAAATGCAGCTTTCTTTCTGCATTTCATATTCATTTTTCGTGTTCTGATAATTAGATGCATCAGGTTCGTAAAAGGTTCCCAAAAATTTTTATATTTTTTAAAAAAAATTATTATCTATGTTCAAGCTGTATTTTTTCTTATTCTATTACCCATTATATATAGTATACAGTAATACTGATACAAATTTACAGTGAACATAACAACATGCAGACAACTATATCGCATTTTATATTATTCGTATGTATTCATTTCTGTTAACGTTAACAAATTATTGGTAAGTGTTCACAAATATATTGCATTTTCAGTTAAAGTTGTGTATAATTTAAGTACAGAGACAATGCGTAATCATAAATAATAAATAAAAAGAAAGAAACCGTTTACGCATAATATTCTATTTTCATTATAAGATTTAAGATTGTATGTCAGAAAATACAGACAAATTTATACTCACTTTCATACACACAGAGTTTTTTGTTCGTATTTTCGAAAAACGGAGAAAACTATGAAATCGAAAAAAATCACTTCCGCAGCAGTTTCTGCCGTGATGCTGGCATCCCTGATTTCAGGAACAACTGTCAGTGCTGCGGGCACCCGTGTTTCTGTACACGATCCTTCCATCGTAAAGGACAGCAAAACCGGCACATATTACGTCTTTGGCTCTCATATTGACGCAGCCAAAACGAATGATCTTCAGAACTGGAAACTGTTCACAAACGGCTACAAAACACCGAACAATGTCGAATTCGGCAATCTCTCACAGAATCTGAAAAAAGCATTTGCGTGGGCCGGCGAAGATCTCGGAGACTGCGTGGGAGGATTTGCAGTATGGGCACCTGACGTTGTGTGGAATCCTGACTATATCAATCAGGATGGCTCTCGCGGTGCATATCTTATGTACTTCTGCACTTCATCAACATGGAACACATCCGTAATCGGCTTTGCATCCTCAAAAAATATTGAGGGACCGTACACATTTGTAGACACACTTATCTACTCAGGATTCACTGAAAATGATTCGTATGCAAAAAGCGCGACGAAGAACGTTAACCGCAAGTACACATCAACGAACATCGACGAGCTTATTTCTGCAGGGCAGGTTACTTTCAGCAGTTCCTGGTTTGACAAAGGTGCATACAACTACAGAGTATGTCCTAATGCAATTGACCCTACAATCTACTATGACACAAGCGGTAAAATGTACATGACATACGGCTCGTGGTCAGGTGGTATTTTCACACTTGAAATTGACAAATCAACCGGCAGATGCATTCACCCGAAATCAGGCCAGACTCCTGACGGACGAATGGTCGACAGCTATTTCGGAACAAAGCTTATCGGCGGTTATCACAAATCAGGTGAGGGTCCGTTCATCGAGTACAATCCTGATACAGGATACTACTACCTGTGGGTAACCTACGGCGGACTTCTGTCCGAAGGCGGATACAACATGCGTGTGTTCCGTTCAGAAAGCCCGACCGGACCTTTTAAGGATGCCGCAGGAAAAACATCCATACAGACTGCATCCTCAAATCTTGACAGCACAGGTCTCAAGGTAATGGGCAACTACAAGTTCAGTACAAATGACCGTGCATACATGGCCTGCGGACACAACTCCGTTCTCAGAGACGACGACGGAAAATGGTATCTTTTCTATCATGCCCGATTCAATGATAATTCAGAATACCACGAAGTACGAGTTCACTCCATGCAGTTCAACGCTGACGGATGGCCGGTAGTCGCTCCGAATGAATACAGCGGCGACCCGATTCATGAAGGCGGATACGAAGCCGCGGATATCGCAGGTACCTACGAATTCATCAACCACGGAAATGATACAGGTTCAAAGATTTACAGCTCATCAAACATAACCCTTTCGGCTGACGGCAATATTTCCGGTGCACTCAAGGGCTCATGGTATGAGATTCCAGGTACAAATGATGCCGTAATAACATTTTACGGTGGTCAGAGATACACAGGAAAGTTCCTTGCCGCTAAGGATGAAAAGGGCAAAACTGTAATGTCATTTACAGCGGTAGGTCCTAACAACCAGACAGTCTGGGGAAATAAAACAACAGCATTTACAGGAAAGCCGCGCAGCGCATCAGCTCCTGACAAATTCGAAGACGGTGCAGCATTCAGAATTAAGAATGTCAACAGCGGACTCTATCTCAGCCTTGAAGGCGGAAGTGCAAAATCCGGTGCAAATGTTTGTCAGTCTGAAACAGCTGATACATGGAAGCTGTTTGATGCCGGAAACAACTGCTACTATATTTCCGCTGCAGGCGCTGATGACAAGTCACTCGTTCTTGACTGTTCAGGACAGAAGGCCGACAATGGCACAAATATCTGTCTCTACACATTCAAGGGCGCTGATAATCAGAAATACTTCCTTTCCAGGAACGCTGACGGCTCTTTCAAGATAAGAACAAAAATCTCTTCACTTGGTTCATGCCTTGAAGTTGAGAGCGCCTACACAAATGCGGGTGCAAATATTCAGGAATGGGAAGTAAACGGCGCAAACTGTCAGGACTGGGTTCTTGAACCTGTTAAAACAGAACCAGCAGTTACTGAACCTCCTGTGACAGAACCACCGGTTACAGAGCCTCCTGTAACGGAGCCGCCGGTAACAGAACCATCTGCTGCAGAACCTCCTGTAACAACTGAAGCTCCTGTAAAATTTACAAAAGCTGATCTGAACAGCGACGGAGTTATCAACATTCTTGATCTCGTTCTGTTGAAAAATGTTCTTCTCGGATTCTCTGATGACAAAGTTATGAAGCTTGTAGCTGATGTCAACGGAGACGGCAGCGTGAACACAAATGACCTGACTGAACTCACAGAAATTCTTATCGGCAGATAACCGTGTAACAACACAGTGGATATCCCCCGCCTCTATATGCGGCGGGGG
>DCGK01000128.1:0-23801 GCA_002315235.1 Ruminococcus sp. UBA1780
AGTCAGGAGTCTGGCTGTACCATACGAATGTATGACCGCGAAGTGATATTCCGTTGTCTTCACAGAACTTAAGTGTAGCAGCTGCTCTCTGAAGTGATACCTTTGCACGTGTGTTGTCTGTGCCAGGTGAGAGAAGTGCATCAGGCTTGAGTTCGTTTTCAGGTGTGATTGAATTGAAGTGCTTCTTTATGAAGTCAGCACCGGAATTGAGTTCGTTAGGGCTTACTGAAGTACCGAGCTTGAAGCAGTCAGCGAACTTGCCCTTGAGTGAATCAGAGCCTGCCGGTGTCTGCTGGTTCGGAGTTACTGAAGGATTCTGGTTGTTTCCCGGATCTGACGGATTTACAGCTTCGCTGCCGCCCTGTGAACCTGAACCTGTGACTGAGATGTCGTCAACATAGAAGTTAATCATATCAGCAGGTCCGTCGTTTTCGGAATATGTTGTCTGAATGTAGAGTGAAATATCTTCTGCACCTGCAGGAACAGTGAAGCTGTCGCCGAGCTTAGCCCACTTGCCTGCTGAAGTAGTTGCATCTGTGATATTATCGTACTTTGTATCTCCGTTGAGTTTGTACTGAAGACCTAATGTGAATCCTGCTGTTGCGTAGGATGAGTCTGAGTATGTTACATACGATTCAAAATTGTATGAACCGCCTGCCTTAAGCTCAGAAGATGAATTCTGAATTCCGTTCCATGAAGCAGCTCTGCCTGTAACAGCGATTGATTTTGAACCGCCGTGCTTCTGTGCACCTGTAAGACCAATTTTAACGCTTTCGCCGCGTGCTGTCCATCCGCCTGCACTGCTTTCGGCATCTGTCGCAATGCCTGTACCTGCATCCGGTGCTGTCATTTCAGGAGCCTTTTCCGTGCTGACAGGCTGCTGTGGTGTTACCTGATTATTTCCGCCGCCGCCACCGCCGTTGTTTGGTGTGCCTTTGCCGATAACAAGGTTGTTCATCTTAACGTTAGCCTTACCGCTTGAACGGTAGCCTTCGATATTAAGAGCAACTTCGTACATCTTACCCATTTTCATGCCGGCTCTTTCCCATGCTGCAAAATGGTCGGATACTGAAATTGTACCCTTGAGGTTCTTCATCTGATTAACCTGTGCCGGGTTGGTTTTGTTAACACTCCAGTACTGTTCAAATGTTTCAGTACCGTGAATAGAAGGCTGATTTACACGTGTTGATGTGTAAATATCATAGCTCTTTCCGTCTGCGCTGACTGTTCCCTTGGAATTGTTCATTCCCGGTGGTCTCCAGTCGCCCCATGCTTCTACTATATAGTATTCAACGGTTGGCTGTTCAGTCCATCCGTAAACACACATGTATGAGTTACCCATCGGCTGATAGTCAACGTCGTAGTCAATATACATACCGTTGTACTGCTGATAGCCCTGTGTACTTCCGAGCTTCTTTCCTGTTCTGAAGAGACAGTTTTCAATACCGCTCCATGAACAGCTGAATCCGCCGTTTGAACCAAGCTTCATGTCTACGTTTCCTGTATAGTTCTGATTCCAGAGCTCGTAGTCATATCCGTCAGCCGTCTTGCCGGTCTGCTGCTGGTCAGCCGCCTTTACTGTTAAAACATCCGATAAACTTAACAATCCTGATGATGGAGCCAGTGACAACCCCATTGCCAGTGCTGTGAAACCACATATAAATTTTCTTGTGTGTTTCATTTTACCACCTCTTTCTGAACAAAAGTATACAACTTCACAATTAATATGTCAAGTTTGATAGAAAATCGGCTGCTCATAAAAATCTAATGTGCAAAATGCACAAAATCGGGGCGTACAAATATTTTTTTAAGAAAACGCTTTCATGAATTTGTGTAAATAATGACGAATCGGACACAGAAAAGACATGATTGTTTTCGCTCAAAAGTAAAATATGAGAGAAAATGATTGCAAACAAATTAAACTGATACAAAAATATAATTAAGTAAATACAAATTAATACCGCAATTAAGTAAAAATAATAATGGCAAGTAGTAAAAATAATACCTGAACAGGGTGTATTTTTACCCTTAGTGCCTGCCGGCGGCAGATATACGGCAATTTCACCATATAGCGTTTTAAAGGATAATGTGTGAAAAAGAATACATACTGAATCACATTTCATTCACATTACTCATCATTTAATATAACCTTGTTTTCTGAAAGATTACATGGAATTATCACATAAAGGAGTAGAATATAATTATAGCAAAAAACAAAAAACACAGAACAAAACTATTAATCACGGACCTGAAAGGAAGCGTATTTATATGTTCGAAAACAAGTATAATTCAGAAACAAATACAAAGGAAACAGAGTACGTACCGGTACCTGAAATAAAAAAGGAAAAGAAAAGCGGATTAAGAAAAATTACAGGAGCTGTGGCGGCTTTATGCTGTGCAGCTGCAGTTTCAGTCGGTTCCGTTGCCGGATACAGATATTTCAGAGACGGCGGGGAGCACAGTAACAGGACTACAGAGGAAACAAAGAGCCCGGTTACTGACACAGCTGATGCTGTTCCTGATACATCATATGAGGTTGAAAGCCTTCTCAGTCTGTCAAAGAATGATAATTCACTTACAGCCCAGGAAATATACCAGAAGGTACTTCCTTCAGTAACAGGAGTAACCTCCACATTCACATATCAGAATCCGAGAACGTCGAATTCATTTTTCGGATACGGGAACCAGGGAACGCAGTCGGGTCAGGTTCAGGGAACGGGTACCGGAATAATAATGTCTGCTGACGGCTATGTTATCACAAATGCACACGTTATTTATGAAGCTGACTACGGCAAGGCATCTTCAGTTACTGTTCTTACAAGTACAAAGGAAGAATATGAAGCAGAGATAGTCGGCTATGATACCCAGACAGACATTGCTGTACTTAAGATAAAGGATGCTCCTCCGCTTATTGCTGCGGAATTCGGCGACAGCTCATCACTTCAGGTAGGTGATTCGGCATTTGCGATAGGAAATCCTCTTGGCTATGATCTTTTCGGAACACTTACAGTCGGATATATCTCAGGTCTTAACAGAGAAATAGCTATGGATGATGCTGTAATGCACCTTATCCAGACTGATGCTGCCATTAATAACGGTAATTCAGGAGGCCCTCTTGTAAATGACAGGGGTCAGGTTATCGGCATCAATTCAATGAAGATGTCTTCATCATACTCATCATACTCATCATCCTCGGCGACTATTGAAGGACTTGGCTTTGCAATTCCGATAAATGAAGCTCAGGAAATCGTTGATGACCTTCTGAACAACGGTTATGTCAAGGGCAGACCGCAGCTCGGAATCAGTGCGCAGAACGTTACTTCAAACCAGAATTCAGGTCTCTCAGGAGTATATGTTATCGGTGTAAATGAAAACGGTGCAGCTGAAAAGGCAGGACTCAAAGCCGGTGATGTTATTGTAGGTGCTGACGGCAAGCAGGTAAGTACCATTACAGAACTCAACCAGATAAAAAATGAATTCAAGGCCGGTGACACTCTTAAGCTCACTGTTATCAGAGAAAACAAGTACACTGAAATCAGTGTTGTTCTTGAGGAAACAGCAGCCATGACGGAAGAGGAACGCAGTGATGAAGCTGAATCTCAGGAACAGCAGGCTC
Source organism: Ruminococcus sp. UBA1780 (assembly GCA_002315235.1). Taxonomy (GTDB): domain Bacteria; phylum Bacillota; class Clostridia; order Oscillospirales; family Ruminococcaceae; genus HUN007. The sequence goes on from DCGK01000128.1 coordinate 3,617, forward strand.
CTGAGGAAAATGTTCAGCCTGACGGAAATCAGGGCGGCAGCGGCGGCTATGGAAATAACGGAGGTTACGGAAACAACGGCGGCGGATTCAGCGGCTTCCCGTTTAACTTCGGTGATTTCGGATTTGATTTTCCGTTCTGATTTACAGATTAATTGAAAATACAGGGACTGTAAAAAAAAGTTAAGGGCACTGAAAGAACGTTCTTTTAGTGCCTTTAACTTTATTTTTTAAAACTCTTGCATAATATTGCATAAAATGTTATACTGATAACATGTATTTTTATTTATAGTGAACTATCGGCATTGTTCGGATAAATACATACAGTATCTGAAAGGAATATAAATTTTTATGAAAAAACTTTTGTTAGGAAATGCGGCGTTTGCCCGCGGACTTTACGAAGGCGGATGTAAATTTATTTCAAGCTATCCCGGCACTCCGTCTACTGAAATCACAGAGGAAGCGGCAAAGTACAGTGAAATATATGCTGAATGGGCACCAAATGAAAAGGTTGCAATGGAAGCTGCCTTTGGTGCATCTGTTGCCGGTGCAAGATCATTCTGCGGAATGAAGCATGTCGGACTTAACGTTGCGGCTGACCCGCTTTACACAGCTGCATATACCGGGGTAAACGGCGGTATGGTTATTGCAGTTGCAGATGATCCGGGCATGCATTCATCACAGAACGAACAGGATTCACGTCACCATGCAATAGCCTCAAAGGTTCCTATGCTTGAACCGTCTGATTCACAGGAATGCAGAGACTTTGTTATGGAAGCATTCGAAATCTCAGAAAAATTTGACACTCCTGTTATCGTCAGAACATCAACAAGAATTGCACATTCACAGAGTGTTGTTGAATGCGGAGACAGGACTGAAAGAGAACTTTACGAATATAAAAAGAATCCTCAGAAATATGTTATGATGCCGGCGTATGCAAAGGGCAGACATGTATTTGTTGAAGAGAGAACAGCTAAGCTTACTGAGTTCGCTGAAACATCAGCACTTAACAGAACAGAAATCAATCCCGGCACCAGGATGGGAATTATCACAAGCGGCGCTTCCTTCCAGTATGCAAAGGAAGCTCTCGGCGAAACTGTTTCATATCTTAAGCTTGGCATGGTAAATCCTCTTCCTGTAAAGCTTATTCAGGAATTTGCTGCAAGGTTTGATGAAGTAATTGTAATCGAGGAACTTGATGACGTTATTGAAGCACACTGCAGGTATATTGGCGTAAATGCCAGAGGTAAGGAGATTTTCGGATACACAGGGGAAATCTCACAGACAGTTATTGCAGAAAAGCTTCTCGGAAAGAAGAATGACATCATTTCACTTGATGAGAATATTCCTGTAAGACCACCTGTAATGTGTGCCGGATGTCCTCACAGAGGAGTGTTCTACGCTCTTTCAAAGAACAAAATTACTGTTTCAGGTGACATCGGATGCTATACTCTCGGTGCGGTTGCGCCTCTGAATTCAATGGACTGGACAGTATGTATGGGGGCTTCGGTTTCTGCACTTCACGGATATAACAAGGTTCTCGGCGAAAAGTCAGAGAAGAGGAGTGTTGCAGTTATCGGTGACTCTACATTTATGCACTCCGGTATTACAGGACTTGTTAATATTGCATACAACTCAACAAATTCAACTGTTATTATTCTTGACAACTCAATCACAGGAATGACCGGTCACCAGCAGAACCCTACAACAGGTATGAACCTTAAGGGAGACCCTGCTGCAGCTGTTAATCTTGAGGAGCTCTGCAGAGCTGTTGGCATTAAGAGGGTAAGAGTTGTTGATCCTTATAAGCTCGGGGAAACTGAAAAGGCAGTTCTCGAGGAGCTGGAAGCAGATGAGCCTTCAGTTATTATTTCAAGAAGACCATGTGCTCTTCTCAAGTATGTTAAGCACAATCCGCCTCTTAAGGTTGACACTGACAAGTGCAAAGGATGTAAGATGTGTCTTAAGCTCGGATGTCCTGCTGTTTCAATCGTGAACGGAAAGGCAGTAATCAATCATACACAGTGTGTAGGATGCGGCATCTGTGCGGAACTCTGTAAGTTTGACTCAATTGTAAATCAGTAACAGAAAGGAAATATGACATGGAAACAAAATCTGTAATGATCGTCGGAGTCGGCGGACAGGGCTCGCTGCTTGCATCAAGGCTCCTCGGAAATGTAATCCTTGCAAAGGGATATGACGTAAAGGTATCAGAAGTTCACGGAATGTCACAGCGCGGCGGTTCTGTAGTAACCTATGTAAAATACGGTGACAGGGTATATTCACCTGTTATTGAAAAGGGAGAGGCTGATGTAATCATCTCATTTGAACAGCTTGAAGCAGCAAGATGGCTTCCTTATCTTAAGAAGGGCGGAAAGATTATTACTTCGGACCAGAAGCTTGATCCTATGCCGGTAATCACCGGTGCTGCCGAGTACCCGGAAAATCTTATCGATAAAATCCGCGGGAAGGGGATTGACGTGACAGCTGTTGATGCGCTTGCCCTCGCAGAGGAAGCAGGAAATGCCAAAGCTTCAAACGTTGTGCTCATGGGAGTTGTATCACAGAAGACTGACTTTGAAGAGGAAGTATGGCAGGCTGCGCTTGAGCAGTGTGTTCCGCCAAAGTTCCTTGAACTCAATAAGAAGGCTTTCGAACTCGGAAAAGCTGCCGCAAAGTAATGCAGAAACAGTAACCTGAATCAGAATGAGTTACTGAACAATATTCAAATTAATCAGGAGGTATAAAACCAATGGAAAGATACTGGAACAAGGAAATTGAATGTATGTCACGCGAGGACATGATAAAGCTTCAGAATGAGAGACTCGTTTCACAGGTAAAACACGTATGGGACAACGTTCCTTATTACCGTGAAAAAATGGAAGAAAAGGGAGTAACACCTGATGATATAAAATCAATTGATGATCTTCACAAGCTGCCTTTCCTTTCAAAGGCAGATCTCCGTGACTGTTACCCTTACGGACTTCTTGCAAAGCCTCTTTCAGAATGCGTTCGTATCCAGAGTACAAGCGGTACAACCGGAAAGAGAGTAGTTGCATTCTACACACAGAATGACGTTGATATGTGGGAGGACTGCTGTGCAAGAGCAGTTACAGCTGCAGGCGGTACAAAGGATGACGTATGTCAGGTATGCTACGGTTACGGCCTTTTCACAGGCGGCCCTGGTCTTAACGGCGGTTCACACAAGGTTGGCTGCCTTACACTTCCTATGTCATCAGGAAATACTGAAAGACAGATTCAGTTCATGATGGATCTTAAGTCAACAATTCTCTGCTGCACACCTTCATACGCTGCATATATCGGTGAGGCGTTTAAGGAAATGGGCTACAAGCCTGAGGACAACTGCCTCAAGGCCGGTATCTTCGGTGCCGAACCATGGACAGAGGAAATGAGAAGGGAAATCGAAAAGTCTCTTGGTATCAAGGCTTATGATATTTACGGACTCACTGAAACAAGCGGTCCCGGTGTTTCATTTGAATGCTCGGAGCAGACAGGAATGCACATCAACGAAGACAACTTCATCGCAGAAATCATCGACCCTGAAACAGGCGAGGTTCTCCCGGAAGGCGAAAAGGGTGAGCTTGTATTCACAAGCATCACAAAGGAAGCATTCCCGCTTCTCAGATACAGAACAAGAGACATCTGTGTACTTTCAAGAAAGAAATGTTCATGCGGAAGAACTCTCGTTAAGATGGCAAAGCCGATGGGAAGATCAGATGATATGCTCATTATCAGAGGTGTAAATGTATTCCCGTCACAGATTGAAACAGTTCTTATTGCTGAGGGATATTCACTCAACTATCTTATCGAGCTTGACAGAGTAAACAATACAGATACATTTGACGTTTCAGTTGAAATGAAGCCTGAGCAGGCTGAAGACGCTGCATTTGACGTTAAGGCTAACGAGGCATCCCTCGCTTCTGCTATCAAAACCATTCTTGGCATTAATCCTAAGGTACATCTTGTTGAACCTAAGACAATTACAAGAAGTGAAGGCAAGGCAGTAAGAGTTATTGACAAGAGAAAGCTTCACTGATTTCACACCGCACTTAAGGAAACACTGATTAAATAAGTAAAAAAATTCCCTGGGGTGACTCAGGGGATTTTTGTTAATCATTAACAAGTGCTGCGGGATGTAATTGTGCATTGATACAAAGTGAAAAAGCTGATGCAACAAATCAGGGGTTTTTTTACACTTATGTTATAACTGAAAACAATGCATTGTCAGTTTTAAGGAAGCACTGAAAGGGAAAGTGAGAACTGCTTCGAACATTTAAAGGAGTTTTGGAAAAGATGAAGACAGATGATTTCAGAAAGGATGTGAATACTGCGGTCCGCGGTGACAGGGAAGCGTTTTCACGACTGTATGCGCTGGTTTATGAGGAGCTTTACAGAACAGCATTTTACAGTCTGAGAAATGAACATGATGCGGCGGATGCGGTAAGTGAAACAGTTCTGGATGCTTTTAATTCAATAAGAAAACTCCGGAGCGAGGAAGCCTTCCGAAGCTGGATTTTTAAAATACTCTCTGCAAAGATAAAAAGAAAACAGGCTGAGTATTCAAAATCTGCAGTGGATATAAATGCACCGGAGTATGAAAGCATTCTGCATGAGAATTTTAAATTCGAAAATCAGGAGCTGGCAGAAGCTATGTACAGAATTGAGGATGAGGACAGACTGATACTTTCACTGTCTGTACTTAGCGGCTACACAGGGGATGAGATTGCGAAAATATGCAGAATTAATCCGTCAACGGTCCGTTCCAGACTCATGAGAACAAAAGAAAAACTGAAAAGGCTTATTGGTGAGTAAGGTGGATGATAATATGAGTGACAAAATAAAAAAAGTACTGGAAACCCCCGAGGTTCCCGACAGGCTTAAGCCGGAAAATATCACCGAGCTTCTGGATGCTGTTCCTGTAAGAAAAAGAAGCAGGATAAAAACAGTTACAGCATGGTGCACTGCAGCTGCAGCGTGCCTTGTAATTACAGTGGGTGCTGTAAAGTTCGGTTCTGATAAAATGATTTCTGAACAGACTGCGATAATGTCTGCTGCAGACAGCAAACCTTTCGGAATAACAAACGGAATTTCATCCGGAGTAAAGGATGAATCTGCGGATGAGGCGGTTTCTGAGGAATCAGATTCAGCCTCTGCGGATAAGTATACTCTTCAGATTCCGGAAACCCTGGCGTTTGAGCAGCTCGGAAGCTACGAAAGAGTTTATGAATTCTACAGAAAAGGTATACGTTCATACGGCGATATAATAGGTGAGGATGACGACGAGCTTATGATTAACAGTGCGGATGCTGCTGAAAGAAATGAAAGCACTGTATCAGAGGAGGCTTCTGACATTTCCGATACATACAGCCAGGCTGAGGGAATTTCCGAGGCTGATGTAATCAAGGCAAATAAAAAAGGTGTTTACTATTTTTCCACGCACGTATACGGAAAAACGTTCCGCTATGTTCCTTTTGACAGCAGAAACGGCAGGTTCGGGGAGCCTGAGGAGACGGATATTTCTTCATATATCCCGGATGCGGAAAGCGGAATACGTGAGATGTATCTTTCAGGAGATATTCTTTCCGTTATTGTGTATGCATATTCAGGCGAAGATTATGCGTACAGTACAGCTGTTCTGACATTTGATGTGTCAGACGGCAGTCCGGAATTTGCGGGATCATATATTCAGAGCGGAGTGTACATTTCATCAAGAATGAAGGATAACATCATGTATCTTGTAACAAATCAGCATCCGGACTACAGCTTCAGATTTATCAGTGATGATGAGGATATTACTGATGAAAAGTATATGAAAAGAGTTCTTCCTTTCTGCGGTGAAAGCTTTGAAAATTCAGAATGTCTGGATCCTTCATGCATTCTGGTTCCGAAGGGATGGGATGACCGGAAATATTTCGAGTCATTTGTAAATGTTTCAGGAATTGATGTCACTTCGCCTTCAGTGCCGGTTTCTGTTGTTTCCGTTGCCGGTAATACGGAAGAGATATACTGCTCGCAGGAAAACATTTATCTGACAGAAATAAACTATAACAGTGAGAATGAGTATTATGAAACCGGAATTACAAGATTTTCGGCAGACAGCGGCACAGTCAGCCCGCAGGCATCCGGCAGAATAAACGGCCGCGTTCTTAACCAGTTTTCCATGGATGAGTATAAGGGGCATTTCAGAGTGGCCACTACATCATTTGTTTACGGAGACAGAGGAAGCGGCTGGCCTTCAAATAATGTTTTCGTACTTGACATGGATATGAACACGGTCGGAAGCATTACAGGCATTGCTGAAAAGGAAACTATAAAATCAGTAAACTTCCAGGGTGACACAGGATATGTGGTAACGTATGAACGCACTGATCCTCTGTTTGCGGTAAATCTTTCGGATCCTGAAAATCCGTTTATTACGGACGAATTCAAAATCAACGGATTCAGCACATTCATGAGAAAATGGAGCGATGACCTGCTTCTCGGATTTGGTGTTGATGCAGACGAGGACGGGATAGAAACAGGTATTAAGCTTACCATGTTTGATGTTTCCGATGACAGTGAACTGAATGCGGTAACAACCTACAGCATGAACGCTGAAAAGAGCAGAAGGAGCTATCATTCGGTTTATTCCGATGCAGTCCATGACAGAAAGGCACTTCTGATAAGTCCGGAAAGAAATATAATAGGTTTTCCTGTAGTGGAAGCCATCCGGGATGAGGACAATAACCCTGAAACGAAATCAGCATATATTCTGTTCAGATTTGAGGACGGTCAGTTCAAAGAAACAGGGCAGATTAAGGCTGAAGGTATGTATCCGTTTGACAGAGCGGTATACATTGATGACTATATATGCATGTTCGGCGGTGACACAGCCGTATGTGCTGAAATTTCAGAAATGAAAGAAACAGATAGAATATATTTTGAAACTAACGATATATATTTATGGGACTAATACCGGGAGGAGATTTTTTATGAAGAAAAAAATATTATTAATATCATTAATCTGCACTGCGCTGCTCACATCATGCGGTTCATCGAAATATTCCGAATCAGCAGCATCCTATAATGCATTAAACGGTGCACATGGAATTTTTGATTCAAAGGGATACAGTTCTGACTCCGCTGCTACGTATGAGGAGGCAGCTTCAGAAGACGGTTATTATGCAGCAGACAACACGGTATACGCTGAAACAGATGACCCGCAGACTGAAAAGGAACAGACACCGAATGTAAATTCAGAGTCAATTGACAGGGATATGCTGGTGTACTCATGTACAATGGGCGTGGATGTTCTTGATTTTGACAGTGCGGTAGATAAGTTCAGAGGCAGGATAGAGCAGTATCAGGGGTTTGTTGAGAGTGAGCGGTTCAGTGACGGCGGCTCATCAAGCAGATGGTATGATGAAAATGAGCAGAAGTGGAGCACATATACTGCAACTGTAAGAGTTCCGAGCAGGGTGTACGAGGATTTCTGCAATGCATTTGCTGAACTTGGCGACCTCAGGAGCAAAAATGCTTCAGTTCAGAATGTAAGCCAGGAGTATCATGATCTTTCAACTACACTTGCAATTTATGAGCAGAAGGAAGACAGATATCTTGAGATGCTTTCAAAGGCAAAGGATGAGGCAAACGCTGTTGCAGTTGAAGACAAGCTCACAGATATTCAGGTAGAGATTGCAAAGCTTAAAACAAGGATGAACCAGATTAAGACTGATGTTGCTTATTCGTATGTTTATGTTACAATAAATGAAGTCAAGGAATATCAGGCAGAGCCGGTTCACAATGATACCTTCGGCGAGAGACTTGTCAATACGCTTAAGGATGCCGGTACCGGATTCCTCGAATTCCTTGAGGCATTACTTTTCTTCCTTATCTACGCATTTCCGTATGTTCTTGTTTTCGGACTTATTATTGCCGGACTTGTAAAGCTTGTTAAGGCAGTAAGAACCAGGAAGAAGGCAAAAGAAGAAAAAAAGGCTGCTGTGAAGGCAGAGAATGTGAAGGAAAAAGCAGCACCGGAGCCGGAGGATGAAGTTAAGCCTGAAAAATAAACTTAACAGATAAGCTGTCTTCGCCGACAGCACATAAAAGACATGGAGTCATTTCATCTGATTCCATGTCTTTTTATTTCTTGTGAAAAATCCGAAAATGTGCTATACTTTATCTGTATGAAACTGCTTCAGGATTTCCGGAATACGGAATGCTGAAGAAAATATGACAGCGCAGAGCTTTGAAATACCAAAGAGAATATGTACCTGAGCATAAAATGAATTTTGAAAAAATGGCATGTATGAAGTCTGACATGCCTTGTTTCGGGAGTGATTAAAATGATAAATCTTTTCAGCTTTGAGTCTGAGGCTGATCCGAAAAAACTTCAGAAAGGCCGTGAGCTGTTTGAAAAAAACTGCATAACCAGTGCGGACCTTTTTATTGACGGAGAGTACAGTTTCTGGTTTAAACCGGAAAAAAACTGTTATTACGGGACGCGTGTTACAGCTGTTTTTACAGACAGCGGTGACCTTGATGAGGCACGCTGTTCCTGCCAGCGGATGGGAGATGACGAACTCTGCGGACATAAGTGTGCAGCTTTTCTGTACATAAGGGAGCATTTTGAAGAGGATCTCGAAAAGAGAAGGGAAGCTGTTTTCCGCAGACTTATGGATCAGTGCCTCGGAAACGGCGGGGAAGAGGATACGGACGAAAGCAGGGAAAGTATCGCACCGCCTGTTACACAGATTGTTCCTGTCGTTACTATGAAGGACGGCGCACTCAGATGCTCGCTTAAGGCAGGCGGAGAAAAGCTTTACGCAGTATCCAGCATTCCGGAGCTCAAGGCGGCGTTTGAAGCTGAAAGAACTGCGGTGTACGGAAAAAACGCAGTTTTCAGACACAGCTACAGTGAACTTGATGAGCGCAGCAGAAAGATTCTTGACCTCTGCTACTATTACTATTCATCCTCAGCCATTGAGTCAGGCAAGTCACGTGTTAATGGTGTTTCAAAAAAATATGTAATCATTCACGGCAGTAAGGTTGACACATTTTTCAGACTGTTTAAGGACGGAGAGCTTGAAATAGACAAGCAGATTTATCAGGTAAAATACAAAATTCCGAAGATTGAAGGCGAGATTTTCCGTGCTGATGAGAAGGGATACTCCATTCGTATGCTCAGCTGGCCGGATATTTATGACAGCGGAAAACGTACCTGTCTGATAAATTACGAAAAGCATACAATATACATCACTGACACCGGATTTACGGAAACTGCACTCAGACTTCTCAGAATGTGCATTTCCATGAACAAAATCTATATCAGAAACGAGAATATGCCGGCATTTTACAGCGGTGTGCTCAGAGCGGTTAAGAAGTACATAGACATTCGCGGAATAGACAGTCTTGATGACTTTGTTCCTCCTGAACTGGAAGCCCGTCTGTATATTGACTCGGTAAATGACGGTGTTCAGGCCCGTCCGGAATTTGTCTACGGCGATGAAAAATACACAGGATTTTACAGTCAGACCAAAAATCCGTTCTGCGACTACAAGGCAGAGCGTATCATCAGAAATATTTTCTCAAAATATTTTGATGAGGAGGACCACAGTAATCCCGGAACATTCATTATGCACGGAGATGACAGGCTCTACGAGCTTCTCACTGTCGGTCTGAATGAATTTGAAAAATACATGGACGTATTCGTAACGGACGCGTTCAAAAAAATAGGTGTCCGTGCACCGGCACGTCCTGCAATCGGCATACGTCCTTCAGGTTCTCTTCTTGCTCTTGACATTACCGCTGAGGGCTATACAATGTCAGAGCTTGTCGATATGCTCAAAAGCTACAGGAAGGGTGCAAAATATCACAGACTTAAGGATGGCTCCTTTGCACTTATCACTGATTCAATGTCAGAGCTTGCAAGCGTTGCTGATAACCTTAATATAAGCGACAAGGCACTTCTTAAGGAAAAGCTTACAGTTCCTGCCTACAGAATGCTGTATCTCGACAGTCTGAAGAAAAACTGTGAAAATCTGCGCATTAACAGAAGTGCGGAATTCAAAAAGGCGGTAAGTACTTTCGGTATGATGGTGGACGACAGCGAACAGCTTACTGTTCCCGTGAGCCTTGACGGAATCATGCGTGAGTATCAGAAGTACGGATTCAGATGGCTCAGGACCATTTCTGCCTATAAGTTCGGTGGTATTCTCGCCGATGACATGGGTCTCGGCAAGACACTTCAGGCTATTTCGCTTATTCTCAGTAACAGGCAGAACGGCTGTACAAAACCGGCGCTTGTTGTATGCCCGGCCTCACTTTCTCTTAACTGGAAAAATGAAATCAGTCGTTTTGCGCCTGAGCTGAAAACGCTGACCGTTATTGGTTCTGTATCAGCCAGAGAGGAACTTTTCAGAAATATTAACGACTATGATGTAATCATAACTCCGTACTCGCTTCTGACAAGGGATATTGAAAAATATGAAAACACTGAATTCAGCAGCCAGTTTATAGACGAGGCGCAGTATATAAAAAATCAGAACACACAGGCTGCAAAGGCAGTTAAAGCAATAAAAGCTGACGTAAAATTTGCCCTTACAGGCACACCTGTTGAAAACAGTCTTGCGGAGCTCTGGAGCATATTTGACTATATTATGCCTGACTATCTCTATAACTATACGTATTTCAGAAAGAACTACGAGGCGCCTATTACGGCAAAGAAGGAGGAGAAGGTTGTTTCAGAGCTTCAGAAGGTCATTTCTCCGTTTATTCTCAGAAGAATGAAGAAGGAGGTTCTGAAGGAGCTTCCGGACAAGACGGAAACTGTTATGTATGCAAGCATGGGTGAGGAGCAGAGCAGGATTTACTCGGCAAATGTTGCTGATGTGAAAAAGACTCTTGCGAAGGAGCTTAAGGACGGAGCTGACAGAATAAAAATACTTGCAATGCTTACAAGGCTCAGGCAGATATGCTGTGATCCGTCGCTTGTTTACGACAACTATTCCGGTGAGAGTGCCAAGCTTGAGCAGTGTATTGAGCTCGTAAACAACTGTGTAATATCAGGTCACAAGATTCTGCTGTTCTCGCAGTTTACGTCAATGCTTGACATCATTTCAAAGAGACTTGATGAAGAGGGCGTCAGCTACTACACTATCACAGGACAGACAAAACCGGCGGAACGTATCCGTCTGGTAAATGAATTTAACGAGGACGGAACAAATGTTTTCCTCATCTCGCTCAAGGCCGGCGGTACGGGACTTAATCTGACCGGTGCTGACATCGTTATCCACTACGACCCGTGGTGGAACCTTTCTGCCGAAAATCAGGCATCAGACCGTGCATACCGTATAGGGCAGAAGAGGAATGTTCAGATTTACAAGCTTATTACAGACAAAACAATAGAGGAAAAAATCATCGAGCTTCAGACCCGCAAGGCTGAACTCTACGACATTGCCGTGAACGGTGAGGGCGACATTATGCATATGTCCGCCGATGATATTCTGAGTATTCTGGAATAACCCGTCAGTACGGAGTTCCTGATGGACGCATCCTCCGGTCAGCTGTGCTGACAGCCCTGTCTGCAGACAGGGACTGCGGGGCGGAGGGACACTTTACAAAATCCCACCGGTGTGGTATACTTTATACTGAACTATTAAGGAGAGTGCGGTGCGAAGGTGCAGGGCGGCTGTAAAGCCATGCAGTAAAACACTGCTTTCCCGTATAAGTATAATTGAAAGGGCGGTATAATACCACATGCTGCAGCTTAAAGATATTCAATGGACTACAGAAACCGGTGAAAAGATTCTTAACGGTATCAATCTCGAGGTACCTGACGGAAAACTGACTGTAATTACAGGACCGAACGGAGGCGGCAAAACCTCTCTGGCAAAGGTTATCGCAGGCCTTTACAAGCCGTGCGGCGGTCAGATTTATGTTGACGGTAAGGATATTACTGACTGGAGTATAACGGAACGTTCACGAAACGGTCTTGCATATGCTTTCCAGCAGCCTGTAAGATTCAAGGGATTAACAGTCAGGGACCTTCTCTCGATTTCAGCTGAAAGAGAACTTTCAAGTGCTGAGGTCTGTCATCTTCTCAGTGAAGTAGGTCTCTGCGGGCGTGACTATATAGACAGAGAGGCAGACGCAAGTCTTTCAGGCGGTGAAAGCAAGCGTATCGAGATTGCAACAGTTCTTGCGAGAAAGGACGCAAAGCTTCTTGTGTTTGACGAACCTGAGGCAGGTATCGACCTCTGGAGCTTCACAAGCCTTATTGAAGCTTTTGAAAATATCAAAAAGGACAGCAGCCGTTCACTTCTCATCATTTCACATCAGGAGAGAATCATGAACATAGCTGACCACATCGCGGTAGTAGCAGACGGCAGAGTCGCAAACATGGGCACAAGAGAAGAGATTTTCCCTTCACTTATGGACAAGACAGCAGCAACACGCTGCTCACTCAGAAACAGCTAAGGGGGAGGTCTTAACATGAACAGTATTACAGAACAGCTTCTCGGTGTTGTTTCAGACTGGGACGGCAGCTACAAGGGAGCATTCAATATTCGTGAGGACGGCGGCTGCGCAGGCAGACAGTCTTCTGAAAATATCAGAATCGAACCTAAGGAAGGCAATCCGGGTATCGTGATAAAAATCAGCGCAAAGGCTCAGCAGGAAACAGTATACATTCCTGCATGTGTAACAAAGGCCGGAGTGGATGATCTCGTATACAACGACTTTTATGTTGAAGACGGGGCAGACGTTATTATAGTTGCCGGCTGCGGTGTTCACTCAGACGGCGAGGAAGAGGCAAGACACAACGGAATTCACAGATTTTTCATCGGAAAGAACGCAAAGGTTCTTTACAGGGAGAAGCATATAGGTACCGGCAGCGGAAAGGGTGCAAAGAGAATTGACCCTGTTACTGACGTTGAGATGGACGAGGATTCATACATGGAGATGGATACAGTTCAGATAGGCGGTGTAACTTCAAGCAGCAGACTGACATCTGCGAAGCTCGGAAAGGGTGCAAAGCTTGTTGTAAGGGAACGTCTTATGACTGACGGTGATGAAACAGCAAAATCAGATTTCAAAATTGAAATGAACGGCGACGATTCAAGTGTTGACCTGGTTTCAAGATCTGTTGCAAGAGGAAATTCATATCAGGAATTTATTTCATCAATCAACGGTAACTGCAGATGTACAGGCCATTCGGAATGTGATGCAATTCTTTCTGAAAACGGCCGTGTAAATGCAGTCCCTGGTCTTTACGCAGCAAATATTGATGCATCTCTTATCCACGAGGCTGCTATCGGTAAAATTGCCGGTGAACAGATTACAAAGCTCTGTACACTCGGTCTTACCGAAGAGGAAGCTGAAAGAAAGATTATTGACGGATTCCTTAAGTAATAAGGAGGTAATTCAATGCAGAAGATAACGGTAAATATTGAAGGCATGATGTGCGGAATGTGCGAGTCCCATATGGATAAGGGAATACAGACTGCATTTCCGTCTGTAAAGAAAGTAACATCATCCCATATAAACAGGAACACGGTTATTATCTCGCCTGATGATATTCCTGATGACAAGCTTGAAGCGACAGTTACAGAATGCGGCTACACATTCATCTCAGCTGTCAGGGAACCATATGAAAAGAAAAGTATTTTCTCTTTTATTAAATAAAAAAAATATCCGCTGCAGATGCAGCGGATATTTTTTTATAATGCTTTTAATATTATTTTACGATGCTGAGGAGAACACCGGCAGCAACTGCTGAACCGATAACACCTGCAACGTTTGGTCCCATAGCGTGCATGAGAAGGAAGTTTGTAGGATTTTCGCTTGCGCCGACCTTCTGTGATACACGGGCAGCCATCGGAACGGCTGATACACCTGCTGAACCGATAAGCGGATTAACCTTTCCGCCTGTTACTCTGTACATAATCTTACCGAAAATAACGCCTGATGCAGTACCGATTGAGAATGCGATAACACCGAGGATGATAACCTTTGCAAACTCTGCTGTGATTATCTTGTCGGCTGTTGTAGTAGCGCCAACTGAAACGCCGAGGAAGATTGTAACGATATTCATAAGCTCGTTCTGAGCTGTCTTAACGAGTCTGTCACAGACACCGCTTTCCTTGAGGAGATTACCGAGCATAAGCATACCAACGAGAGGAGCAGCTGAAGGAATAAGAAGCGCAATGATAATTGTAACTGCGATAGGGAAGATGATCTTTTCTGTTCTTCCTACCGGTCTGAGTGTTTCCATTACAACTGCACGTTCCTTCTTAGTAGTGAGAGCCTTCATGATAGGAGGCTGGATGATAGGAACAAGAGCCATGTATGTGTAGGCTGCAAGAGCGATTGTACCTGTTGAAATCTTTGCGCCTGCACCGAGAAGCTTACTTGAAACGAAGATTGCTGTAGGACCGTCGGCACCGCCGATGATAGCAATTGAAGCAGCTTCCGTTTCTGAAAATCCGAGCACTGCTGCGCCGATAAATGTAAGGAAGATACCAGCCTGTGCAGCTGCACCGAGAAGGAAGCTCTTAGGATTTGAAATGAGCGGAGCAAAGTCTGTCATAGTACCGATTCCGAGGAAAATCAGCGGAGGGAAGAGCTGAAGCTTAACTCCGAGATAGAGAAGGTCGAGGAGACCGCCCTCATGAAGGATTCTGTCGAAATCAATGTTTGTAGGATCTGCAAAAAGCTCCGGTGTATACATCGCTGTAAGCGGGAGGTTTGTAAGGAGCATACCGAATGAAATCGGAAGCAGAAGAAGTGGTTCGAACTTTTTGGCAATCGCAAGATACATAAATACAAATGAAATCAGGATCATTACGATGTTTGGCCAGCCAAGGTTGCCGAAACCGCTTGAAGACCCGAGATCCTTAAGAGTATCAAGGAAAATCTGAATTACTTCATTCATGATAGATAATTATCCTTTCATATTAAATTGTTAGTTGAAAATCAGAACGGAAGTGTATTTTCGCGCTGACCTGCAGCACCCCATACAGAGCCTGCCTGGCCTCTGCCGTTTCCTTTTCTCTTTATTGACTTTACAGCGTAATTCTTTCCGTCCTTTGCAGCCATCATAGCAACTGCAGCAGAAATTACAGCTATTACTTCATTGTCATCTTCAGCAGAAGCGGCAGGTACCTGAACCGGAGCTGCTGGTTTTGTGATGTTTACTGCCGGAACATCAGCCGGTTTGCTCTTGGCCTTTTCTCTTTCTGCAATACCGGAGAATACTTTTCCGAATATCGAAACGAAAATGATAAGAAGAACAAGTGCGAGGAATACAACTACAAGTCCGGTGATAACGACTGCCCAGACCTTAGTCCATGGAATTAACATATCCATATTTTTTCTCTCCTATCTGTGGTATACTTATAGTAAAAATTAAACCATACAATAATAATTATAACTCAAACGGCGATACATTGCAATACGCAAATATGAAAAAATGATAGTTTTTTTCGGTGGTTTTACACAGTAAAAAAACAAGTCCAAATTGGGATTATCTACATTTTACAAATATAAACACTTAATATTCGAAAAACATGTGAAAAATGATAATAAATCATTGAAATGAAAATATTTTTATGCTATAATATATACAGATAATAAGTAAATCCGCCGGAACGATTACCGGCGGACTGTTCGAAAACACACGCAGATGCGCTTTCTGTGTGTGAAGTACCGGGAGTGTTTTCTAAAATGAGCGTAAAATCAATCTTAAAACCCAGATCCTTCATGAGGTTCAGCATCGATATCGATGATAACTTCAGGGTCGTGAAACTGGATACGGGCTTTACTGATGTGACAGGTTTTGTGCAGAACGATATGGACAGAGGTCTGTACATGAGCCGTCTTATTCCTACAGATGCTTATCACGAATACGTGATTACAGTGCGAAAGAGCATCAAGAATTCCGGTGAATTCTGCTTCAGGCATCCGATTATCCTGAAGGACAGATCAATCATCAGCGTTACGTGCTACGGTGAGATTGACCAGTATGACCTGGTTAATTCCCGCAAGGTAAAGATGATTGCCACGGTCAGTGAAAAGTTTGAGGAAGGCGAAAAGCAGGACGAAGAATACATCGAATCAGGTAAGGACAGACTTACCGGACTGTATTCCCGTGAACGCGGCGAGAAGCTTATCAGACAGTATCTCAAACTCAAGCCGGAATCCGAAATCTGCGCACTGTGTATTATAGATGTTGATGACTTCTATGACATAAACAACCACTACGGAAAGGAATTCGGAAATTCCATTCTCGAGGAAGTTGCTGAAAAGCTTACATCTGTAATGAGACCTACCGATATTGTTATTCGTCTTGGCGGTGATGAATTCATGGTATTCATGAAAAACACCAACAAGGCATATATCAAGTCATTCGGAAATTCAATCAGCAGGCGTGTAAACAGTATTTACTCCGGAACCGACAAAAGTACAGGTATTTCATGTACAGTGGGCATTGTCAATACATTTTACTCCAACAAGTATGACGAGCTTTTTGATTATGCCTACAAGACACTTATGTTTGCCAAGAAGACAAACAAGGGATCAAGTATTCTTTATTCGGATGTTTCAAATCTCGTTGATTCGAAGGTTCTTGACGCAACTATACTTGACAAGGGACTTACCGACATTGCCGATGCAAATCCTCATCAGAACGGTGATATAACAGCTTTTGCCTACTCACTGTTTGAAAAGAGCAGGGACCTCAAGACGGCAATCAACCTTCTTCTGCCGAAGATTTCAAGACAGTTCGGATTTTCACGTATTGTTATCATCGAAGTGAATGATGACAACATGTATTACAAGTTCACCTATCACTGGTGTGAAAAGGGTCGTCCGATTGATTTCAATGAGGTTTATGACTTTAACCGCAAGGACTACAACGTTCTTACGGACTGCTTTGAACGTGACGGATTTGTTCATATTACTCCGAAAATAATGCAGAAGCTTTCAAAGTCACTGCGCAAGATGCTTGAAAGAAACTCAAAGTGTCAGTATTATTTTTCAGCATTTTACAATGAAGGCGACTTCAAGGGCTGTCTGGTTTTTGAATCACGTGAAAAGGCGAAAAAGCTTGATCAGTCGGAGATTGCGACTCTCAAGGAGCTTTCAAGAGTAATTTCAACCCACATCACAATAGTAAATGCCGATCTTGCCAGCAAGGCCAAGTCTGACTTCCTTTCACGTATGTCACATGAAATCAGAACTCCTATCAACGCTATCAAGGGCATGGCTGACAAGGCTATCTGTGTTCTTGAAAAAGAGGATGAGCAGGATACTGATACAGTTTATGACTGCCTTGAAAAGATAACCGTTTCCACAAAGTATCTTACTTCGCTTGTAAATGACATTCTTGATATGTCAAGGATTGAAAGCGGCAAGCTGATTGTAAACAACGATCTTTTTGACATAACCAATCTCATTGAGGACTTCGAAATGATGATCCGTCCTCAGGCGGAACAGAGAATGATAGACCTCAGAATAGTTCAGAACTTTGAAAACAGACTGTTTGTCGGTGACCAGTTCAGAATCCATCAGGTTCTGGTTAATCTCACTGCAAACGCACTTAAGTTTACTCCTTTCAGCGGAAAGATAACAGTAACCATAGATGAGGTTGAGGATAACGAGGAGGCTTCACTTGTAAGATTCAGCGTTGAAGACAACGGCATAGGAATCAAAAAGGAAAATCTCAAAAAAATCTTCGAATCCTTCGAGCAGGCTGACAGTGCCGTTACGAGAACATACGGCGGAACAGGCCTCGGACTTTCAATCTGCAAAAATCTTGTCGAACTCATGGGTGGTAATCTTGAGGTACGAAGTGCGGAAAATGAAGGCTCAACCTTCTTCTTCACTCTTGAACTGAAAAAATGCCGTTCAATCACCGACTCAATCAGGGAAAAGCTGTTTATCAGCCAGCAGAGCTTTGATTTCAGCGGAAAGACGGTTCTTCTTGCAGAGGACAATGACTTCAATTCAGAATTTGCGAAGACGCTTCTTGAGGATGTCGGTTTTGACGTAAAGGTTGCACTTAACGGCAAGCAGGCAGTATATTCGTTTATCTCAAATCCAAGCCATACCTATGACATTATTCTTATGGATGTCCGCATGCCGCTTATGAACGGCTATGAGGCAACCGGATGCATACGTAATTCAGACAAGTCTGATGCCCATTCGATTCCGATTATAGCACTTACTGCAAATGCAGCGGGTGACGATGAGAAGCTGGCAATTCAGAGCGGAATGAACGCATATCTTTCAAAGCCTTTTGAAAAGGAAATGCTCTATATTATGCTTAAGCAGTTCCTTGAAGGCTCGGCGGTTATTACTGACCAGAGAAATGAAATGCCGGCAGGCTACTGATTATGCTGCACCGCGCACATGCGCGGTGCAATTTTTTTTTTTTTGAACCTGTAACGTTTGTGTCACTTAAATCGTATATTATAGTGTATATCCAAATCTTAATCAGTGGTTCCTTAATAATATCTTAAAGAAACCTGAAGTTACTTGCATATTACAGTTTTAAATGATATTATATCAATGGTATTGACAATGCAATTCATATACTGTATCATTAATAATGTGTTGCTATTGAACAAAAGAAAAAATCAAAAGAACGGAGGCAATAATTTGATAAAAAAGAAAAAAGAAAAACCGGATTCCGGACCGGTAAAGCGAAAGCTGAAAAAAAGTGAGCGGATTACAGAGATTGCATTCCTTTCACCAAGTCTTATCGGAGTGCTTTTCTTCTTTGTACTGCCGTTTTTCGTCGTAATCTGGTATTCACTCATTGATAACCCGATTAACAGGAACTTTGTGTTTCTGGATAATTTCAGGGAAATTATCGGGAACGAAGCCTTTCAGCTTGCATCCAGGAATACACTGCTGTTTTCGGTAACGGCAGTACCTCTTGTAGTTGTTCTTTCGCTCCTGCTGGCGGTTCTGCTTGAATCAAAGATTCATTTCAGAAGTCAGATCCGTGCTGCGTTTCTCTGCCCGCTCATGGTACCTACCGCATCGGTTGTACTTGTGTGGCAGGTTATGTTCCACAGGATGGGAACAGTGAACCAGCTTCTTGAAAGATTCGGAATGACGGAATCAACCGACTGGCTAAAAACGCCGAAGGGAATGATTGTTGTAGTAATCATGTTTCTCTGGAAAAATCTCGGATACAACATGATACTTTTCCTTGCAGGTCTCTCGAACATTCCGGGGGACATAATGGAGGTTGCAACGCTTGAGGGTGCGGGCTCATTCTACAAGTTCTTTCACCTCAAGCTCAGATATCTTTCACCTACAATCCTGTTTGTAACGATACTTTCACTTATCAATTCATTCAAGATTTTCCGTGAGGTTTATCTGCTCACAGGTGACTATCCGGATTCGCTGTACATGGTTCAGCATTTTATGAACAACACATTTTCACTTCTTGAATACCAGAAGCTTTCATCATCAGCAATAGTAATGTCTCTGGTGATGGCTGTGGTAATAGCGGTTCTTTTTGCTGTTGAAAACAAATTCGGAAAGGACGTGGAGTGATGAAGCGGAAGTTATCAGGATACAGACTGAAACAGAAAATGTTTTCGGTATTCTTTACTGTATTTGCTTCTGTATGTGCGGTTCTTTTCCTGTTTCCTACTGCGGTAACGATAGCAAATTCATTTATGACGCAGAAGGAAATCAACTCCAACTACGGAGCGATGATCAGCAGCTTTGACAAAAATGAAGCAAAAAAGACCTATATAAACGAAAAGCTTAATCTTAAGCTTATACCGGACAAAGTGAGTTTTGAACAGTACAAAACGGTTCTGTTCAAAAGTTCCGATTATCTTATGAAATTCTGGAACTCGGTTATACTTGTGGTTCCGATAGTTCTTTTTCAGGTTATCATTGCATCCCTTGCTGCATACAGCTTTGCACGGTACCGGGGTCGGTTCAAGGAGCTTCTTTTTTTCGTGTACGTAATACTAATGCTCATGCCGTATCAGGTTACACTGGTTCCGAACTATCTTGTGGCAGATGCTCTTGGAATACTTAACACCAGATTTTCAATTATACTTCCGGGTATTTTCGCACCGTTCAGTGTATTTATTCTTGCAAAGGTAATGAGAAGAATACCTGAATCATACATTGAAGCGGCAAAGCTTGACGGTGCCGG
>DCGK01000128.1:23900-26078 GCA_002315235.1 Ruminococcus sp. UBA1780
TTACTGGAATATGGTTGAACAGCCGCTTATCATGCTTTCAGACAGCGACTATCATCCTCTTTCGGTATTTCTTTCAAAAATCAATTCAGGAGATGTGGGACTGGCATTTGCAGTGGCAGTTATATACATGATTCCTACACTTCTTATGTTCTTCTACGGTGAGGATTATCTTGTGGAAGGTATAGCATATTCAGGCGGAATAAAAGGATAAAAGCAGAACGAAAGGATTATAACAGATGGAAAACAGAGAAACAGCAAAATCATCCGGGGAAGGCGGAAAGCACGTAAACAGAAGAGAATGGGTAAAAAATATTATAATCGTATTTCTTCTCATAATGCTTGTTCTCACCTTCTTTTCAAATACAATTATGAACTACTCTCTCCCTGAGGTTTCAGTGTCACGAATGTCCAGGGATAAGGTTTCCAGAACATTTAAGCTTGACCTGCTTGTTGAAGCAAACAAGACATACAGCGTAACAGCTGATGAGAGCAGGGATATCAAGAGAGTTGCAGTAAGAAGAGGCCAGAAGGTTACTGAAGGCCAGACGCTTTTCTTTCTTGAGGAAATAAAAGACAGCACAGAAGCAAGACAGCTTCAGGAAACTCTTGATGCTGAAAAGGCAGCGTATGAAAAGGCTCTTATTTCAGCTTCTGAAGATTATTTTTCACTTAATCAGGCAGTACAGATTGCAAGAGACAAGCTTAATCAGGCAATCGAAGACAAGAACAGAGCTGAATCAGAACCAAAAGAGGATCCTTCGGCAGTTCGTGAGAATATGGCAAAAAAGGCTAAGCTTGAGGCTGACCTTGAAAAGCTTCAGAATGAAGAGTATTCATCACTCAGTTCAGACACATACGGCAGACTTTCAGATGCACACAAGGCTTTTGTGAAGGCTGAGTCAGAATACAAAACAGCTGAAAACACATTAAACTCACTCAGGGAGGAGTACTTAAAGCTTGCTCCTTCAGGTTCAGTAAAGCCGCTTGAAAGAGGAATTGAAGAGCAGAAGCTTAAACTGACACAGATGAAGAGTGATCTTTCAAAAGCGTCAGATGAGGTCTCGAAAAACGCTCTTTCAAAGGAAATCGAATCACTTGAGCTTCAGATAAAGTATGCAGAGGAAGACCTTACAGATGCAAAGAAGCTGGCTGAT
This sequence comes from Ruminococcus sp. UBA1780, assembly GCA_002315235.1. Lineage (GTDB taxonomy): Bacteria > Bacillota > Clostridia > Oscillospirales > Ruminococcaceae > HUN007. The sequence continues at coordinate 25,055 of DCGK01000128.1, forward strand.
TCGGCTTCAAAGGCAGAAACAGTTCTTGCAGAAAAGGAAAAGACCTTTTCTGCAGCTGCAGGAGAACTCGAAAAGAAAAAGAATGAAACAGCTGAGTATCTCGATTCAGAGACAGCAAAGCTTGGTTCATCAGGTTCAGACGGTTATGATTCACTTCCGGGCGGTTCTGCTGGTATGGAAATAAATTATGACGAGCAGATCAGAACTGCCAGATATGAGCTTGATGCGGCGGTCAACGCCCTTTCACAGCAGAGAGCACAGGACGGTGCAGAAAATGCAAGAAATGAAGTTGAACTCAGCTCCCAGAGAAAGAAAATAGCACAGCTTGAGGAAGACCTCGAAAAGCTTCTCTCAAAGCAGAGCTCAACAGAAATCAAGGCTCCTGTAGACGGTGTTGTTGAAGAGGTAAAATTCACTTCAGGCCAGACCTTTGCCGAAAACGAAGAACTCATGGTTCTCAATATTTCAGATGACGGATTTACAGCGACTGCCGGCGGTATAACAGCAGAACAGTCAAAGTCACTTTCAAAGGGTAAGGAAGCAAAGGTTACCGACGGAAACGGCAAGGTAAAGGTAACCGTAAGAAGTATAGCAAAGGACCAGTCAGATTCATCAAAGTTTAAGGTTACATTCAATATAGAAGGTGATGTTACAGCAGGTCAGACAATTAAGGCTGAACTCGGTGATGCTCCTGCATCCTATGACAGGGTTGTTCCGAGAAATGCAGTAAACAACGACTCCTCAGGGGATTTTGTATATGTTGTAAAGTCAAAGAGCACACCTCTCGGAAACAGATACATTGTTGACAAGGTTCAGGTAACAGTAATTGCACAGGATGATACACAGTGTGCTGTAAACGGAGACTTCGGTGATTCTGCTGACTATATTATCACAGCATCATCAAGACCGTTCATCGCCGGTGACCAGGTAAGATTTGCCCAGGAGTAGGATGATGACGAATAAAAAGAAAGTAATAACATCTGCTGCAGCGGCTGTGATTTTTGCTTTGTCGTCTGTTTATATG
>DCGK01000128.1:26098-31396 GCA_002315235.1 Ruminococcus sp. UBA1780
GGGTATTTCAGAAAGTCTGGTTTCTCAGAATATGGCTGAACGCTGGCGGGCCGGTGAACTGAAGTACTCCCAGGTTTCCGTTTTCTATCCGCAGGGCAGTCATTCATACGACAGCTCCGAACCTGAACAGATGAGAAACAGCATAGAGGAAAAGATAAAAACCGGCTCATTCAAACCGGAAAATGAAGGCGCATCGGTCTGGAAGGACTGCTGGTCATCCGTTCCGACGGTTCTGAATGTTTATATGGAAAACAAACTGACCGGAGCACAGGAAAATGTCAGCAGCGGTTTCAGCGTTACCGGTATTGGCGGTGACTTCTTTAATTTCCATCCGCTTAAGCTGGTTTCAGGCAGCTATATCTATGACAGTGAGCTGAGAAATGACCGGGTTGTTCTTGATGAGCAGGCAGCCTGGAATATTTTCAGTTCAGCTGATGTTGTGGGAATGACACTGAGTATAAATCAACAGGAGTTTGAAGTTGCCGGTGTTGTAAGACGCGAGGACGTAAAATCAGTTGAAAAGGTATATCCGGAAAAGCCGGTTATATACATGCACTATGATGCACTGGAAGAAGCAGGAGCTGACATGACTCTTCTCTGTTATGAGAGTGTCCTGCCTGATCCGGTAACAAATTACGCAAAGGGTATGATACTTGAAAAATTCGGAATCAATACCATGAGCAAACCTGAAGACGGAAAGGATCCTGAAGGGGAACTTGATGTGGTGGTCACTGAAAATACGGGAAGATACAGTATTCCGAAGCTATGGAACGGCCTCAGGAATTTTGACACTCTTTTTGTATCGGACAGAAGCATTGCGTTCCCTTACTGGGAAAATGCCGCCAGAGTAAATACAGTAAGGATGGAAATTTTATTTTTCATCTGCATTGTGACTGCAGCGTATATCTTTATTATTCTTGTTCTGACAGCCGGAAAGCTCTGGCTTAACAGAAAGTGGCACCTTAAGGATTTCCTTGAGGACATGATGTACAAATACACGTACAAAAAACGTACTTCCGACTATATCAGTCTGGATATAAACGATACTGATGACGGGAAGGAAAAGAAATATGAACAGTAAAAACACTGTTTCAGTAACATCTTTTAAAAGAAAGGACAAAAACATGAAAAGAACCAGATTTATTCAGAGAACAGTCAGCTCATTCCTTGCTGTTTCAATGCTTGCTATGCTCGCTTCCTGTGATGCTCCGGGCAAATCAGTGAAGAATGACGGAGGCATTAACCAGCCAAGAACAATTCAGAACTACTACACATCAGAAGTATTTGAAAAGCCTGAGGATCTCGGCTTTGTAAGAAATCTCTTCTGTGCCGGCGACAGCATATATGTATTCGGCGAGAAGTCAAGCAGTCAGGCGGAAAAGATTTCTTTAGTGTATAATCCTGCCACAAAGGAAACACAGGATATTGCTCTTGACAATATCGAAGCTGAATATGTTAATGATGTATATTTTATCGGAGACAAAATCCTTGTTATGTACAGCGCAAGCAAAACATATGAAGGAAGAATGGCACTGCTTGACTCAAAGACCGGTGAAGCAGTAATTGACAAGCCTGTAGGACAGAATTCATATCTGACTGCCGTTTCACCTGCTGAAAACGGGGATGTAAATGTAATGGTTGAACAGTACGGCATGAGTCAGAAGGTATTTCTGAAAACACTTGACGGAGCTACTCTTGAAGAGAAGTCATCTGCTGATGTAAGTGAAACACTTGGTATCACCAGCTTTACAGGTGTTAGCGGTGCGGTATTTGACGAGGACGGTTCAGTCTTTGTTTCCGAGGTTGTATACAGTGATGGAGACTACGAAAATTCTGCAATGAAAGTTGTCAAGCTGAATCCTGACGGAAGCGAAGCCTTTACTATGGACAATCTGAGCGATCTTGAAGGCAGCGGTCTTGTTATGAGAAGACCAAACGGCAATATGCTCGTAATGTCAACAATGGATTACTCAAACTTCTACTTCAATGAATTTGACAGTAAAACCGGTGAAGTCACAGAAAGATATGAAGTTAAGCTTAACGGTCAGCAGCTTAACGGACTCTGCAGAAACAGCAAAGAGGCAGATATTGTTTATTCTGATGATACAGGTCTCTGGAAGATTGATCTTGAGCCGGGTAAAAAAGCTGTTCCTGAAAAAATCGCTTCGTTCGGTGCCGGTGAAATCCCTGAATCGGCAAAGGAAACCTACAGTATTTCCTGGACTGAAAACGGATATTACTTCTACGGTGAATCATACGGAGATTCAAGACAGGTATTCTACAGACTTGACAGAGACGGCAATAAGCTTGATACCTTTGATCTTCTTCAGGATGACAATTCATATATCAGAGAAATCAGTGTAAACGGCAACGGTGATATCGTTGTTCTCAATGATGTTACCGAATTCAGCGAAGAAGACGGTGAAGAGCCAGAAGAATACATGGCGATGACTGTATATGACGAGGGTGGTACAGTTAAGTCAACCCTGAGATTTGACACACTTGTATCAGGCGTAAATTCATATATTGAAAATGTGATTCCTACAAAATCAGGAGAATTTGCAGCTCTTATCTATACATACGGTGAAGGTGATTCAAGCTATTCTATTTCAATTTACGATGCGGACGGAAAGGAAACAAAGAAAATTGAAATGGATGAAGTAAACTATGTTGAAAACTATATTTCAACTGAGAGCGGTGACTATGCGTTCTGCTATGCCAACAGAGGCGGCAGAAAGATTTACAAGGTTGACAAGGAAGCAGGAAGCGCAACTGAGGTAAATGACTTTGATATTCCTAATGAGTTTGAACCTATAAACACTGACGGAAACTATGATTTCTGCTACTCAACATCAGAGGGTATTTACGGATTCAGTGTTGCAGACAACAAGAGCACAGAAATAGTAAACTGGATTGACAGTGATATTACTTTCTCAGTAAACAATGCAGCGTTCCTCGACAATGACACAATTATCTGCAGAGGATATGACTACAGCATAGGTGATACCCAGATATACTTCCTGAAGAGAGCTGATGAGGAAACACTTAAGAAGATTCAGAACAAAAAGATAATTACTGTTGCAGGTGTTGATGTCGGATACAATGAGAAATTCAAGGAAAAGATTGTTGAATTCAACAGAAACAGTGATGAATTCCGTATGCAGCTCAATGACTACGGCAAATACAGCAAGTATGAGGATGACACATATACTTCAGGTGCATTCCAGCTCAACAATGATATGACAGCAGGAACTGTTCCTGACATCATTATCGGCAACGGTGAAGTTGATATGACTTCATTTGCCGCAAAGAAGATTATTACAGATCTTAATCCGTTCTTTGAGAAGGATGCTGACATTAAGAGAGAGGATCTCTTTGAAAATGTTCTTGATACAATGACATACGATGGGAAACTCTTCCAGATTCCTTCAAGCTTTACTGTTTCAGCACTTGCTGCGGCAAAGTCAAAGGTTGGAGACAGCCCTGCATGGACAGCAGCTGAATTTACAGATTTAAAAAAGAACGGCAGAATATTCTTTGATAAAACTGAAAGAGAATACCTTTTAAGAAGCTTCATTACAGATAACCTTGCAGGCTTTGTAGACTTTGAGAACAAGACATGTGACTTCAGTAACGAAGGATTTACATCTCTGGTTGATCTCATAGCTGAAGAGGGTTATGTATATGATGAGGAAAATGTACAGATGTACGATCCGGAAGAAGAAATGGTTTACTCCAAACGTTTTAAAGAAGGAAAATGTCAGGTTGAAATGGCTGATATCAGCGGATTTACATATATTCTTCAGCTTCAGCAGGGTCCGATAGACGAAGAAATTACACTCAAGGGCTATCCGACATCAAAAGGAAACGGATATATAATCAATCCTTCAATTTCACTTGCTATAAGTGAAAAGTCAAAGAACAAGGATGCAGCATGGGAATTTATCAGATCATTCCTTGATGAGGAATACCAGGATTCACTCAATGATGAATACATGTATACTATTCCTCTCAGAAAGTCGTCCTATGAGAAGCTTGAAAACAAGGCTAAGTTAAAGGAAGAAATGAACGAAACAGTAACAAAGCCTGACGGTACAGTTGCTGATATGCTTCCTCTTGATGATGTAACAGCAGCAAAAATCAGAACTGCAGTTGAAACTGCGGACGTATGTTCAGTTTCAGATGAAAGAATCAAGAACATTATTAACGAAGCACTTGAACCGGTATTCAGCGGCGACAAGACTTCAAAGGAAGCGGCTGATGAAATTCAGAGCAAGGTATCAATCTACCTTAAGGAAATCAAGTAATATTATACCTGCGTTTACTGAAAATTATTCAGTCAGAAGACAAAATATACATTTTATGTGATATATGGAAAAAAATAAAATTCTTGAAATACTGAAAGATGTTGCGGAAGGTAAAATTTCTGCAGAAAAGGCTTTCCTGGAAATAAAACAGGAACCGTTCAAAGATATCGGCTTTGCCAGCGTGGATCTGCATCGTTCTGTGAGAAACGGCGCAGGAGAGGTTATTTACGGTGCAGGTAAAACAGCCGGACAGATATCTGAGATTATAAAAACAATGCATGAAAACGGAAGCAGTCGTGTGCTTGTTACACGACTGACGAAGGAAAAAGCGGAAATAATAAAAAATACAGTTTCGCTGATGTATGATGAGATTTCAGGAATTGGTATAACCGGTGATCTGCCTGTTCCTGACGGAGCAGGCAGAATCTGTATTATATCGGCCGGAACAAGTGATATGCCGGTTGCTGAAGAAGCAGCTCTGACGGCAGAATTTCTCGGAAATGAAGTCATCAGAATTTATGATGCAGGGGTAGCCGGAATACACAGGCTTTTTGCCCGTCTGGATGATATTATGTCAGCATCGGTAATTGTTGCAGTTGCAGGAATGGAAGGTGCACTTGCCAGTGTTGTCGGAGGTCTTGCTGACTGTCCGGTAATTGCTGTACCTACGAGTGTGGGATACGGAGCAAGCTTCGGCGGACTTTCTGCTCTGCTCTCCATGCTTAATTCATGCTCAAGCGGTGTAAGTGTTGTAAACATAGACAATGGATTCGGCGCAGCCTATCAGGCGAGCCTCATTAATCATCTCAGGAGGAAAAATGAAAACACTTTATCTTGAATGCGGAATGGGCGCAGCAGGGGATATGCTGACTGCGGCGCTTCTTGAACTGACAGATGACCCGAAGGAGTTTACTGATAAAATTAACAGCCTTAAGCTGAAGGATGTCAGTGTTTCATCAGTTCCTGTAATAAAACAGGGAATCAGAGGTAC
>DCGK01000128.1:31406-31931 GCA_002315235.1 Ruminococcus sp. UBA1780
CAGATGTCTGTAAAAATCAGCGGAACTGAAGAGGAAAGCGAAGATGTAAATACCGGCAGACATAATCACCGTGAGCACGGCCATGATGAACATGAGGAACACCATCATCACAGACACGGTGAACATGAGGAGCACCACCACCATGAACACAGTCATCACAGCCATACAACAGTAAAGGACATAGAAAATACTGTTGCGGAGCTTAATGTGTCCGAAAAGGTAAAAAAGGACATAAATGCGGTTTACGGAATAATTGCTGAAGCGGAAAGCTTTGTACACGGAAAAAGAACGGATGAAATTCATTTTCATGAAGTCGGAACAATGGATGCACTGGCTGATATAGCAGGTGTATGTATTCTTATGGAAATGCTGGCGCCTGAAAGAGTGATAGTGTCACCGGTTAATCTCGGAAGCGGACATGTACGGTGCATGCACGGTATTCTGCCTGTGCCTGCTCCTGCGACAGCACATATAATGAGGGATGTTCCTGTGTACAGCGGAAGGGTTGAAGGTGAGCTCTGTACT
>DCGK01000129.1:0-2992 GCA_002315235.1 Ruminococcus sp. UBA1780
TACATCAGACCTGTATCTTTGCGGGGCTGTTTTCAAAGCTCTGCTTTTAACAAGCAGAGGCAATACGAAGAATTGCTTTCGTTCAGCAGGAGATTGTACTCCTGCTGAACGAGAGAATATCCCCCGCCTCTATAGGCGGCGGGGGATATTCTCTGTGTTGTTATATTTTCGGACTTCAGAAAGGAATGAATGCAATGGCAAGATTTACATTACCAAGAGATTTATATCACGGAAAGGGTTCCCTTGAGGCTCTCAAATCATTTAAGGGTAAAAAAGCTATTATATGTGTAGGCGGAGGAAGCATGAAAAAATTCGGTTTCCTTGACAGAGCCGAGGCTTATCTCAGGGAAGCAGGTATGGAGGTAAGACTTTTCGAAGGAATCGAACCTGATCCTTCTGTTGAAACAGTAATGAAAGGCGCACAGGAAATGATCGAATTCCAGCCTGACTGGATAGTAGCCATCGGCGGCGGTTCTCCTATCGATGCAGCCAAGGCTATGTGGATCAAATACGAATACCCGGAGATTACATTTGAAGAGATGTGCAAGGTGTTCGGTATTCCTCCTCTTCGCCGCAAGGCTCAGTTCTGCGCTGTTTCTTCAACTTCAGGTACTGCTACGGAAGTAACTGCATTTTCTATCATAACAGACTATGCAAAGGGCATCAAATACCCTATCGCCGACTTTGAAATAACACCTGATGTAGCTATCGTTGATCCTGAGCTTGCAGAAACAATGCCTAAGAAGCTTGTTGCTCACACAGGTATGGACGCTATAACACACGCAGTTGAAGCGTATGTATCAACCGCAAACAGCAATTATACAGATCCGCTTGCAATTCATTCCATCGAAATGATTATGAACGACCTTGTTCCGTCATATAACGGCGACATGGCAGCACGCGACAGAATGCATGACGCCCAGTGCCTTGCCGGTATGGCATTTTCAAATGCTCTTCTTGGTATTGTCCATTCAATGGCCCACAAGACCGGTGCAGCTTTTGCTGATTTTGGTGCTCACATCATCCATGGTGCTGCAAACGCAATGTATCTCCCTAAGGTAATCGCATTTAACGCCAAGGACGAAGCAGCAAAGAAACGCTACGGAGTAATTGTTGACTACATGGGAATCTGTGATAAAAACGAAAGTGACAGCAAAAAGGTTGAAGCTCTTATCGCATATCTCCGTAAGATGAACGATGACCTTAACATTCCTCACTGCATCAGGAACTACGGTGCAGACAGCTATCCGACTGAAAACGGCTTCGTTCCGGAAGATGTATTCCTTGAAAGACTTCCTGAAATTGCAAAGAACGCTATCGGTGACGCATGTACAGGTTCAAATCCTCGTCAGCCATCACAGGAAGAAATGGAAAAGCTTCTTAAGTGCTGCTACTACGATACAGAAGTTGACTTCTGATTTCCCGGCACATCAGACAACTGCATTTACTGTATTTCCGGCGTCTGTTTGTATAAACAGACGCCGGTTCTTTTTTGCCTGATTATGATAAAAATGCACAAAACGAGCGTTTTCTGTTGACTTATATTTTAAAAAATGATAAAATTTTAGTAGGAGAAATTATTGGGGAGAGGAGATTTTCGATATATGATTTTTATAACCGGAGATGTTCATGGTGAATACGATCTCCGCAAATTCGGCAAAGACGAATTTCCTGTCCAGTCAGAGCTCACTAAAAAGGATTACGTAATAATCTGCGGCGATTTCGGATTTCTCTGGGATGAGTCGAAAACTGAAAAGTACTGGCTCAAATGGCTTGACAGAAAGCCGTGGACTACTTTGTGGATTGACGGAAACCATGAAAACTACACACTTTTAAGCCGCTACCTTATTGAAGACTGGAACGGCGGAAAGATACAGAAAATCACTGACAGCATATATCATTTATGCAGGGGAAGCATATTTACAATCGAAGGCAGAAAAATATTCGCCTTCGGCGGTGCGGAAAGTCATGACAAACAGTTCCGCACGCCTGGTATTTCATACTGGCCGCAGGAAATGCCTTCTCTGAAGGAACTGATTACAGGTGCTGAAAACCTTAACAGAAATGACTGGAAAACTGACATTGTTGTTTCACATTCACTGCCGACTTTCATACTTAAGGAGCTTGGCATGACTGAGATATATCAGCCGAACACACTTACCGACTATTTTGAAAAGCTGAACAGAAAAATGGATTTTGATTTATGGTTTTCAGGCCATTATCACCGCAATCTTCAGTGCACACACCGTCACTACATGATTTTTGACAGCATAGCACAGATAACGGATGACGGATTCAGTATTGTTTCAGGTGAGGAAATGTGACGGCACTGCGCGTCAGAACATAATAAATATTACTGACGTTCACTACTACGAGAATGACAAGGAGCATAAAAATGAAAAAAATCGCAAGCTTTACTGTAAACCACGACACACTCGAAAAGGGCGTATACATTTCAAGAATTGACGGTGACGCTGTTACATATGATTTAAGAATGAAAAAGCCTAACAACGGCAGCTTCATCTCTCCGAAATCCCTCCACACAATTGAGCATCTTCTTGCTACATATGTCCGCAACTCCGAATATTCCGACAGCATTATCTATGCAGGTCCTATGGGATGCAGAAGCGGATTTTACCTTATAGTAAGAGATTCCGTTTCAAAAGCTGAGGTACTTGAACTCGTAAAAAAATCATTTATATTTATAGAAAAATTCACAGGAGAAATTCCTGGTTCAGCCAAAGCAGAGTGCGGAAATTATCTTGAACACGACCTTGCCGCTGCAAAGGCTGACGCTGCTGAATACAATGAAGCACTGAAAAATGTTACAGCAGATGATATGAACTACAAGGATTAACAAGTAAAAAACCGCATCTCTCAGTAACGGGATGCGGTTTTTTTATTTCCGAAGTATTTTCCTTCAAAGCTCTGCTTTTAACAGGCAGAGGCAATCCGGGGTCTATCCTATGTGTTGTTCAAAGCTCTGCTTTTA
>DCGK01000129.1:3107-14958 GCA_002315235.1 Ruminococcus sp. UBA1780
GGATATCCTCTGTGTTGTTATATAATGTAGTCATCCGGATTTCCGGTTCTGTCTATTATGTCCTGAACTGTTATGCTGTCGAGATATTCGTAAATAGCTCTGTGAAGACCCTCCCATACAAAAAGAGTTCTGCATTCCCCTGCTCTCGGGCATTCATTTTCCTCGTGTTCAAGACAGCTGACAGGAGCAAGATTTCCCTCTGTTACCCTAAGAATCTCGCCAACCGTGTATTTGTCAGCAGACTTTGCAAGCATATATCCGCCCTGGTATCCCCTGTTCGTCTTAAGAATACCGGTCTTGTTAAGCATCGGAACTATCTGCTCAAGGTACTTTTTTGAAATACTCTGCCGCTCTGCTATTTCCTTGAGTGTAACATAGCCCTTGTCCTTATGTATTGCCAGATCTATAATAAGTCTCAGTGCGTATCTTCCTTTGGTAGAAATTTTCACTTCGAACCCTCCTCATAAAATCGTTTTTCTTTTTCCTAATTATATCATAGGTTTAGTATGCTTTTCAAGTATCTGAAAATGAAAAATGCTCAGCACGCCTGCATCCGCCTTGAAAATACATACAAATTTTTATGGAAATTAATGCGATTTTTTTCTTCTCCTCCTATAATATTCCATGAAATACATGCAATTCATAAATTAAAAAACAGAATTTTTAGTCATTATTCCGTAAAATGTTTATCTATATTAATTTGTCTATATCTCCTATTCCATTTTATCTATTTGACATACCACCATAGCTGTGTTATCATATATACAGAAGATAAAACTCCACAGAAAAACAGAACGGAGTACAGATTAATCAGATATTTTCATTTAACTTTACACATACAATCCTAACCCGAAAAGCCGGTATTCTTACGAATACCGGCTTTTCACCTTTTACAGCAGCAGTACATGAGAAAACAGTATATACACATCTTGATTTTCCTGTATATTATGGTATAATTAATGTGTATGCTTTTATCAGATTTGAGGTGTTTGCAATGAACTCAGCAGACGGATTTTCCGTTACAGTATCATTATTTTTTCTCGGGAAAATGCTTCTTGTTCTGCTCCTTATATACCTTATCGCGGTTCTTACGCCGAAGGTTGCAGGCAAAATAGACAAGGCTTCAGAAAAATCCCGCAGAAACAAGCCTGAGGAAGATGAAAGACTGTATCAGGTACGAAGTGTCTTCGAGCCTTCTCCTGATGACGATAAACCGGCAAAAACATTGTTTCCTGAGGTTCAGGAAATGAATAACAATATCAGAAATGAGGAACAGTTAAATGGCAAAGAATAATAACAAAAAAATGGTTGAAGCCATTACTTCCATGGAAGAAGATTTCGCAAAATGGTACACTGACATCGTTAAGAAAGCAGAACTTATCGAATACACAAGCGTTAAGGGCTGCATGGTAATCCGTCCTTACGGATATGCTATCTGGGAAAACATCCAGAGAATTCTTGACGGCATGTTCAAGGCAACAGGTCACGAAAACGTATGCATGCCTATGTTCATTCCTGAAAGCCTTCTCCAGAAGGAAAAGGACCACGTTGAAGGCTTTGCTCCTGAGGTTGCATGGGTAACACACGGCGGAAGCGAAAAGCTTGAGGACAGACTCTGCGTACGCCCTACTTCAGAAACACTTTTCTGTGAACACTACTCAAATATTATTCACTCATACAGAGACCTCCCTAAGCTTTACAACCAGTGGGTAAGCGTTGTAAGATGGGAAAAGACAACACGTCCGTTCCTCCGTTCAAGAGAATTCCTCTGGCAGGAAGGACACACAATTCATGCAACTGCTGAAGAAGCTATTGAAGAAACAGAAAAGATGCTCAACGTATATACTGAATTCTGCGAAAAGGCACTTGCTATGCCTGTAATTCAGGGTAAGAAAACAGAAAGTGACAAGTTTGCAGGTGCTGTTTCCACTTACGCTATCGAAGCTCTTATGCACGACGGCAAGGCACTTCAGGCAGGTACATCACACTACTTCGGTGACGGCTTTGCAAAGGCATTTGAAATCGAATATACAGACAAAGAAAACAAAAAGGTGAATCCTCACCAGACATCATGGGGCGTAACAACACGTCTTATCGGTGCTATTATCATGACTCACGGTGATGACAACGGTCTTGTACTCCCTCCTGCTGTTGCTCCTGTTCAGCTCGCAATCATCCCGATTGCTATGCATAAGGAAGGCGTTCTTGACAAGGCTGCAGCTCTTGCTGATGAACTTAAGGCTGCAGGCATCAGAGTAAAGCTCGACGATACAGACAACTCTGCCGGCTGGAAGTTTGCAGAATACGAAATGAAGGGCGTTCCTGTAAGACTTGAAATCGGCCCTAAGGATATCGAAAACAACCAGTGCGTACTCGTTACACGTCACAACAGCGAAAAAACTGTAGTAAGTCTTGACAACCTTGCTGAAGAAGTTCAGAAGAAGCTTCAGGAAGTACATGACGGACTCTATGCAAAGGCTCTTGAAAACAGAGAAAACAAAACCTACTCATGCAAAACAATGGACGAAATCATCAAAGCTCTTGAAGAAAAGGGCGACGGCTTCGTTAAAGCAATGTGGTGCGGCGAAGAGGCATGTGAAGACGAAGTCAAGGAAAAGACAGGCGTTGGTTCAAGATGCATACCTCTTAAGCAGGAAACCATCTCAGATGTATGCGTATGCTGCGGCAAGCCTGCAAAGCACCTCGTATACTGGGGCAAAGCTTATTAATCAGTTTATTCAGCATCAGTTTAAAGTGAACGCGGAAATTTTTTCTGCGTTCACTTTATTTTTTTCTCTGTGCTGCTGTACCACATAAAAAAGGTTCCTGCCGGGATTACAGCAGGAACCTTTTTGGTTTTATGCTTCTGCAGCTTACGCTTCAGGTATTGTAATGAGTACAGTACTTACTTTTTCATTTTTCATAAGAATCTGAACCTTAAGCTCATCTTCCTCAAAAACTATACTGTTTTCCTCCTCAGACTCTTCAGGTTCTCCGAATGCAAGTACAGTATCCGAAGCTGAACTTCCGACACAGAGGCCGCCTGCAGTCTTTGCAGTTCTTCCCGGATGAAGTGTTTCACTGATTTCAACGGAATAAATTCTTCCGTCCTCATTGGTCTGAACTGTCATTCCGGCATAGTAGTACTCAAAAATCTTTTCATCTGTAAGACAGCTCTGCGCAGCGGATGACGGAGCAGCCTCATCGCCAAGGCTTTCCTTTATATCATCTATGTTATCGCCCACAGCAAAGGTTACATCGTTGTAGATAATCGCCGCTCTGTCTGAAAGTGCACCGTCTATCCATACAGCTTCTTCAGGTGCCGGAATTTCTTCCTCTTCTTCAGGAGCTTCTTCCTCCTCAGGCATGCTGAACTGACTGATTCTCTCAGCTGAGAATGAAACAGGTGAATCTCCGAGCGCAGTATATGACCTTTCTCCTGCTATTACAGTTACATCGTATTCGCCGACGGTAAAATATTTAGGATCAGCAATCATTGAAAATCCGTATTTTTCACCGCTTCCGCCAAGAAGCTCCTCTTCATATACCGGAAATGCCTCAAATGTTACGCCGGTATCTTCATTTGACAGTCTGACATAAACCCTTCCGTCAGGAGAAAGCATATTTTTGCTGAGTTCACCGTATATTCTTGTGCCGTATTCCGCCTCTTCCACTGTATATCTCAGAGTTTCAGAAGCATGGCTGCCTTCATTTACATCGGTTCTCACCGGTGCCGGCATAAGCGGAGCAGTGCGGAAAAGCTCACCGATATTCCTCTCGGCAGTCTCGTAAATCATATCTGTTCCTTCAGTGACCGAAGACATGTCAGGATAGTCAGAGCGCACAAAAAGCGCAGTATCATAGTTGTCAATCAGAAACGGGAGAAGTGCTCTTCCGAATGAGTCACGCACCATATACAGATTTCCGCTTCCGAAGCTTCCGTTCTTCGAAGTCATAATGCGCCTGTCATTTTCCTCCCTGTCGCTCATGAATATCTCAAGCTGTGCCTGATTATCTGTAACGCCGGCAGGAACAACAAATTCAAACGGATCAAACTGAATACTGAGATTATACTGATAGTCCCTGAATCCGCCGAACGGATAGAGCATTTTATCAAGGTCTCCGCGCCATTTCTTTTCCGGAATATAGTCAGCATCATTATAGGTCCTGTGATTTTTTCCTATCTCATCCATTATCGCATTAAAGCCGATGAGAGCACCGTAGTTGTTCCAGTGTGTATCACGCTGATGGTAAACGGTAAATGACATTTTATCACTCATAACCTTCAGCATATTAATATAGCTTACTTCATCATCAGCAAGCTTCTTCTGAAGCTTTTTCAGATTGTTTGTATCTGCCTTTCTGTATCTTGAAGGCATGAAATCACTGTACACGGATGCCTTGTCCGGTACAGGAACAAAGAGAAATTTTCCGCCTTTTTCAGTAACATTTTCCTCAAGAAGCGACAGTGAAACTGCAATTGAGCTTATTTTCTCATCAGGAAGCCCGTTTGAATTTATGTAGTCAGGAACTGAAGCTTCAGCAAATATCCACCCGTCTTTACCCGTGATAACATTTGCCGTGTCTGACTTGAAAATGCCGCTCTTTACCAGACTGGCTGCTGAAAGAACAGCCGAACGAAACGGAAGGTGATCAGTAAGCCAGGCTTCACAGTCCTGTGCAAAATCAAGGTTTACAGCACCGTCTATGAAAAGCTGAGGCTCCTCAGCAAGAGCTTTTTTACCGATTTCAGTCCTGTTTGCAGCAAAAGGAAAGCAGAGGGCAGGAACGCAGCACATCGCAAAGAACACTGCCGAATATATAGTTTTCAGATCTTTTTTCTTTTTCTTCATGATATGCCTCCTTATCAGAATCTGAAATAAATAAACGGATTATAGCTGCCAGAGCTGAGTGAAAGAATGCAAAGCAGATAAACCACAGCCGAGCATGCTGTCTCAGCAATAAGACAAGGCTTTTCATATCCTGCCTGAGTGCATCTGCTCTCAATAATTCTGCATACAGGTGTACACAGAACAAGTGCAGCCACAAGCACCGTAACAAACAGAGGTGAAAACAGCGCACTGATTTCCGTGCTTATCAGAAGCTCTCCTGAACTGATTGTAAACATGCGTCCGATTATTCCGAGGCCCTGGGAAAGCGTATCCGCACGGAAAATTACAAAAGCAGCAATCGTAACAAGCATTACGTAGACATGACCAAAAGGCTTAAACCATTTTTTCTTAACAGGAATAATTTCATGGTTTTCGAGGAACTGACACACACCGTGAATCATACCCCAGACAATGAACGTGAAATTTGCGCCGTGCCAGAGGCCTGTAAGGAAAAATACGATAAATCTGTTCAGGTCAGTACGGAACATTCCCCTTCTGTTTCCTCCAAGCGGAATATATACGTATTCCCTGAACCATGATGTCAGTGAAATATGCCATCTTCTCCAGAAATCCTGAATGCTGGATGAAACATAAGGATAGTTGAAGTTTTCCTTAAAATCAAAACCAAAAATACAGCCGAGTCCTATTGCCATATCACTGTATCCTGAAAAATCAAAGAATATCTGAAGTGTGTAGCAGACCGCACCTGCCCATGCCGGCATTGTTCCGAGCGAGTCAGCACTGTGTGAAAATACAGCGTCAGCAACAAATCCCATCTGATTTGCGATAAGAACCTTCTTTCCAAGACCGAATATAAATCTTCTGATACCGCGGCTCACTCTGTCAGCAGAGAACTCACGCGAATGAATCTGCTCCGCAATATCTCCGTATCTTACGACTGGTCCTGCAATAAGCTGCGGGAAGAAGCTGATATACAGAAGAACATTCAGAAAATTTATCTGTACTCTTCTTCTGTCCCTGTACACGTCAATTACGTAGCTGAGTCCCTGGAAAGTAAAGAATGATATACCAATAGGAAGTCTTATATCAGGAACCTGAATTTCAAATCCAGTCATGTCCTGAAGAATGGATGCAAAAAATCCTGTGTATTTGTAGCATATAAGCAGCCCGATATTTATAACCGCTGCAATCCCGACAAATATTTTATTCTGCTGTTTGTTTCTGCCTGCAGCCAGAATGCCGAGAATATAGTTGCAGAGCACTGAATTAAGCATGATAAATACCGCAACAGGCTCTCCGAATGCGTAGAAAACAATACTTGCCGCTGCAAGAACAATATTTCTTGTCTTAGTGTTCCTGCACAGTGCATAAAAGATAAATGTAACAGGGAAAAACACAAACAAAAACGAAAGTGAACTGAATGTCATATCTTATCCCTCCATACCTGTTGTCAGCGGCATATCCGTTACTTCCGGAGCTTCCGCTGCCGCGGTTACTGCCGGTACCTCCTGTGCAGCTGTAGTTTCTGACACAGCAGGTGCAGCTTCCTGCGCTTCTGTAACCACTGTAACATAAGGCTCATCATCAGTTTCTGTCTCTGTGCTTACTCCGTCAACCCTGCGTCTGCCTACAGGACGTGCTCTGTAGTCTGTAAATTTAGCGTCAAAGTTGTTTTCAAAGGATTTTGTCTCTGCAAAAAGCGGATCAAAAAGCTTTCCTTCAACAGTAAACCAGCAGTGTGAAGTGTCATGACAGATATAAATGTCCGAATAACCTATTTCCCTGAAAAGGAATGCAGTTGCGCATGCATCTGATACACAGCATCCTGTTCCGTTATCAAAAATATCATTTGCAAACGTGATTTCCCAGTCCGGAGAAGTTTCCCATACATTCGTCAGGATTCTCCACCTGTGGTAGCCATGTTCCTTCATTTCCCAGTTAAACAGCTTGATTCGCTTTTCTTCCATAGTTTCGGCAGGTGCTGTCTGCTCAAGAACAATACGGTGTGCCTTCATCATTGTTTCAATCTTGTAGATGTTGTAGTCTGTTTCCTCAGCGGCACCTGTTTTGTCAACATCAATACCGTCAACCTGTGTATTTACAGCAAGCTCACCGGTGATACGGTCATAGCAGTAGTATTTTTCATCAATAAGCTGCCAGCCAGTCTGCATTACGCCGTCTTCACTGAAGAAATATTCGGAGCCCTCAATAACCTTACGGCCTGTAACCGGTTTTCCGTTTTCGTAGTAGTACTTTAATCCGTCGGTTTCATCCCAGTAAACATCAGCAATCTTAAAATGCACATCACATGCACCGCTGTATCTTCCGGCACCTGTAATACGTACAAGGGCGATACCCGAATCAGTGTTGTCCTGATAAATAACAGTATAGTCTTCATTTTCAGTCAGTATTTCACCGCTGCGGTCCTTAACAACAGGCTCAGGAACAATAGCCTGACCTGTGCAGTTATAAATCTTTTCAATACCGGTGACTTCAGCAAAAACAAGACTGTACGGATTGTCAACCTTATAATCGTCAACATCCTCGCTTGCTTCCCCTCCGCATACCGAGCACCTGCGTGAAATATGCTTCTTTCCTTCCGGAAGGTTTACAACCAGGGTATCACTGTATTTGTGCCCGCCTACTACAGGCTCAGTGCGCTTATAGCTGCATCTTATGCAGACAAATGTACGAAGTCCCGGTGTTACACAGTCACCCTGACTGGTAACCACGGATTTGTAAAGATGTACCTTTTCCTTTCCGAAAGCAAATGAAAACAGTACAATAATAATAACAACAATCAGTCCGGCTGTGGCCGTCCTTCTGTTTAAATATCTGTATATATTTTTTCCTGACATATTCACCATCACATTACTTTTTTATTTTGCTGATTATCTTTTCAACATCACTCTGCTCGCCGAGAACAATGAGATGATCGTTTACGTTGAACTCATAGTCTGCTCCCGGAAGAGATTTTATACGGTCACCGTTCTTGATAGCCAGAATATTGATTCTGTATTTTTTTCTGATATCAAGTTCCATAATAGTCTTGTCAACCCACGACTGCACAACCGGTATTTCGTAGATTGCAATCTCATCAGAGAGCTCGATATAGTCAAAAATATGATTTGAGCTGTATCTGGTTGCAAGCTTTTCAGCACTGTATTTTTCAGGAAATACAACGTCATCCGCGCCGTTTCTTCTGAGAAATTTTGCGTGGAACTCGTCTGAAGCCTTGCTTATAACCATTTTTGCACCAAGGTCCTTGAGAAGACATGTTATCTCAAGACTGCTCTGGAAGTTGGTTCCTATGCATACAAAGCAGAGGTCAAAATTTGTCACCCCGATTGATTTCAGGGTTTCCTCTCTTCTGCAGTTTGCAATCTTTGCATCAACTACAAAAGGCATGATGCTGTGAACCTTGTCTTCGTCAATGTCAATTGCCATAACCTCGTCTCCGAGTTCATGGAATTTTCTTGTTATATATCTGCCAAATCGTCCGAGACCTATAACCAGAACTGATTTACTCATAATAATCCTCCTGTTATCCTATGCTGATTTTTTCAACCGGATTTTTCATACCTGCGTATTTTTTGTTTTCTGCAAACACAAGAACAAACGAAACACTTCCGACTCTTCCGCAGAACATAAGGAATGCGACTATAAGCTTTGAAAGTGTGTTAAAATCTCTTGTGATACCTGTAGTCATACCTACTGTATTTACAGCTGAGAATGTCTCAAATGCAATGTCTCCAAGTGCAATTTCGCGCTGAACTGCTGATATTGCCACAGTTGAAAGCATGATAAGCACAAGGTTTACAACTATAACCGTAACTGACTTCTTCAGAACATCGCTTTCAAGTCTTCTTCCCAGAACATTAATCTCATCATAGTTTCTCAGACTGCTCCATGCTGAAATGAACAGCACTGCAACCGTGGTTGTCTTTGCACCGCCGGCTGTTGAGCCGGGGTTACCGCCGATAAACATGTAGAACAGGTGAACCAGCCTGGATGCCGGTGAAAGCTCTGCAAGATCAACTGAATTGAAGCCTGCGGTTCTCGGCGAAACCGAGAGGAAAAATGCCGACAGAATCTGCCTGCCTGTTCCCATGCCTTTAAGTGTGTCATCCTGTTCCAGAATAAAGAAGAGCAGTGCACCTGCAAAGGTAAGTCCCAGCGTTATAATAAGAGCAAGCTTTGTATGGAGCCTGTATCTTCTGAATCTGAGCTTGTTTGTGCGGATGTCGTCCCATACAAAGAAGCCTATGCTTCCGATAAGGATAAGCAGCATCAGGGTTATCAGAACCCATGCGTCATTCTGAAATTCCACAAGTGAGGAATATTCCCCGTACTTTCCGTTAAGGTCAAATCCTGCATTGCAGAACGCCGATATGGAAAGAAACAGTGAATTGTATATTCCCTCTGCGGCACCCATCTTCGGAATAAACCTGAATGAAAGAAGAACAGCTCCTGCAAGCTCAAACATAAACGTTCCTGCAACTATCCTTCGCATCATGCGTACTATGCCGCTCATCTCCTGCATATTTACGCTCTCCTGGAGAAGCTCTCTCTCCCTGAGACCGATTTTTCTGCGGACCAGAATAGAAAACATGGTCATAACCGTCATGAATCCCAGTCCGCCTATCTGAATCAGAGTAATAATCACTATCTGCCCGAACAGTGTCCAGTGCTGATATGTGTCAAAAACAACCAGTCCTGTTACACAGGTTGCTGAAACCGCAGTGAAAAAAGCGTCCGTGACCGGCGGTGAAACACCGTCCCTGTTTGCCGCAGGCAGCATAAGAAGCAGTGTTCCGATTATTATTACCGTAAGAAATCCCAGTCCGACAAGCTTCGGATAGGACATTCCCGCAAATCCCACAAAATCTTTCAGGGATTTGTTTTTTCCTTTCATTCTCATCCCTCCGTTTTTCTTAGGAAACACTGTACGTCAAGTCGTCAGACGTGATTTAATCAGTGGTTTCCTTAAAGTAAACTTCAAAAAGAATCTGACTTTCACTGTAATGCATTTATAAATATAGTATAATGCAAACACACCTTTCATTATATCATATTTATAAATGCAGAGCAATAGAAAAAACGCACAGCAGCAGGAGAGAATAACGGAAATTCATCTGAACTTGCAGGCTCCGGAATACAGGAACAGGGCACCGGTACTAATAAAATACCGGTGCCCTGTTTCAGACAGTAAACACATCAGACAAATGCGTTCACTGTAATATCTGTTATCGTTATCTTATTCGATTGTAACGCTCTTCATTACCTGAGGAGTTCTTGGCTTGTCGCTGTAGTCTGTTTCAACTTCCGCAATCTCGTCAACAACTTCAATACCTTCAACTACCTTGCCGAATGCAGCATACTGACCGTCAAGGTGAGGAGCATCCTCATGCATGATGAAGAACTGTGAGCCTGCTGAGTCAGGTCTCATTGATCTTGCCATAGAGATTACGCCTCTTGTGTGCTTAAGATCATTCTTTACGCCGTTTGATGAAAATTCACCCTTGATGTTCCAGCCAGGGCCGCCCATACCTGTACCTTCAGGACATCCGCCCTGAATCATGAATCCAGGAATAACTCTGTGGAAAATAAGGCCATTGTAGAAGCCCTGATTTACAAGCTTCTCAAAGTTTTCAACTGTAACCGGAGCAATATCAGGATAAAGCTCAATCTTGATTTTCTTTCCGTTTTCCATTTCTATAACTACCATAATAAACATCCTTTTCTCCGCAGATAGTTTCTTTACGGGCCTGCGGCTTCCCCTTAAGGAAACTCAGTGTTTCCTCTGACATTCACTATATTAAAACTTTTCAATTACCTCTGATCTTGCAACCTTGTATACGATTGTATCGTTTGTTCTTGAACGGTCAGGGTAATATGTGATTTCGAGTTCATTCCAGTCCATAGTATCAAGACCGAAAGGTACAAAGCCCGTAATAGTCTGGCCAGGCTCAAGCATTGTGTCATATCTTTCAAAATCAGGATATGCCATAAGTCCGTTTGCAGCAGAAAGTGCTGTAAAAATAGTATCTTCGTATTTTACACCGTCAACAGCTACGCTGAAGTCATCGAGCATACGGATATCAGCAGTACCTGAACCGTTGTTTGAAGCTGTAAATACCATTGCGTATGAATATTTGCCCTTTGAATCTGTTTCGTCTGATGTGAGAGCAAGCTCTTTAAAGTTTATCTTAAGTCCAAGATTTTCGTAGTTATATTCCTCACCCTTGTTAGCAGTATACTCAACACCTGCCGGAAGAGTAACCTCAGGTTCTGAAGAAGAAATCTTTCCGCCTGCTTCAATTACCTTTGTCTTCGGCTTGCTTTCACCGCAGCCTGTGAGACATGATACTGAAAGAAGCGCTGCAGCCATAAGAGCTGTAATTTTTCTGTTCATTGGTAACCTCCGTAATTGTAGTGAACGTAAAACCTTTTTTTGCGTTCACTATATATTTTATCATTTTTCTGAAGCATATTCAATAGTATTTATACAAAAAATTAAAGACCCCGGTGAGTGTATCACTTTAAGGTCTTTAACTCATAATATGATTCGTATCAAATTATTCAGCGCTTGGAGCACCTACAGGACAAACACCTGCACAGGCACCACAGTCAAGACATGCGTCAGCATCGATAACGTACTTGTCATCGCCAGCTGAGATAGCTGATACTGGGCATTCTGATTCACATGCGCCGCATGAAATACATTCATCAGTAATCTGGTAAGCCATTCTTATGCACCTCCATTAGTATTGAGAATATCCTTATGATGTTCTCTACTATAATTCTAACAGTAAATACAGAAAAAAGCAAGCACATTTTTAAATTATATTTTGACTTTTTACAGCACTGAATGATATAATAGTAACACAGTAACCTGATACCTGCCCAAAAACAGATATCTGATTTTCAGAGAAAGGAAAAACAGCTATGTACATAGATTTTCACACACATGCATTTGCAGACAAAATTGCGGAACG
>DCGK01000129.1:15128-18985 GCA_002315235.1 Ruminococcus sp. UBA1780
GAAATAAAAAGCGACTTCTTCTATCCGTTCGGAAGCGTTCATCCGGATGCAGAGGACTGGGAGCAGGAGCTTGAAAGAATCAAATCTCTGGGACTTTACGGAGTAAAGTTTCATCCTGACTACCAGAACTTCATGATTAATGAGGAACGAATGATTCCGTTCTATAAAAAATGTGCTGAGCTTGACCTGCCTGTCACATTCCATTCAGGATTTGACCCGCTTTCACCGGACCTTTACCACTGTACAGCAAAGGCAGCTGCTGAAGTATTTGACAGAGTACCTGAGATGACAATGATTCTCGCACACGGAGGCGGTATGCGTGACTGGGACAACGTTGAAAAATACATTGCAGGCAGGCCGGGTAAGCTTTATCTTGACATTGCAATAATCGCATCCGAGATTTCACGCGAACAGATACTCCGGATAATACGAAAACACGGCGCTGACAGAATTCTGTTTGCAAGTGACTGCCCGTGGGACATGCCGTCAAACGAGATAAATATGATTAACGAGCTTCCTCTTACAGACGAGGAAAAGGAACTCATTTTCTTCAGAAATGCAATGAAGATCCTGAAGATTCAGTAACAGGTTTTCAACATAAAAGGGCTTCGTTAACTGCTGTTTTTACAGTTAACGAAGCCCTTTTTAATGCAAATATGTTAACGTTATACGTCAAAATACGGTTTTCAACCTGCTTTTCCACATTTTCCACAGAGTTTTCAACAAGGCTGTGTAAAACCGTCGGAAAAACTCAGATGCCTCCGCTTTTATGATATCGCATTAAACTCAACCTCTGCGGCAAACACATCACCGTCAACACTGACGCTGAACTTTCCGCCGCAGGCTTCTGTAAAGCTTCGTGCAATCGAAAGTCCCAGTCCGCTTCCCTCTGTTGTTCTTGACTTGTCTCCGCGGACAAATCTCTCCGTGATTTCATCCGGAGTAAAGTTCATCTCGTATGATGCGGTATTCTTTACCGTAAAGCGTACAGCGCCGTTATTCACATCAAGCCGTGTGAATATTCTCGTGCCGGCCATCGAATATTTAAGTGCATTGTCAATAATATTCTGAAGAACACGGTACATCTTCTTCCCTTCTGCCTCGATAAAGGCAGTTTCCGCATTTATCTCAGTTTTTACTTCTCTCTCAGACTTCGTAATCCTGTCTTCCATGTCGGCAATAACCTGGTTGACAAGTACAACGGCATCAATCTTCTCAAGGTTTACATCCGTGTTTGCAGTGGCCTTTGCAAGGTCAAATACGTCAGATACTATTGTTTTAAGTCTGTCTGTCTTCTGCTCAAGAACCGTTACATAGTCACGTGCCTCCGGGCTGAGCTCCTCCTTTGAAAGAAGGTCAACATAGCTTACAATTGATGTAAGCGGAGTCTTCAGGTCGTGTGAAACGTTGGTAACCAGTTCAATCTTGGTTCTTTCCGCACGTATCTGCTCCTCAACCGCATTCTGAATCCCGTCGGAAATACTGTTGAGCTTGTTTGTCATTTCGTATGTGACGCTGTTCTGTCCGGCAAGCCTGGGAGTGTAATCCCCCTGACTCATCCCTGTTATCTGACTGCTCAGTTCCTTTATCGCTCTGAAGTCCTTAAGATTTTCATACAGGTAAAATATAACCACAGCAAGTGCAAGAATTATAAATATCACCGGATTGTCTGTTATAATTCCTATAATCAGTGCTGCCACGCCTGCAAGCACAGCCTGTCCGAATCTCATAAGAAATCTTACTGACAATGCGTCATCCCTGTTTCTCCAGACGGATGAAAAACCGTTTCCGACCGCGTGATACGCTCTCTTAACCATTGATGTTCCGAAAAATGTATCCGTTACCTTGTGGCATTTGATTCTGTTCAGCAGAGTGTCAAGCGACATTATCATAATCAGGTAAACTGTTACTGCCCCGAACGCTGCAGCTGCCTTCACCGGAAAATTTCCAAGATTGTATCTGGTTATTTCCGCTGCAGCATCGAGCAGACTTTCACTGCATGCAGCACAGAATATAAGCGGCATTATAAATCCTGTAACCAGGAACAGCTCTCCGTAAACGCTGTCTCTTGCACGCATTTCAAATTTTCCTGTTTCTTCATTGTATCCGCCGAGTGCCATAATGTAAATCGCAAATATACCTGATAACCCCAGAAATCCAAGCGCAGCTGCAAACTGTCTTACAAATTCCTTTTCCGCACCGTCGCATTTTACAAGATACTCTTCAAATGCAGCTATATTCTCACTGTGCGGAATAAGGTTAAGCTCAACATTGTATTTGTTTCTTATATTCATATCCGCGCCGGAAAGAGGATCTTCAGCATCAAAGCTCATGTATTCTGTTTCGTTGAAAAGATCAGGAACAGGAGTTGTTCCGTCACTGTTCAGATAAATTCTGGCCCCAAGTTCATCCTCATAGTAATCAAGGCCTGAAACGTCGTAGTCATATACCGCATATCCCCTGCCGTCGCAGTAGTAATAGTACATGCCGTTTGTATTTGTATAGCATCTGCAGTCGTGCATTTCCGGTACATAATATCCTGACTTGTCAGGATAATCTGTCTGCTCTATGCAGTCAGCGGATACCCTTCCCCTGAACATATAGTCTCTGTCGCTTTCAGCAGCCAGATTTGCGCTGTCATTTGTAACCTTTCTTCCGCTCTGGTTTAATGTGTACCAGAAATTATCCGTTTCAGGCACTATCATTCTGCCGTTGATATCCGTTACGCCGGCTCTTTTAAGCTCTGAAGACAGTGAATTTCTGAAATATTCATTTCCCTGTATTATGCCGTCACCGTCAGTATTCTGCATGTACATGTTTGCAGCCAGCCACAGCCTGGCCTGAAGTTCTGATACTTCAGCGTGACCCTTTGAATAAATAAGACTGCCTGCTCTTCCCGTCTCTGTCTCACTGTATGTGAAAACAGCATCCGCTGCTATAAATGCCGAACACAGGGCAAACAGCGTCATAATGCCAGCTGCAATATTTCTTGTTATTTTCCTTTTCAGAAAATTCATCTCTTAGCCTCCGGAAATCTTCTCTATCTTGTATCCTATTCCCCATACAACCTTAAGATAACGCGGGTTGCCCGGGTCTGTTTCTATCTTTTCCCTTATATGTCTTATATGAACCATTACAGTGTTCTCCACTGAAAATGAATCTTCGTTCCACACCTTTGAATATATTTCTTCTGCTGAAAACACCCGTCCTGCATTCTCCATCAGAAGCTCAGTTATTTTGTATTCGGTTGCAGTAAGTTTAACAGGGTCTCCGTCCACTGTAAACTGTCTGGCATTTCTGTCAAGTGCAAGTCCGCCGTTTCTCAGGATATTTTCGTCCTTTACAGGTGCGGTTCCCGCTGCACCGAGTGTAAGGTATCTTCTGAGATTTGAGCGAACCCTTGCAACCAGCTCCATAGGGTTGTACGGCTTTGTTATGTAGTCGTCCGCTCCCATCGAAAGTCCGAGAATCTTGTCGCTGTCCTCAGACTTCGCCGACAGAACTATGATCGGAATATTTTTCTTCTCTCTTATCCTCATCATAGCTGACAGGCCGTCAAGCTTGGGCATCATTATATCTATAAGTATAAGCTTTATATCGTTGTCAACCAGTTTGTCAAGCGCCTCAAGTCCGTTGTAGGCTTTTACCGTTCTGTAGCCTTCAAGCTCCAGAATTTTTGAAATTGCATTTACTATATCGCGGTCGTCGTCAACCACAAGTATTACTGAGTCTTCTGTACTGTTCATTGTTTCTCCTTTTTAACTTTTCTATTCAAGAAGTCTTTCCAGAATATTGTAGCATAAAAATACTTTTATTTCAAACATATCTCTTTTCTCCTCCTTTTTCTCTGTCTGTGA